>CAYOHX010000139.1:0-13337 GCA_964403875.1 uncultured Anaerolinea sp. | reverse complement strand
AAAACGTGCCTGACGGCACGTTTTCATGTTGGCTCACATCCCTTGACAGCGTGCGCTTCTTTGTGTAAAATACCGAACATTGTTCGGAAATCAAACAAAGGACGGAAATGATCACGATATCACCCCGCCAAAAACGGCACGAGAAAAGTCAGCAATCCATTCTGGATGTCGCCGCTCAGTTAATTGTGGAGCATGGCTATGAAAACCTATCCCTACGCGAGCTTGCGCGCCAGGCAGATTACAGCCCAGCCACGTTGTATGAATACTTTAAAAATAAGGATGATATTCTCTTCGCTTTGAGTGAGCAGATCGGTGCTCAATTGCTTGACCTGATGAATCAAGTACCCACCTCTTTGCCACCCCGTGAGCGGGTCAGCCAACTGGGCCTGGTGTACATCAATTTTGCGATTTCAAATCCTGCAAAATTCAGGTTGATGAATTCCCTGCCTTCGAGCCGCAAATCATTAGATGAGCCAATTTCGATGAACTCTCCATACCACCTGGTTTTCCAGGCGGTTACCACCGCAATAGAATCAGGGGATATTAAACTCCCAATAGGCGTCCATGCTGAAGAGATCACTTACAGCCTCTGGGCGCTCATGCACGGCATTTCCATGCTGCGGTTATCTCACTTGCGCGACTTTCAAGCGGATTTTCACAGGATCGATCTGATGGCGATCGATGTTTTTTTGAATGGGCTTGGGTAAAAAAAATGAAAATTTTCCTAATACTTTTTGGGGCACTTGTGCTTGTTTTGTCGATCATGGCTCTTGCGGTCCAACCGCCTAAACCGCCTAAATCTGTTTCCAACTTGGTGGAATTGGAAACCTACTTGACGAAACTAACGAATAGCAAAGTTCCACCTGGTCTTTCTGTAGTGGTTGTGAGAAACGACGCAGTTGTGTATGGGAATTCTTTTGGCATGGCAAATGGATCGGCGCAAACTCCCACAAACCTGGAGACGACCTATCATTGGTGGTCGATGACCAAACTGCCGACCGCAATAGCGATCCTGCAGTTACAAGAAAAGGGGATGTTAAATTTGGATGACCTTGTTGAAAAGCACTTGCCCTTTTTCCAGGTCGAACGCAAAGGTGAAGCGGTTAAAGAAATCACCATCCGCCAATTATTAAATCACACCTCCGGTGTGCCGGATGTTGTGCCTGCCATCATTGGCTGGGTCCATTATGAAGACGAAATCTACAACCAAACGGACTTGGTGAAGAAATATTTGCCGGATTACAACAAGCTTCTCTTTTTGCCGGGCAGCGACTACGCTTATACAAACTTGGGTTACATGGTCTTAGGAGCCATCATCGAAGCGGTTTCAGGACAGCGTTACGAACAATACATTACCGATCATGTCTTAATCCCTGCCGGGATGAACAACACAGGCTTTCTTTATTTAGAGGAAATGGCAAAGAACGAAGCATATGGTTCGCATCCCATTGCCCATATCTATACGCCCATGCTCCCTTTTCTACTGGACATGAAGCCGCTCATTAAAGAACAACAAGGGAAGCTGCTTTGGCTGAATCGTGCTTACTTAGACGTAACCCCGTCTTCCGGTTTGATTGGCTCCACCCAAGACGTAGGTTCATTCATGAGATCATTGCTGACAACCGAGATGCTGTTATCTAAAGAGTCGAAACGATCCATGCTGCCCATTGGCGAGCTGCCCGGGGAGCGCCCGCTTGGGTGGGCTGAATACCAATTAGGAGAGCGTCCTTACATCCAGCATTTGGGCGGCGGACCGGGTTTCGCCACTGTTCTGCGCATCTATCCGCAGGACGGCCTGGGAATCGCCATCCTTGCAAATGGCACAAGCCTGGAGGCCTCTGCCCTCACAGACCTCTTTGCAAGTTTAAACTGGTAGCCAAAAACACCCACAACTCATGTTTCAGTTACTCTTCCCGAAGGATGGTTTTGCTACCTGTTTCCAAATCGGAAAAATCTAAAGGTTTCAAGTCCTGAGCGCATTGATTTCTAAACGGGCAATGCTTTTGTATGGTACGATTAGAAAGTAGAGAAACTAAAGGAAATGAAAGACCGTATACTACTCGTTGAAGACGAACCGGCGCTGCTGGAAGCTCTGGCCTATCAGTTGAGACGGCAAGAGTATGAAGTTGAGGCTTTGGCGGATGGAAAGGATGCCGTTGAGGCAGCCCGTCGTTTTAAACCAGATCTTATCCTCCTGGATGTAATGCTTCCTGGGATGGATGGCTTTGAAATATGCCGGATCATCCGCCAGGAAATGAATATGCCAATCATCTTTCTAACCGCTCGAGACGATGAAATTGATCGGGTGGTCGGATTAGAAATTGGCGGGGATGATTACATCGGCAAACCCTTTAGCATGCGGGAGCTGCTGGCCCGTATAAAAGCACGGCTGCGCATGACCCACATACTTCGGGAACAGGCAAAGGCTACGGTCACCAACGAGCCCAGTCAGGTTGCGGCTGAATTTAAAACCTTTGGAAACTTTGCCATCAACGAAATACGGCGGGAAATCTTGTTAAATGGCCAGCCCTTGGCCGTCAAGCCAAAAGAGTACGAACTATTGCTGTTCTTTTCTCAGCATGTAGGGCAGGCCATCTCCCGTGATTACATTCTCAAGAATGTCTGGGATTACGGATTTACTGGAGACAGTCGCACCGTCGACGTTCATGTCCGCTGGCTGCGGGAAAAAATCGAAGCTGATCCCTCTCAACCTGCCCGAATTGTAACCGTACGGGGTGGTGGATATCGGTTCGAGGGCTAACAGCCTTCCTTTTATCATTTTTCCTGATACAAAACGGGTTCAATAATATTCATCCCATTCAACCGTTGCAGTCCTTCCTCATCGGTCAGGTTCAATCGCAAAGGGGTCATGGAGACCAAGTGATTGTCAACGGCCCACCGGTCGCTGTTTTCGTCCGGCTCGGTTAATGGAATCGCGGAAAACCAAAAATGTTCCCGGCCCATTGGGTCTTGTCCTGCAACCACTTTACCGTTATAGGCACGCACAGATTGGTGGGTCCATCGAATGCCTCTTGGCTCTATGGGAAAGTTGACATTCACCAATTTCGGTCTGGAGTGACCCTCAGTCAACAATCGGATAATTACCTCAATATAAGGTTTTTGCTGTTCAAAAGTGGGTTCAATCCCATTGATCACCTGACTAAAGGCAATCGCCTGCACACCAAAGAGCACTCCTTGTTTTGCCGCGGCGACGGTACCGGAGTGCCAGACATCATTACCCAAATTGCTCCCCAGGTTGATACCTGACAGAACCAGATCGGCGCCGCCCCAATGATAGAGTCCCAGCGCCACGCAGTCCGCCGGTGTACCATTGACCCGGTAGGCATCAAAGCCTTTGAGCAATTTCACCGGATGGATTTGCAATGGGCGCTGGATCGTAATTGCGTGCCCCATAGCCGATTGTTCGAAATCCGGCGCAAAAATTTTCATCTCACCAAACCTGGAAGTAACTTCTGCCAGAGCCACCAGCCCTGGGCTGAAGATTCCATCATCATTACTGACCAATATTTTCATCACCTTTGGCGGCGGAAACCACACCCTTTCGGGCAGCGCCGCCCTCCTTTGCTAAAATAGATCTATTTTGTTATCTTCATCATCCCAATAACAGAACCTACCCTCAATCGCCTGATAGTGATTGCGTTCCATATACCGCTCCACTTCAGGAAGCGCCGGAATAAAAATCCGGCGACTTTGTGATTGGACAGGACGTTTCAAGACGATAAAATACATCCAGATGTCTTCCCGAGCAGTAGGCATAACCCATACTGGTTCTTCAACCTGCCAGCCCTGGTCAATGGCATCCAGGAGTGATTGAAATGAGGCGGCAACATACTGCTTCGGTTGTGTCGAATAATGGAACATGCCTATGGGGCCATACATTGCGTTCATCTCTTCAAGCAGCATAATATCCTCTTCTGTTTTGTATTATACGTGCTTGATATCAACGCCACGATAAGAACTGTTTAACATCAGGTAAAGCCTAAGAAAACACAGAAGCCGGCTTTTACCGGCTTCTGAATGTTTCCCAGATTCATCGATCAACGCATCAAAGATCTTTCGGTTTCCACTTCTCCCATTTCTCTGCGCGGGTCTCAAGTGATATGTCTTCCCAGTGTTCGATCGGCAGCTCCAGGCAAGCAATACTCGAGGTAGATAGACTTTCCACGGCACCGGTTAAGTGCTGTAGCAGGCACTCTAAGCCAGGATTATGGCCAACGAGCAGCAACCGTTCGGCCTGGTCTTGAATAGTCTTTAGAACCTCAATAAGAGCCGGCGGTTCAGCCAGAAATAGGCTATCCAGAGCAATAAAGGTGATTTCTCCGCGACACTCTTCCAAGAAGATGTTGGCCGTTTCTCTGGCTCGCTTCGCAGTGGAAGTCAAAATGATCTGGGGAAATATTTCTTTTTCCTCCAACAAATCGGCCATGTGTTCAACATCCCTCACGCCTTTTTTGGTCAGCGGTCGGAACTTATCCTCATCCTTCTTAAAATCCTTCCAACTGGATTTCCCATGACGCATTAGCAGCAGAGTCTTCATAACCTTCTCCTCAGAATTTTTCTAGTCGCCATTATACAACCAACCCGAAAGAGCCTGAAAACATTAACAAATTTGTGCTGAATAACTTTTGGGCTAAACTGCACGCCTGGGGAATTGCCTGTCTTCTTTTATAAAACCAGCCAACCATTCCGAAAGGCATGATAGCGCAGGATTTTATCTGGCGTAACAGCTACGGGATACGTAACCAGTTGCAAGAACGGCAGATCATTGTGAGAGTCGCTGTAACCCCAACTGCCCGAAAGGCTTAGACCCTGGTTCTTCTGCCAGGCTTGCAAGAGGGTCACTTTCCCAGTTCGGAAGGCGGGCGTGCCGATAGGGCGTCCGTTCTCGATTTGGGTACAAATCAGATTGGGAACTTGGAGCAGGCGGGCAATTGGCTCAGCCAGCGAGGCGTTGCTGGCGGTGATGAGCAGCAGGGTGTGTCCCTGAGCGCGGTGCCAGTCGATGCGCTTCAACATTGGGGGCCTCAGGTGCGGGCGGATGACTTCCAACAGATATGCCGCCCGCAAATTGGCGAAACGCTCCGGGGACAGTTGGGTCTGTGGGACCAGCAAAAAACGCTCGTAAGAATCAAAATCGAGTTCGCCGGCTTCGTAATCGCGGTAATACTGCGCAATTTGAGCCGTGAAAACCTCGTCTACCACTCCCTGCGAGAGCAAAAATTCGCTCCACAGCCACTCGCTATCGCCTTCCAGCAAAGTAAAATCGAGGTCGAAAATTGCAAGGGTCATGCAGGAGTATTTGCCTTCTCCGGCTCCATCAGCCAGCAAGCATCGATCGGGAAAGTGACCTTGTAGGCCTCGCCTACAACCGGGATTCTCAACTGGCGCGCGTTAAAGACATCGAGAGAAAGGGGGTAACCCTCAACACGTACACCGATTCGCACAATGGAACCGAGATAGGTGACCGCATCAACTTCACCATGCAGGTTGTTGGCGTGCTCTACAAATCCGGGATTCAGTTCCTCGGGGCGCACTGCCAGACGCATCGGGCGGCCGTTTAGATGCTCGAATCGTCCGGCACGCACCACCTGCTCACCCAAACGCACCACGCCTTTTTCCGCATCCACCACGCTGACAGGCAGCAGGTTGATGTGCCCGACAAAGCGGGCAACAAATTCGGTCGTAGGAAAGTTGTAAATTTCAGTGGGGGTGCCGACCTGTTCCATTTTTCCCTGACTCATGACCACAATTCGGTCTGATAACGAGAGCGCTTCTTCCTGGTCATGGGTGACATAGATGGTAGTGATGTCCAACTGACGCTGAATGCGGCGGATTTCATGGCGCAGTTCGACGCGGATTTTAGCATCCAGGGCGGAGAGTGGTTCATCGAGCAGGAGAACCTGCGGGCGAATGGCGAGAGCGCGCGCCAGGGCAACGCGCTGCTGTTGTCCGCCGGAGAGTTGGTATGGGAAACGCGCGCCGTAGGCATCCATTTGAATCAAGGAGAGCATTTCATTTATGCGCTGGTCGATTTCGCTTTTGTTCTTACCGGCGATTTTCAAGCCATAGCCCACATTTTGAGCTACGGTCATGTTGGGGAATAATGCATACGATTGAAAGACCATACCTACGTCGCGTTTGTTAGGTGGGGTTGTGGTAATGTCGGTACCGTCGATAGTAATGTGTCCGGCGGTGGGCAATTCGAAACCGGCTACCATGCGCAGGGTGGTGGTCTTGCCGCATCCGCTGGGGCCGAGGAAAGAGACGAATTCGCCCTGTTCCACTGCAAGGCTGAAATCTTCCACGGCAACCGTATTGCCAAAATGTTTTTGAATGTGTGTCAGTTCAAGGTGAGCCATGCATACTCCGATATTATCGTCCGGTCAATTGTTGTTGCGTGCCGCCACGGCTGATGAGCTGGATCAAACCCAGGCTGAACCAGGTAAGCGAGTAGCTGATGATTGCCAGAGCCGCCGGTTCGTAGGCTTTGGTCAAGCCAAGCAATTGCATATACGGCCCCAGCGCTGGGCGGACAAGGAAACTGGCAAGAATCAATTCACCCATGACGGTGGCAAAGCAAATCAACGCGCCGCTCAGGATGGCGATGCGCAGGTTGGGAACGATCACGTTTACCAGCACCTGCGCCCAGTTTGAGCCCAGACTTTGCGCGGCTTCGGTAAGGGTACGCACATCGATGGCGCGCATGCCCACATCCACTGCGCGGAACATATACGGCATCGAAATGACAACATAGCCGGTAACGATCAGCAGGTCGGTGGTGAAAGGGATGAGGGTCAATTGCAGGGGCGGACGTGAAAAAGTACGGATCAACCCAAAGACATATACAATAGCAGGAACAATAAAAGGCAGGATCGTGATTATCTCCATGATTGGGCGAGCCTGGGGCACTTTCAGGTGCATCCAATAGATGGTTGGCACAAAAATGAAAATACTGACGAGGATCGTAATGGCCGCCATGATCATCGAGTAGCGAAACCCTTCCCAAAAACGCGGGTCGGCAAAAACGATTTCATAAGCCAGCAGGCTAATTTCGCCGCGTTTCATCCGCAGGGAGAAGTCGAGGGTGCCATACATGGGCAGGAAGAAGTAAAGAATGGCGAGCGCTCCCCACAAGATTGTCCAACCGTTCGTCCGCTTTTGATTGATCATGATTTTATCCACCGTGAAGTTTTCCGTTGCAACACGGTGTACGCCGTAATGGTGAGCGCCATAATGACTACCATGCCCAGCGCCAGGGCATAACCTTCGTTGGGATTTCCAAGCACATCTCCACGAATTTGCTGGCCGATAAGGATGGTCACAAGCGGGATGCTTCCGCCGGTCAGGGCCTGGGCTGTGGCGTATGCGCCAAAGGAGTTGCCAAATAACAGAATGCTTGCGCCGAGAATGGAGGGCGTCAGCACCGGCAGGGCTACATCGCGCCAGTATTGCCATTGGTTTGCCCCAAGGTTGGCGGAGGCTTCACGCCATTCTCGTTTCAAACCTTCCAGCGCTGGGGTGATGGTCAGCACCATCAATGGAAATTGGAAGTAAGTGTAAGCCAACACCAATCCGCTCAGACTATACAGGCTAAAGCCGTTATCGTATGGATTAAACGGGCATACCGCTGCGCCATCCGCGCCCGAAAAGCAGATTTCCTTCAATAGGGCAGTGATAAACCCTGTGCGCCCGAGGGTCGCGATAAAGGCAAAGGCCAACGGAACGCCGCCAAAGTTGGCGGCCAGCCCGGAAAAGGTCATAATCACGTTACGCATCCAGCGTGGGGCATTGCCAACCGTTGCGGCGTAGGCTACGAAAAAACCGAATACACCGCCAATCACAGCGGTCAGCAGGCTAACCTGTAAACTGGAGAGATAAGCCCTCAGCACAAAAGGGTTGCGAAAAACTCCCAGATTCTCCAGGGTAAACTCACCGCCGCGATTAATGAAAGCGCCCCTAAAAAGGTTGAGCGATGGGATGATCAGGAAGAACAGGATGAAAAGAAAAAATGGCGCAAGTCCCAGCCAATTCCATAGGGGATGTTCGCGCCGGTTTAGTTGGCGAAGGGGAGGGTATATCTGTGTTGGAATATTCATGTCTTTATTAGATGAGGATGCGTGACCCGACTTGCGTCGGGTCACGCGGAGAAAAGGGCCGTGGTTTTTTTGGGTTTTATTTGATGTCAAGACCAACAACATTGTCCCATTCATTTTTGATCAGCTCGCGAGCGGCGCTCAACTGATCCGCATTTGGAACAACTGCGTTGTTAATGATGGCTGGATCAGGCAGCTTGGCTTGCAGGTCAGCCGGAACGACATTGCGCGTGAGCATATCCGCCAGGCGGGCCGGGGCGCAGTAGCCTTTCATCCAAACGGTCTGGCCCTCATCCGAGTACAGGAATTCCTGCCATAAGCGGGCGGCAGCGGGATTGGGCGCATAAGCGCTGATGGCTTGCAAGTAGAAACCACCCCAACTGCCCGACTTTGGATAGACAATCTCCAGCGGCGGGTTTCCGGCAAAGGATTGTTCGTTGGCCAGGGCCAGGTAGTTCCACTGGAAAGTGATCGGGGTTTCGCCTTTGGCGATCGAGCCGGTATTGGCAATCAACGGCAGCAGGTTACCTTGCGTGTTTAATTCCTTGAAGAAATCCAGGCCGGGCTGAATGTCGTCGAGCGAGCCGCCATTGGCAAGCGCAGCGGCATAAACGGTCTGGGCAGCCTGGTTCGAGGCGCGTGGGTCACCGGCCAGGGCAATCTGTCCCTTGTATTTCGGGTCGAGCAGATCAGCCCAATCTTGGGGAACATCTTGGATGACATCCAGGTTGACTTCAAAAACCAGAACTCCGTTGTAGTCGGTGTAGAAGTAGCCCTCCGCGTCTTTGGTACCGGCAATGGTGTCCCAGGTGGCAACTTTGTAGGGTGTGATGAGACCCTGTTCTTTAGCCAGCGGGCCAAAAGCGGGACCAACGTCGATCACATCCGGAGCCTGGGGGCCTTTGTTTTCTTTATTGTCGGTGATGGCTTGCAATTCATCGGCGGAACCGGCTTCGGGGGTGATGGAGTTGACTTTGATGCCGTACTTGGCTTCGAAAGCGGTAATCATCTCACCATAGTTACACCAATCGGCGGGCAGAGCGATAACGTTCAGGGAGCCTTCAGCTTTGGCTGCGGCCACCAGGGCATCCATACCGCCGCCATCCGCGGCTGATTGGATCGTACCCCAATCCTGGGTCGGGGTCGGGGTCTCGGCTTCCGGCGCGCTGCCACAAGCCGTCATCAGGAAGGCAATAACAATCAAAAGGGACAAAACACTTAAGAAACGGACGGATTTCATACTCTCTCCTTGGCAATACTGAGTTTATTGATAACGCAAGTGTAGCAAGGCCAAGGAGTTGGCGGGTTAATGACGAGTATCCATCAGGTTAATACTGCATTAATTTTTTATTCACAGATTTCGCGAAACAGGATAACAGTGAACAGTACCGCGTTTGAACAGTTCGAGCGTTGCGCAGAGGAAATTGGAAATAGTAGATGAACTACCCGGCCTCCGCCTGAAGATAGGCGCTCCGGCGTGACCAATTATTAGAAAGTGAACACCTTGTTATGATTTGAGGGTTTTATGGGTGATTCGCGCCCACAAAACCCTCAATTTCGGAAGCTTTCATCCACTTCGGTAAGCGGTATTCTATTTTATACCTTGCGCAATTCCTGAATGCGTTGAGTGAGCTTGTAGTAGCCGATCCCAGAAAGGATCAGGAGTGCGCCAAATAAGGGGATGCTAAAACCGCTGGCACAAACATCTGCCCACCATTGAAAGCCTCCGGCTTTCCCATCGGGCATTGAAGCATTCAAAACCAACACCACCAAATACAGGGGCATCAGGGATAGAATGAGAGCCTTGACGCGCTCATATTTCTTGATCTTTGTCTCCGCATCAGTGAAAATTTCGGGAACTTTGCCTTCCTTGACTTCCTGTTGAAAATAATGCCAGCCTCCCTGAGAGGTGATACGCTTCCAGCCTGCATCTTCGAAAATTTTGAGGTAGTGCAGTTCATCGGTGAGCGAATCTTGATAGTCGAGGCGGTAAGCGTAAGCCTTTGGTTCGCTTTTTTCGAAAGTGTACCGGCCCAATTGATCTGCTTTCACCAAGCATAATCCCTGGCGCGCCATTTCTTCAAGCCAGGCCTCTTCTTCCCGGTCTTGCCAGGGCAGGAACAATTTGAATTTGCGAATGAGATTTTCTTTCATTGGAACCTCCATGGGTTGCTAATTCCTTACAACGATAATTTGAGCTGGCTGATACGTTGGATCACTTTTGCAACAATTACAAGTAGATAGAGACTACCCAGAACAAATAACCCTGTCACCAACGAGATCAACCCCTTCGGCATCGGGAAAACAATCATCAGGGGAGTAATAAAAGCTGCAAAAACGAGCCACGTGATCCCCAAATCGGTGAGATAGCGCCTGTACTTTTGAATCTTGGTGCCAGGGTCGGTGTAAATTTCTGTCTGCTCGCCTGGTTGAGCCGGTTTACGAAAATACTGCCAACCTTCCAGTTCGCCCAGATATTCCCACCCCATGTCAGTGAAGAGGCGCAGGTATTCTGCTCTGTTTTGTTTGAGCGAGTCCTGATAATCGAGGCGGTAAACGTAGTTCTGGGGCTTGCCCTGAACAAACTCACACCCAGACCAATCGAGATTTTTGAGATGCAGCCCCTGCATCGATAGTTCCTCAAACCAGGCTTCTTGTAAGTTATCCTGCCAGGGCATAAAAAACTTGCTTTTGCGAACCATTGCTTCGTTCATAAATTCCTCCCCATTTAATCTCTACAATAGATGGCTGATTTTTTGGCTGTTCCCAACCATGATCTCCAGCCGTTGAATTTGCAGTCGTAACACCTGTTTACCTTTGGCAGTCAATGCATACACCTTGCGCCGGTCGGCTTCGCTAACCATCTCGATCAAGGCTTCTTTCTCCAACGTTGAAAAGATCGTGTAAAGGGTTCCGGCCCCCAGGCTGACCGTCCCCTGGCTGATTTCACTGACCTTTTGCATCAGGGCGTAGCCGTGCAGCGGTTCTGCGGCGAGACAAAGCATGGTGTAACAGGTCGTTTCTGATAGTGGCAGGTATTTGGTGAATTCTTTGATATCAGGCATGGCGATTCCTTTTCAAGAAGTATATTTATCGTCTGTATATCGACAATAATTATATCGACATTCAATACAATACTACTAAGTATAGCGACTGTCAATATGCTTGGCGAGTCAAATTTCTGATATTCGCTTTCGCTTCTGGGCTCTACCCCGCCAAGGCCATGCCATTTCAAGAAGATGTTACAAAATGATCATTACACCTACCGCGTTACCTGGTCGGAAGAAGACGGCGAATATATTGGGCTGTGCGCTGAGTTTCCCAGCCTGAGTTGGCTGGCCTTCGGGCCGGAAGCTGCCCTTCAGGGCATCCGCCAGGTGGTCGCCGATGTAGTGTCCGATTTGCAAAAGAGCGGCGAGCCGGTTCCGGAGCCGCTCGCCGCAAAGAAATACAGCGGGCGTTTCATGGTACGCATCCCCCCCGAACTCCACCGGCAATTGGCGGTGGAAGCAGCCGAGGCAGGTGTGAGCCTGAACCGGCTGGCAAGTGACAAGCTCAGACGTGTCCGCTGCTAAGAAGACCTGATCCAACAAAACAGCCGTAATTTCTACTGCGGCTGTTTTTAATTTCCAAAAAAGAGGGTGCTTGCAATAACCCGCGCTTTTGTGATTTAGTAGAAGTAAGAAATGTCTCCTTGAGACACAAAAACGTAGCTGGTTTCCCCAAAAATGTAGATTTCCAATTTTCAACGATAGCTGGGTAACGGGGAAAAGGCAAGACCTGCACTTGCCCGCCTGTCACGAAAAGACAGGCGAAAAACCAGTCCGCAGATGCCACGCAGAGCGCCCAGGGTCGCCGGCATCGCGAAGTGCAAAACCCTGTTGTACGTCGGGCAACCGGCGAAAGGCTTAACGGCACATCAAAAAAAGGTTTCTTCATACTAGAAACGGCTGGAAGCGCAATCCAAAGCCGTCGAAGGAGGCGTACATTGTCATCATCCATATCCAACCAGATCGACCACGCGCTTGCCAAGATCACCTGGGAGAAAGCGCAGATTGCAGAATACCAAACTCAGCACGCGGTTCGCTCGGTCAAGCAGGCCCTGCGCCCTGGCGGCAATCCCACCCGGCCCCTGCCGGTCATCCTGGGGATCAACACGCGCCGGACATATTATCAAACAGCTACCCTGTTCTTCGAACAGGCCAAAGAGCTCACTGGCGAAGGATTGCTGGCCGACCTCCTGGATGTCGACACCATCATGGCCACTTTCGAGGAACACTACGCCGACGCCGCGCCGGGAACGGTCAACAAGTTGCTGGCAGCGCTGAAGAAAGTGCACCTGGGCTGCTTCCAACTGGGCTGGACAAAAGCCCCCTGCCCCATCACACCCGAGCTGCGCGCGTGGGCCAAATCCTTCCGCGACGACAGCGCCGTGCGTGCGCCCCGCCTTGGCTATCGCCCAGAGGATGCCGAGAAGGTGGTCGCCTACCTGAAGGAAAAGAATTCGGCCTACGCGCTGCCGGCAGAGCTAGCCCTGCGCTGCGGCTTGCGGGAGGACGAGATTGCCGGCTTACAGGGCGAACATGTTGACCGTGAGCAAAAGCTGCTCCACATCACAGGCAAAGGTGGGCGCTATCGCCCCGTTCCCGTCCCCGAAGACTTGCTAGCCCGTTTGAACTCCTCCAAACAATACCTGTTTACCCCTTCCGCGTCCTGGCGAGCCGGCTTCCGGCACACCGTGCGCGAGGCGACCCGTGCGCTGGGCATCGAAATCAGCGGCGTGCACCGCTTACGGGCGAACTTCGCCCAAAACCGCTTTCAGGAATTCCGCTCGCAAGGCTTCGGCGAGCGCGAAACCCGCCAACGGGTTTCCAGGCTGCTTGGGCACGCTCGCATCGATGTGACGTACAAGTATGTCCCAAAAGGGTTCACCGGAGAATCGCACGGGCCAGAGAAATAACTCTGGCCCGCTTTTCTTATTCGATCGAAGTGATGAAACTCTGCGGTGGATCCGATAGAATGATCTTTCCCGTGATAGTGATCGAAACCAACTGATCATTTGGCGAATGCGATGTTTGCATTTGCAATCGCTGTAGCGGAAAAATTTGACATACGACGGTTATCACCTTCAATCCATTTTCTATGGCAAGTGTACCACGAACGTTCAGCAGTTCAATCACCTTTCTTTTGGGTCATTGGGAGTTGGCGTGGTGAACCCCGCAT
>CAYOHX010000138.1:7218-13409 GCA_964403875.1 uncultured Anaerolinea sp. | reverse complement strand
GGGGGGGTGTACACCGCGGGGGGGGGTTGGGGGGGCGGGCCGGTTGCATGGGTGGGCGAGTGCGGCGCTGGCGGGCCGAAGAGGCCGAGTCGACGGCCCCGTGGGGCGCGCGGATGAACAATCTGGGGCGCGAGCGCGGCGAGTACGATCGCGAAGCGGTGCTGGAGCAGGCGCTGGAGGCCTGGCGGGTGAACCCGTTGGCGCGGCGCATCGTGGAATTGACCACGCAGTACGTGGTGGGCGGTGGGCTGCGCCTGGAGTGCGGCGACCCGCGCGGCGAAGCTTTTCTGCGGGCGTGGTGGAGCCATCCGCTCAACCGCCTTGAGCAGCGCGTATTTGAGTGGTGCGACGAGCTGACTCGGGCCGGGGAGCTGTTCCTGCTGGTCTCCACCGACCGGGGTGGGATGAGCTATGTGCGGGCGGTTCCGGCGGGCGAGATTGCCGCGGTGCAGACCAGCCCCAACGACGTGCAGCAAGAACTGGCTTACGTGCAGCGCAGCGGTCCAGGCGAGGAGCAGGTTTGGGCGGCCTACGACCCGCTCAACGACAACCTCGATGCCGAGGGCGGCTTGGCGCCGGTGATGCTGCATTACGCCGTCAACCGCCCGGCGGGCACGGTGCGAGGCGAATCGGACCTGGCCCCCTTGCTGCGTTGGCTGGGACGCTATTCGGCCTGGCTGGAGGACCGCGCCCGATTGAACCGCTACCGCAACACCTTCCTGTTCACCGTGAAGGCCCGCTTTGCCGACGAGGAGGAGCGCCAGGCCCGCCAGCAGATTTTGGCCGCCGCGCCGCCCTCGCCGGGCTCCATCCTGGTGACGGATGAGAGTGAGGAGTGGGGCGTGTTGAGCCCCAAGCTGGAAAGCCACGAGGCGGGCGAAGATGGCCTGGCTTTGAAAAAGATGATTGCCGCGGGGGCGGGCGTGCCACTGCACTTTTTGGCCGAGCCGGAAGGGGCCACGCGCACCACCGCCGAGGCCGCCGGAGGACCCACCTACCGCCGCTTCGAACAGCGCCAGCGCTTCTTCTGTTGGATGATCGGGGACCTGGCCGAGATGGTGTTGGCCCGGCGTGGGCGTCTGGCAGGCGAAGATGGAGGACGGCTGAGCGTGGAGGCGCGCGGCGCGGATTTGAGCGCTCGCGATAACGCCACTCTGGCGCAAGCCGCCGAGAGCATGAGCCATGCCCTGGAACCGTTGTTGGAGCGCGGCTTGATCGAGCCTCAAGAGGCCCTGCGCCTGTTTTACCGCTTCACCGGCGAGGTGAGATGACTCTGCTCCCTCTCCCTGCCGCTTCGGCCACCCGTAGGGGTGCCAGGGAGAGGGAGCAGAAGGGAGAGGGACAGACGCGATATGAAAGGAGGTGCGGATGACGGAGACAGTTCGATTGAGCCTGGCAGGCAGCGGCGCGGCAGGACCAGGCGGCGTGTTTGAGGTGCTGGCCATCACCGCCGGGGTGGGCAACGGCTATGCGTTTGGCGAGGATGCCCTGCGCGAGAGCTTGAGCTTGTGGGATGGCGCGGAGTGCTTTGTGGACCATGCCCGTTGGGGGCATTCGCTGCGCGACCTGGCCGGGGTGTGTTTTGACCCCGCCTGGGACGCCGGGCAGCGCGGCGTGACCGTGAAACTGCGGGCGGTGGGACCCAGCGGCCCGCTGCTGGCAGCCTTGGGAAAGGAGATGCTGGCGGAAGATGAGACGGATGCGGTGAAACCGCGGGTGGGGTTCTCGGCGGATGTGTTGTGCGCGTGCCGGGAGCACAGCGTGGAAAAGATCGTCAAGGTCTTTTCCCTCGACCTGGTGTTTAATCCCGCGCGGGGCGGCGCCTTCAAGCGGGCAATCAATTCGGTACAAGGAGGAAGCATGGCGGAAGATAGCATGGAGGTTCCGGCGGTTGTGCAGGAGATGCGCGATTCGCTGAACCGGTTGACGTTGGAGGCCGGGCTGCGCGAGGCCAACCTGCCCCCGGCTGTGGCGGAGATGGTGCGCGGGCAGTTTGAGGGACGCGCGGTGAGCGCCGAAGAACTGCGCAAGGCATTGGACGCGGCCCGGAAGCTGGTCAGTGATTTGACCGGGCGGCAAGCCGTCCAAGGGCCCGCGCGCCTGAACATGGTGGATTCCACCGATCGCATCCGTTGCGCGGTGGACGATTTGTTCGACGTGCCTCGGGACCCAGGGCTGGAGCATGTCCAGGCGGCTCGCCTGAGCGGCGTGCGAGAATTGTACATGATGCTGACCGGCGATTACGATTTGCACGGCGGTTACTATGCTGACCGGGTGCAGATGGCGACGAGCGCCGATTTCACCGGGCTGGTCAAAAATGCCATGAACAAAATCGTGGCGAACACCTGGGAACGCCTGGGCCGGGCCGGGTACGACTGGTGGCGGAAGGTGGCGCGCGTCGAGCACTTCACCAGCTTGCAAACCATCACCGGCACGCTGGTGGGCACGGTGGGCGCGCTACCCAGCATCGCCGAGGGGGCCGAGTACCCGCAGTTGCCGGTAGGGGACAGCCCCGAAACAGCCAGCTTCGTCAAGTACGGCGGCTACATCCCCCTGACTCTGGAGTTGATCGACCGGGACGAGACTTTCAAGCTGCGCGAGTACCCGCGCGAGCTGGCCTCGGCGGGGCTGCGCCGGATTTCGGCGCTGGTGGCGGCCATTTTCACGGCCAACAGCGGCGCGGGGCCGAGCATGGCGGATGGCGGCGCGCTGTTCAACAGCACCGCGGTGACCACAGCCGGCGGGCACGCCAATTTGCGCACGACGGCCTTGAGCGCCAACGAGTGGGATACGGTCTGCACGGCGGTGTATAACCAGCCCATGCTGATCAAGAACGAGACAGGGCTGATTGGGACCGGGCCGAAGCTGGCCCTCAACCCGCGCTATCTGCTGGTCCCGCGCGCCTTGCAATTGGCGGCCATGAAGATTTTGTACCCCTCCCTGGAAAATGCCGCCAGCATTTATAGCGAGAACCAGCAGCGCGGTCAACCTGGCGACGTGGTCACTGTGCCGGAATGGACCGACGCGACCGACTGGGCGGCGGTTTGCGATCCGACCGTGGTTCCGGCAGTATTCGTTGGCGAGCGTTTTGGGGTGATGCCGGAGGTGTTCATTGCCTCCGATGAGCGCAGCCCGGCGGTGTTCATGAACGACGAGCACCGCTTGAAGGTGCGCCAGTTTGTGGCGGTGTGGGTCAACGACTTCCGCCCGCTGCACAAGTCGAATGTGGCTGGGTAGGACCCCCTCCTAACCTCCCCCAAATTCTCGAATTTGGGGGAGGAGAAGATCAGAGGTGAAAGGACAAAGGTATGGGTTATACAACGGTGAATATTTCGCGGTTTGTGCCGTCGAGCAAAATTTTGAGGACGGCGGGAACCTGGACGGCGGGCCTCAACGCAAACGTGGTTTCAGAGGCGCGCGGGGCGGCCGACGCGGCGTTCACGCTGCTGGTTCCGCTGGATTTGGAGGCGGGCGACACCTATCACGAGGGCGCGCGCGTGAAGAGCGTGGAACTGTTCTACAAGGTGTCCACGGCGGCCTGTGATGATTTTGCTACGGTGGAGCTGGAGCGGGTGACCCTGCCCGCCAACGGCAGCGCGCCCGGCGGGGCGGCCCTGGCCTGCGTGATCGACGCGGCCCATGATACGGCTGCCAAACGCAAAGCCCAAGGCGAGCACACCATGCTGGTCACCCCCGGCGCGGATCTGTGGCTGGAGGATGATTACGGCTACTGGTTGGCTTGCGTTGTGGACGCCGCGGCGGGTTCCGTTTTCACCCTGTACGGGGCGCGCATTCAGTACGAACTGCGTTTGTAAGCGCGACAGGCATTCGGCTGGGCAAGAAAGGAGGTTCGCATGGAAAACAAGTTTCTGGTTTTGGTCAAGAGCCGCAAGTTTTGGGCGGCGCTGGTTGGGCTGGTCATGGTGGTCGTGAAGGGGTATGTGCCCGATTTCCCCGTGTCTGAAGATCAGGTCCTGGCTCTGGTGATGGTCCTGGTGGCCTACATCCTGGGCACGGGCCTGGAAGACGGCCTGGCCGGGGCTTTGCGCCGGTAGCCGGGTCTCTTTCACCCCAGGCGGGTCTTTCGGGGTGGATGGGCACGCCCACCTGTAGATCGGATGGAGGGCAAGGCGGTTGCCTGGAAGATAAACGACGAATCGGTTTCGCGCGCGACGATTGCCCGAAATCCGACCCCTTGGCGAAATGTCGGATTTCGCTTGGTTCGGGGTTGGGAAAGATGGGAGCAAACCCGCATGAAAGACCCGCCGCGACAATCCGCGGTCGGGAAAAGATAGGAGGTTCTATGCCTTTTGATTTGACCACCACCCTTTCTCGGGTGCGCAGCCTGCTGATGGAATCCGGCACGGCCATTTGGAGCGACGCCGTCATCACCGAAGGAATCCGCCTGGCAGCCGGAGAGGCCGGGCTGGCCAAAGCCCAACCGCTGACCCTGGCAGGCCTGGACGGAGCCGCCAGCACCACCCTCCCGACGGTGCTCGAATCGGCGCTGGTGGTGGGCGGGGCCGCCTACGCGGCTCTGGCGCGCGCCGCCGACCGCGCCGAGCAGTTTGAGCTGGCCAACGAGTCCGGGGCGCTGGCGGCCTGGGGCGAGGCCCGCCTGGCCGACTGGCGCCGCATGCTCCAAGAGGGGTTCGCGGCGCTGCGCGCAGCCAACCTGCGCTCTGGGGCCAGCCCGTGGAGCGCCTGGGAGGAAGCCCAAGGAGGGCCGCCATGCAGTTGCGATTGACCCGCGGCAGCCAGACCATCCCGCTGGCGGGCAGTGGCGCGGCGCGCGCCTGGAAAATCCTCAAGCTTGGCGCGGAAGCCGAGTTGGAGGTGGCCCTGGAGGGCAGCCCGGCGGAGATTGGCGCATGGGTTGAGCAAGCCCTGCGCCTGCTCTTGGGCGCGGAGCGGGCCGCCGGGGACCCGGCTGAGGATTGGGGCTACCTGGAGGCCAGCCTGGATGGGGCCGGATGGTGGCGCAGCCCGCTGTCCTGGGGCGCGTTGGAACCGCTGGGCGGGCCGGGTGTTCGAGCGGTGGGCAGCCAGGGCATCAAGCTGCGCATAGCCAGAACGGACTGGTGGGAGGCGGCGGACTGGAGCGAAGCCCCCCTCAGCAACCACCACGGGGCCAACGTGACCGGGGGGCTCCTGGTGGAAAACCACACCGACTCGGGTCCCCATCACAACTACGCGGAGATTGCCGCCGGCGTGGTGGGCGGGGACCTGCCCGCTCCCACCCGCCTGACCCTGGAACGGGCCGCCACCGACGGCATGGAAATCCTGATCGGGCTCAACCATGCCGCGCCGGGCTTTGAATTCTGGCTAGAATCTTCGGCGGGCCTGGCCGGGGCAGGGGTGACCAGCGCCTCGCACAGTGACGCCGCTTCCAGCGCGGGCAGTTTTCAACGCCTGACCTGGAGCGGATCGAGCGCCGTGACACTGCTCTCGTTTTCGCGCTCGGCGGCCTGGACGAGCGCGGCGGGCGGGCGGGTCTACCGCCCGGTTGCGCGCTTGAGCAATTCGATCGCGCCAATCGGCGAGCGCATCTGGCTGAGCTGGCGGGCGGCTTTTGACGGCGGGCTGTGGTTCGAGCCCCTGCGTGACGGGGAGCCCGTGTTGGCCGACGTTTACCAGCGCTGGGTGGTGTTTCCGCCGTTGGCCGTGCCGCCCTGGCCGGTGGGGGTGTTGAGCGAGACCAGCGAGCCGGTGGCGCTGCAACTGCTGGCCCAGGCCGAAGGCAGCGGCAGCCACACTCTGGACGTGGATTGTGTCTATTGGCTGCCTACCCAGGGCTGGGCACGCTACCGCCCGCTGGTCAGCGCGGTGGCGGGGACCAGCATCGTTCACGACTGCGGCAGCGGGTTGGTTCGGCGGCGAGCCAGCCTGATGCAGTCGCACGAGGCTGAGGGGCCTGGCCTGTGGCTTCAGCCGGGGGCCGCCCAGCGCCTGTGCCTGCTGGCGCGTGCCGGGACGAGCATGGGCATCGACTGGCAGACCACGCTGAAGGTGGAGTTCAGGCCGCGCAAGCGCTGCTTATAGCCCCAGATGATTCGCGCACCTCTCCCGCGGGGCGAGGTGAAGAGGAAGTGCACGGCCCCTCTTCGTAGCGCGGGAATCCATTCCCGCAGTCTTCGGTTGAGCAGATGCCGGGTAAGAAACCCGGCCTACGGAAGCTGAGTTAAACCGCT
>CAYOHX010000138.1:0-7118 GCA_964403875.1 uncultured Anaerolinea sp. | reverse complement strand
GGTTGAGCAGATGCCGGGTAAGAAACCCGGCCTACGGAAGCTGAGTTAAACCGCTAATTATGACTCTGAAGGAGGCTGCATGCTGCATGCGACCATCGAAGATCGAGTGACGGGCAAGCCGTTGTTCCTGGCGGGCGCGCGGCTGGTGGCCGAGCGCCTGCGCTGGCAGGCCCAGGGCGGCCCGCTGGATGGCCTCCTCCGCCTGGAAGGGGCGGGCACGGACCCCGCCGGACTGGCGCAACTGCTCCGCTGTCCGGCGCGGGTGGTGGACCAGCGCGGAGCGGCGGCCTGGTGGGGCTTTGTCGAGGCGGTCGAGATCGATTCGTCAGCCGGGCGGCTGTCGCTGGACCTGAGCGCAATGGCCAACCGGGTGGCGGTGCGTTACCGGGACGAAGCGCCGGGACCCGGGCTGAGCGGTTGGCAGTGGCAGACAGACTGGGCCGAAGACGCGGCATCGGCGCGGCGATACGGGCGCAAGGAACGCATCCTCACGCTGGCCCAGGGCCGCCCCGAGGAAGCCGAAGCGCTGCGCGACGCGACTCTGGCCCGGCTGGCCTGGCCGACGTGGAAGACCAAGAGGGCTACCCTCTCCCTGGGCGGGAGAGTGAGTCTGCGCGTGCGGGGCTGGTGGCACAGCCTGGATTGGGTCTATTACGCGCGCGAGGAGGGCTGGCAGGGCGCGCTGGGCGGCGGAGCCGGGCAGGCTCTGGGAACTCCCACCGCGGCGCGCTGCGCCCAGGCCTGGACGGCCAACGGAGATTGGCCCCTCAAGGACATTTGGATCAAAGCCGCCCGGGTGGGCAGCCCGGCGGACGATTTGCTGGTCGAGTTGTACGGGCAGATCGCGCCCACCGAAGTGCTGTTGGCCGCCTGCGCGGCCATCCCGGCCAGCGCGCTCACCGGGGAGCCGGGCTGGGTGAAGTGCTCGCTGCCCGCGCCCTTCCCGCTGAGCGGCGGGACCACCTATTGGGTGATGGCGCGCCGCAGCGCGGCCGTCGATCCGGCGAATTCCTACCGGCTGACGGTGGATGAGGGGCGCGTGGCGGCGGGGAGCTTTTGGGTGTGGAACGGCAGCGCCTGGGTGGCGCGCTCCCCCGATGCCGGTTTGGTGTACTCGCTCACCGGCGAAGAGGAAACCAGCCAGCAGTTGCGCGTTCTGGTGGAGCAGGCCGGGCAGTTCCTGAACGGCTGCCGCGTGAAGGACCCCAGCGGGGTGATGGGGCGGCAGTACCGGGCCGGCAGCCGGCGGGCATCCCACGAGGCGGCGGAACTGTTGGACATGGGCGCGACGGGCGGAGCGGGGCTGCTGGCGCGGGTGAGCCCCGAGCGGGTGGTGGTGATTGAAAAAATGCCGCTGCCCGCGAGCGTTGATTGGGTGCTGGACGGAGCCGGGCGGCTGCGTTGGCGGGAGGGACGGCTGGTGGCGGCGGGCGAGGGCGCGGTGGGCCGCTTTGCTCGCCTGGAGGGCCTGGATTCCGCCCTGGGGCGCGTATGGATCCAGTCAGCCGAATGGACCGAGACCGGTGGCTTGCGGGTGTGGCCGGGCGCCGATCTGAGGTGAGGGGATACGCAGCGACTACGGCAACTCCCAAAGAGCCTCGGGCAACCCAATCGACCTATTCGGTGTAAAATAATACCGTCAAACGGCATTGCTTTCACGAAAGGGGACAACACCATGCCCGCGCCTCAAATCATCCTCGATCTCATCCAACGCTTCACCGACCAACGCGCCGCCTACAAAGCCGGCAAATACAACGAAACCCAACTTCGCCGCGACTTCCTCGACCCCTTCTTCGAGGCCCTCGGCTGGGACGTGGCGAACCGGGCGGGGAACTCGGAGAAATACCGCGAGGTGATCCACGAAGCCTCCGTCGAGGTCGACGGGGCCGCCAAAGCCGCCGACTATGCCTTCCGCGTGGGCGAGAAAACCATCTTCTTCGTTGAAGCCAAGAAGCCCGCCGTCAACATCGAAACCAGCCTGGACGCGGCTTTTCAGGCCCGGCGCTACGGCTGGTCCGCCAAGGTGCCCGTGGCGGTGCTCACCGATTTCGAGCAACTGGCCGTTTACGACTGCCGCCTCAAACCCAAACACGGCGACGCCCCCGCCGTCAACCGCGTGCGCCTGTATTCCTACCAGCAGTTCGCCGACAAATGGGACGACATCGCCGGAATCCTCTCCCGCCAGGCCGTCATGAAAGGCAGCTTCGACCAGTTTGTCGAATCGTCGCGGGCCAAAAAAGGAACCGCCGACGTGGACGACGACTTTTTGGCCGAAATGGAGCGCTGGCGCGAGGAACTGGCGCGGAATATCGCTTTGCGCAACCCCGGCCTCGATTCGCGCGCCATCAACTTCGCCGTCCAAACCACCATCGACCGCATCATCTTCCTGCGCATCTGCGAAGACCGCGGCATGGAGGCCGAAAACGCGCTGCGCGACGCCACCGACGGCATCGATGTCTACGGCGACCTGCTGGCGTTGTTCCGCCAGGCCGACCGCAAGTACAACTCGGGCCTGTTTCATTTTAGCGCCGAGAAGGGCCAATCCAGCCCCCCCGACACGCTCACCCCGGCCCTCAAGATCGACGACAAAATCCTCAAGGACATCCTCGCCCACCTCTACTACCCGCTGAGCCCCTACGCCTTCCGCTACATCTCCGCCGACATCCTCGGCCAGGTGTACGAGCGCTTTTTGGGCAAGGTCATCCGCCTCACCGACGGGCACAAGGCGAAGGTGGAAGAAAAACCCGAAGTGCGCAAGGCCGGCGGCGTCTATTACACCCCCACCTATATCGTGCGTTACATCGTCGAGCACACCGTCGGCGCGCTGCTGGCCGGAAGCAGCCCACTGGAGCAGGAGAAACGCCCCCTGCGCGTCGTCGATCCGGCCTGCGGGTCGGGCTCCTTCCTCCTGGGGGCTTACCAGTTTTTGCTCGACTGGTACACGGACTGGTACACGGCCAACGAACCCGCCAAACACGCCCGCGGCAAGAACCCGCCGGTGGTGGAGACGCGCGACGGCTGGCAGTTGACGATGGAGAAGAAGAAGCAAATCCTCCTCGATCACATCTACGGGGTCGACATCGACGCGCAAGCCGTGGAAGTGACCAAGCTGTCGCTGCTCCTCAAGGTGGTGGAGAACCCCGGCCAGCTTTCGCTCCTCGCCGAGCGCATCTTGCCCGATTTGGGCGGCAACATCCAGTGCGGCAACTCGCTCATCGGCAGCGACTATTACGATGGGCGGCAGACAGGGCTGTTTGGCGACGAAGAAGCCTACCGCGTCAATGCCTTCGATTGGCCCCGGGCCTTCCCCCACGTCTTCGCTGCGGGCGGCTTCGACGCCGTCATCGGCAACCCGCCGTATGGGGCTTCATTTGATGAGAATATTAAGACATACATAAGGAATAAATTTCATACTTACAAGTACAAATATGACAGTTATATTTATTTTATCGAGAAAGCAATACTACTTTCACGCAATGGGGGATATATTAGCTTTATCACTCCGGAACTATGGCTCAAACTTGAGAGTAGTGCGCCTTTACGCGAGTACATTGCCAAAAATGCGGATATAGATAAATTATTCATATGCGGAGAGAATGTTTTCGAAGATGCCGTAGTTAATACCGTAGTTTTTCGCCTCCATCGGGGAATTATTTCAAAAGGCATTGAAATAGAAAATCAAAAGTCAAAATGGATTTTACCATCCGAATCTTGGAAACTTGCTAATGGGCACATCATAGATTACCGGATAAATCCAAAATGGGACTCTTTGATTGAGAAAGTAAAAAAAATAGCTCCCAATCCTTTGGGAAAACTAGGCGAAGTTATCCAGGGTATAACCCCTTATGATAAATATCGAGGCCAAAGTCCAGATTTGATAAAGAAAAGGGGATTTCACTTTGACCATCAGATAGATGAAACATGTGGCAAGTGGTTAGCTGGGAAGGACGTATCTCGATATATGCTTGGGTGGAGTGGCGAATGGCTGAAATATGGACCTTGGTTAGCTGCCCCTAGAGACCATCGGTTTTTCTCTGGGACTCGATTGTTATTTCGGGAAGTTCCTGGACCAGGAAAGCGAATTCAGGCAACTTTTGCAGAAGGAATCTACTATCACGGACACAGTATTACGCCATTTGTCAAGCACCCTGACAATATGTATGATCTGAAGTATATCCTTGGCATTGCAAACTCCAAGTTAATTAGTTGGCTAGGTGGGAAAACATTACCCAATTTTGGAAAAGACGTGTTTCCAAAAATGAACCCACAAGATGTATCTGCTATCCCCATCCGCACCATCGACTTCAGCAATCCCGCCGAAGTCCAACTCCACCAGCGCATCGTCGAACTCGTCCAAACCATGCTCGAGCTCCACAAACGCCTCGGCCAACCCCTGCCCCCCCACGAACAAGAACTGCTCCAGCGCCGCATCCAAACCACCGACCGCGCCATCGACACCCTCGTCTATGAACTCTACGGCCTCACCGAAGAAGAAATCAAAGTAGTCGAATCCTCCGCTCCCTCCCCCTAGTAGGGGGAGGGCCGGGGTGAGGGTGGATACAGTTTTCACCCTCACCTAACCTCTCCCTTCCAGGGAGAGGGACAGAAGACTCTGCTCCCTCCCCCTAGCAGGGGGAGGGCCGGGGGAGAGGGTGGATACTATGCTCACCCTGACCTCAGTTTGTGGAAGACTCGGTTTTCACCCTGGCAATGCCAGGGCTTCCCTCACCTAACCTCTCCCCGCCGCTTCGGCGCCCTGTCGAGGGTAAGGGAGAGGGACAGAAGACTCTGCTCCCTGCCTCCACGAAAAGACAATTGCATATAATTAACTCATGCGCCGCATCGCCCCTTCCATTCAAATCCGAGCCCGCGAACTGCGCCAACCGCAAACGCCCGCGGAGCAGAAATTGTGGGCTGTTTTGCGCCGGAAAAACTTGAACGGCTTGAAGTTCCGCCGCCAACACCCGATCGGCCGTTTCATCGTTGATTTTTATTGCGCCGAGGTCAAACTGGTGATCGAAGTGGATGGAGAAAGTCACGACCACCAGGTAGAGTATGATGCCCTGCGCACAGCCTGGTTGGAAGAAAACGGCTGCCGGGTGATTCGGTTCCTCAATACCGATGTTTTAAGCCGCCTGGAAGACGTCGTTGTAGAGATCGAACGGGTGGCTAATCTCTGCCGGGATTAATCGAGGCTTACCCTCACGCATGCCAAGGCCAGGGTTTCCCTCACCTAACCTCTCCCCGCCGCTTCGGCGCCCTGTCGAGGGTAAGGGAGAGGGACAGAGGACTCTGCTCCCTCCCCCTAGCAGGGGGAGGGCCGGGGGTGACCCTGGCCCGGCCAGGGAGAGGGTGGGCCAGCGAGGCCCTGGCAAAGCCAGGGAGAGGGACAGAAGACAGAGGGCGAATTTCTGATACAATCGAGCCCGTGATTCCCATCCCCCTTCTCAACCTGCGCAAAGAATTCGAAAAATACCCGCGCCAGTTCTGGCTCATGTTCGTTGGCATGCTCATCAGCACCACCGGCTCCAGCATGATCTGGCCCTTCCTGCTCATCTACGTGAGCAGCAAGCTCGATTTACCCCTCACCATGCTCGCCGGACTCATGACCATCAACGCCCTGGTGGGCGTGGCCGTCTCCTTCATCGCCGGACCCATCATCGACCGCCTGGGCCGCAAATGGGCCATGGTCATCAGCCTGGCGGCCAACGGACTCGGCTACCTGATGATGAGCCAGGCCAACAGCCTGCCCGCCTTCGCCTTCTTGATGGCCTGGCAGGGGGCCTTCAATCCGCTCTACCGGGTGGGCGCCGACGCCATGATGGCCGACCTCATCTCTCCCCAGCAACGCGTGGATGGGTACGCCCTCATGCGCCTCAGCAACAACCTGGGTATTTCGGTGGGCCCGGCGGTGGGCGGATTCGTCGCCGCCAGTTCCTACGCCCTGTCTTTCTTCCTCGCCGCGGGCGGCCTGGTCGCCTACAGCCTGCTCATCCTCTTCTTTGCCCGCGAGACCATGCCCCAGCAGGACGCGGGCAGCGAAAAGAAGGTCGGCTACGGCCCGGTGTTTGCCGACCGCACCTTCCTGGTCTTTTGCCTGGGCATGACCCTGGCCCAATTCTGCGCTGCCCTCATGTGGATCCTCTTGGGCGTCTACTCCACCGGGCAGTTCGGCCTGAGCGAGAGCCAATATGGCTGGCTGCCCACCACCAACGCGATCATGGTGGTGAGCTTGCAGGTGTGGATCACCGCCCGCACCAAGCGTTTTGGGCTGCTGCCCATGCTCATGGTTGGCGCGGCGGTGTATGGGCTGGCCGCCACCAGCGTGGCCTGGGGGCAGGGCTTCTGGTGGTTCTGGGGCAGCATGGTCCTGATGACCCTCGGCGAGTTGGTCCTGGTGCCCTCCTCCAGCACCTACACGGCCAATCGCGCCCCGGCGGAGATGCGCGGGCGGTATATGTCTGTCTACGGCCTGACCTGGTCGGCGGCGGCGGGCATTGCCCCGGTGGTCGGCGGCCTCCTGAGCGATACCATCGCCCCGGCGGCCACCTGGTACGGCGGCGGCGTGGCGGGGCTGTTGGCCTTGCTGGTGCTGGCCGGGCTCTACGCCCAGCAGAAGACCACCTAGATCGCTCTGAAAAAGATCCTTCATCCCCTGTGTGCTCCCCAAGCCAGATGCGCCGATTTTCTTGCCTCCCACTCCCGCCCGTGATACACTTTTAGCATGGCTTATTCCATACTGGTTGCAACCGCCCATACCCCCTTTGGCGAATTGATTCGCCTGAGCCTGGAAGAAACCCGCCGCTACCGTGTGCAGGTGGTGGAAGACGGCGCGGCGGCGGAGCGCCAGCTTGACGCCAATCTCTATGCCGTGGCCATTGTCGATGGCGACCTGCCCGATTTGCCCTTTGCCTTGCTGGCCGAACAAGCCCAACAGGGCATGAAGATCTTTGGCGTGCCCCCCTCCACGAGCGGAGAGAGCGAGCCCTTCGCTTCGCTGCCCCTCAGCGGCGCCTTGAAGCGCCCGTTCTACCTGCCCGACCTGCTGGACATGGTCGCTCAGGCCGTGGAAAATGCCCCCGCCTCGCCCGACCTGGTTCCGGTGCTCGATGCGCGGG
>CAYOHX010000137.1:0-13495 GCA_964403875.1 uncultured Anaerolinea sp. | reverse complement strand
CGGCTTGTGGCTGTCAGCTTTTCTGCGGAGAGGGCCGGATTCGAATAGCATCCCCCTTGTGGGGACTCGCGGTGACATTTGTATGAAAGCAAAAAGCTGACGGCTTGTGGCTGTCAGCTTTTCTGCGGAGAGGGCCGGATTCGAATAGCATCCCCCTTGTGGGGACTCGCGGTGACATTTGTATGAAAGCAAAAAGCTGACGGCTTGTGGCTGTCAGCTTTTCTGCGGAGAGGGTGGGATTCGAACCCACGGTGACGACAAGCGCCACAACGGTTTTCGAGACCGCCCCGATCGGCCGCTCCGGCACCTCTCCATTAACGAAGGCGATTATATCACAGGTGGACGCTTAAATTTCCACTTCTTCGGCGCGCTCGGGATAAAACACTGGCGCATCTCCGGCTTCGATCAGCTTTTCACGCAGGGCTCCGGCAGCAGCGGGCTCACCATGCACCAGAAAAATGCCTTTCAACGAAGCCATCGAATTCCCGGCGTACTTGAGGAGCATATCCTGCCCACCGTGCGCTGACAATCCACCGATCGTGGCTACTTCGGCGCGGCATTCGTAGCGCTCGCCAAAGATGTTCACATAGCGCTGCCGCTCGGCCAAACGCCGTCCCAATGTGTCTGGGGCCTGCCAGGAGACGATCATTACCGTGTTCCGCTTGTCACCGATATTGTTCTTTAGGTGGTGCAGAATGCGCCCGGTTTCCGCCATTCCGGAAGCCGAGATGATGACCATTGGCTCGTGCATGTTATTGATGGCCTTGGATTCATCTACCGAGCGGACATAGTTGAGGCCGTCAAAGATCAGCGCTGGGTGTTGGAAGCGGCGCACAAAAGCCTGTGTTTCCTGGTCAAACAGGTTGGCGTGTTGGAAGAAAATTTCAGAGGCATTCACCGCCAGGGGGCTGTCTACGAATACAGGGATGCGCGGCAGGTCGCCGTGCGAGATGAGCTGGTTAAGGGAGTAGACCAGTTCCTGGGTGCGGCCCACCGAAAAGGCCGGCACAATGACCTTGCCACCGCGCCGCACCGTGCGCAGCACTACCTCGGCGAACTCTTCGTGGGCCAGGTCGGGGTCGCGGTGGGCTTTGTCGCCGTAGGTAGATTCCATGATCAGGTACTCGGCTGCTTCTGGGAAAACCGGGTCGGCCAGTAGGGGCAGCTTTTCTCGGCCTATGTCGCCGCTGAACCATAAGCGAACGCGTCGCCCGTTTTCGTGAATATCCAGCGCCACGGCAGCCGAACCTAAAATGTGGCCTGCGTCAACAAATCGAGCCGTTACTCCGGGAATGGGTTCGAAAGTTTCCAGGTAGGGCACACGCTCAAGCTGTTCGGCCACGTTCTCCGCGTCAGCGGTGGTATAGAGTGGCTGAATGGGAGGCTCGCCGCGCCGGGCGCGTTTCTTGTTCACGTAAGCGGCGTCATCTTCCTGAATGTGAGCCGAATCGCGCACCATCAGGTCGGTGAGGTCAGCCGTGGCGGGGGTGGCAAAAATGCTGCCCTGGTAGCCATTCTTGACCAGGTTGGGCAGGTTGCCGGAATGGTCGATGTGGGCATGAGAGAGGATGACTGCGTCCAGTTTGCGCGGGTTAAAGCTGAAATGTTGGTTGCGGGTATAGGTGTCGGCGCGCTTTCCCTGAAACAGACCACACTCTAAGAGCAAGGTATGCCCGTTGATTTCCAGCAAATGCTGCGACCCGGTCACGGTTTGGGCTGCGCCTAGAAAGTTGATTTTCATTCTGTCCTCCGGTGGTGATCCATTAAATCCAGGATTTGCTCGCCGAACTGGGTATAACGCCAGGGAAGGTCTTGCATCAGTTCGGCAAGCGCCTGGGGAGATTGGGGATGGCTCGAAGCAATCGTTTCCAATATGTCCCGGGGCAAGATGACATCAGACTCGACCCCCATTTTCCGGCCAGTAGTCTTGCGCCAGTTGCGCAATAATTCCAGGCGGCGCAAATATGCGTCGGGCGGGCGCTGCGTACGCGGTGGGTGCAAGGGGCGGGCTTCGCTGCCTCGCGTAACCGCCTCCAAGAGACCATGAGTGTGCCGGGCCAGGGTATTGGGTCCCACGCCGCGGATTTGCGCCAGTTCATATTCGGATTGGGGTGCGACCAGGGCGATTTTAACCAGCGCTTCATTAGAGATTACTTTGAAAAGGGGCAAATTGGCATATCGCGCCTGGCGGTCGCGGTATTCGATGAGCGATTGCAGAATGGCGGCTTGCCGCCCGGTCAACTCTTGCCCGCCTGCCACCGACCAACAGTTGGGCTGGGCGGCTTCCAGCGGCGCGGCGGGAATGTTACAGAGACGGCGAAAATCTTCTTCGGCAATGGGCCGCAGGCCCTTTTCGTCCAGTTCGGCGCTCAAGCGCTCGCGCAGTTGCAGCAGATAGTGCGTGTCGTGCGCGGCATAATCCAACATGTCGGCTGGAATGGGCCGCCGGCCCCAATTGGCCCGCTGGAGGCGTTTATCGAGCTTTACCCCGAACTCACCCTCCAGTAGGTTGCCCAATCCCCACTGGGGTCTGCCCAAGATGCGGGCCGCAATCATGGTGTCAAAGAGGTTCGAAAAACGAAAGCCGAAATCCCGTTTGAGGCACAGGATATCATACTCGGCGGCGTGAAAAACCTTCTCAATTTGGGGATCGGCAAAAATGGACTCCAACGCCGAAAGGTCATTCAGGGCGAGTGGATCGACCAGGGTGTCGGCTGCGGGGGTGGAGAATTGCAGCAGGCAGACCTGCTCCTGGTAGGCGTATAGGCCGTTCGATTCGGTGTCGACAGCAATGCGGGTGCAACCGCGTAGTTCGGATGCCAGCTTGAGCAGTTGCGCGGGCCGGTTGATCCAGGCGGCCGGGGTAGTGGAATTCATACCCAAATTATACTGCCAGATTTGACGGACCAGAACGATTCCCCAAGAGAATTAATTTAAGGGAATCCCCCAATCAGGGGCAAATGGGAAGATGTGTTTTTCCCTGATTCCCAAGGAACCCCCAAAGACCCGAAACAAGAATTATGGTATAAATTAAGTAACTACTCAGCCAGAGGCGGAAGAAGCCTGAATTTGCGGTGCATCGTGTAAGAAGTAATCTACATACACCTCAAACTCGGAGTTTGAGTAAAACCAGATTGTAAATATGATAAATGAGGTGGGCGCATGAAAGAACGGATTTTGATCATCGAGGATGACGAAGGAATTCTGCGCGTACTGCGGCGAGGATTGGGCTATGAAGGTTACACGGTCGACACGGCCCTGGATGGCGAAAATGGCTTGCACCTTGCCCGTGAAAGGCGCCCCGACCTGGTGATTTTGGATTGGATGCTGCCCGGTATGGATGGCCTGGAGGTGTGCCAGCGCTTGAGAGCGCTTGGCAGTATGCCCATCTTGATGTTGACTGCTCGCGATACGGTTCAAGACCGTGTGCAAGGCCTGGATGTGGGCGCGGACGATTACATGACCAAGCCCTTCGAGTTGGACGAGTTGAATGCCCGTATCCGCGCTTTGCTGCGCCGCACGCAGTTGGAGCGCTCACCGGTGCTTTCATTCAGCGATCTCGAGTTGGACACTTCTACCCGTCAGGCTACCCGCCAACAACGGATCATCCAACTGACCGCCAAGGAATACGACCTGCTCGAGTTGTTCTTGCGCCACCCGCGGCAGGTGCTCACCCGTGAGATGATCTTCGACCGGGTGTGGGGGTATGATTTTGGCGGCGAAAGTAATGTCCTGGATGTCTACATCCGTTATCTGCGCCAAAAATTGGAAGGCGAAGGAGAAGCGCGCCTGATCCACACCGTGCGTGGGGTGGGTTATGTGATGCGCGAAACGCCCTGATGTCTCTGCGCGTCCGCCTGACCCTGCTTTTCTCTTCATTGCTGGGGGGGACGCTCCTCTTGTTTGGCGCGCTGGTCTATTCGTCGGTCAATGTGGTCCTTTTGGAGCGCATTGACGATATGATCACTGTGCAAGCCCAAGCGATCCTGCCGGCGTTGAAGGTCAATGCCGATGGGGTCTTCGATGTGCAGGCTCTGCGCGATTTTCAACCAAGCGACAACGCCATTTTTTACCAGGTGTGGGGCAACGACCGCCGCCAGCAGTTCAGCCACCCGGTGGGCTGGCTGGCGCCACTGGACCCGGTGGGGTTGGAAGCCGGGCGGGTGATGTTCAATTCGTCCTTCAGCCGCGGGATGCACGTGCGCGTGTTGACCCTGCCGGTGGTCACCCGGCGCGGTCCCAGCGGCGTCGTCCAAATTGGAATGAACCTGGCCATCGTGGATGCTACCCAGACCGTGCTGGCCAGCGTGTTGATCATTCTGGCGCTTCTATCGATGGGGTTATCCGCGATGGTGGCCTCGTTGATCGTGAACCGGGCGCTGGCCCCGCTGGCAGCCGCCACCCAGGTGGCCACCACAATCACCCAGGCAGACGACCTCTCGCGACGCATTCCACTCAGGGAAGGCCAGGAGGAAGATGAAATTTCGACTTTGATCCATGCCTTCAACGAGACCCTTGGCCGCATGGAGAAATTGTTCACCACCCAACGACGCTTCGTGGCCGATGTCAGTCACGAATTGCGCACGCCTTTGACGGTCATCAAAGGTGAGGTCAGCTTGCTGCGCAAGATGGGTGAGATGGACGAGGAGTCGCTTTCCAGCATCGAGTCCGAGGTAGATCGGTTAACTCGCCTTGTGGGCAATCTGCTGCTCCTGGCGCAGGCCGAATCGGGGCGGCTGCCGCTGGAGTTAAAGCCCCTAGAATTAGATACCCTGGTGCTGGAGGCTTTCCAACAGACTCGTGTTTTGGCGGGCGAGCGTTTGACCGTGCAGCTTACCGAAATCGAGCAGGTCACTCTGACCGCCGATCGGGACCGTTTGAAGCAGGTGCTGTTGAATTTGCTGGGTAATGCCGTGCAATACACGCCGGCAGGTGGAACGGTGACTATGTCGCTGAAACGGATTGGCGAGCAGGCCCGCATCATCATCAACGATACGGGCCAGGGCATTCCGGCGCAAGATTTGCCGCATATCTTTGAGCGTTTCTATCGCGCTGAGCGCTCGCGAAAGCGTTCGTTGGGTACGGGCTTTGGTTTGGGCCTTTCCATTGCGCAGTGGATTGTCAAGGCCCATAAAGGCACGATTGAAGTGAGTTCTAGGGAAGGTGAAGGCACCACCTTTTGCGTATGGCTGCCGATCCAAAATGAAAACTCCCCGGGGTAGGTTCCGGGGAGTTGTTTTTCCGGTAGTTGCAGGGATTCTACCGGCGAGTACTTGGGTTCGTTGAATTAGCCCCTTCAAAGGACGCGCTGCGTTGGGGTGTGCTTTGCTTGGGAGCCGCATTCAGGCTATGATAGGTCGGTTCGGCAAAGCCACGGGTGGCCTCGGCAGGTTGAGCGCTGGCGCGACTGCCATAGTCGTTTACCTGCCGACCGTACGTGTTGTTGGGCGCTGCCGCCGCGCGGGGCAGGGTGGTGCGTGAAGTGTTGATGCTGGGGTTGGTGTTCAACTGGCGCACGGGCATTTGCTGGGGCAGGGAAGGTTGAGGCCGCGGATTGAGGGGGCGTACCCGAGCCCGTGTACCCACGTGTAAGACCCGGTCCATGGCCATTGACAATGTTCCGATGATCAGGATGCGAATGACCCACACCATGAGTGCTACGAAGATCGGTACAACGGTGGAGATGAGTTTGGGGTCGATCACTGAAGCGCTTTGCACCTGGTGGTTGGTGATGGCCATCGAAACGCCCCACCAGGTCAGCACTGCGTTCATGGTGGCTGCCAGTATCCACGCGCCGAACAGGTACCAGATCTCTTTGGGCTCGTCCATACCTTGTTCGGGGGTGAACAGGCGGGCGATGCCGGCGAAGTCGATGCCGCAAAAGGCGAGGGCCAGAATGGTGGCCCAGCGCATCCCGCCGAACTGCAAATCGCCCAGCAAGTCACGCAGGGCATGGTCGGTGGTCGAGTAGTTGAACATTTCAAAGGCCACCAGCGCGCCCAGGATGAGCATGACAAAAGCAATGCCTGGATCAATTCTGCGCAGCAAATACGATAAACGTTGGGAGAAGGAGCGGTTCATGGGTTTCCTCCGAAGGGTTCTATCTAATGGGTGATATGCAGATATTATAGAACAATAATTCTATTAAGTCAATCGTTTTAGAAAATTGGTTCGATTATTGCAACGCAACTACTCACTGGGATTGGTCAAACTCGGGCTGTTTCACCTTTCACCACGAGGTTGTGAGCTGTGCGCAGTCAAGAATCGTTGAAAAGTTGCAAATTGCGCAAACCTGTGCTATCGTTCTTTCCGCTACAAGGTCGTTTCATGGAGAAAATATTCAATGCCTGAATCAAGCTTGCCCCGCATGGAAAACTGGCGTTTTTATCTCACTGCGTTGCCTTGCGCAGTGCTGGGGATCTTGGGTTTCATCCGCCTGGCTGCCGCCCTACGCGCGTGGGATTTTCTCGTCGAGTTAGGCGCGCGCCCTGGGCCGCTGTATATGGCCATTGGTGGCGCGCTGTGGGGACTGCTGGGGTGGGGGGCGGTGGCGCTATTGGCTTCTCGTCCGCGCGGTGATTGGAACCGCCCGGCGGTATTCTTGATGGTGCTGTTGTTGGCAATGACCTATTGGGCCGATGTTTTAGGCTTCAATCGCTCGGCGGAGATGCTGGTGAACTGGCCTTTTGCCTTGATTGTCACGGCGGTGGGATTGACCTATCTGTTTATTATGCTGCGCCTGCCGCTGTGGTGGCGGGCGCGCAAGGAGGCCTGGCATGGCGAGTAATGATCAAGAAATCGAAGTGAAATTCATGATTCGGGACCACGCGGCCCTGGAAAAACGACTGGTTGCCGCCGGGGCCGTGCTGACCGCTCCGCGCGTCCATGAGATCAATTTGCGCTTCGATACGCCGGATTGGGATCTGACCGCCAACCGGCGGGTGCTGCGCCTGCGGCAAGACAGCCGCAACGTCCTGACCTACAAGGGCCCCGCCGCGGCGGGCGAAGAAGTGGCCATTCGCACCGAAATCGAGACCGAGGTGGCCGATTTTGGCGCCGCCCAGCGCATTTTGGAAGCCCTGGGATATCGCATCGCGGCGACTTACGAGAAATTCCGCACAACCTATGCTTGGGACGGGTTGGAGGCTGTTTTGGATGAAATGCCTTATGGCGATTTCCTGGAAATCGAAGGCCCCGATACGGCGCGTTTGCAAGAGGCCGCCGCAGTTCTGCAACTGGATTGGTCCGCGCGTTCGAACTTCAGCTATATGGGACTGTTCGAGTATTACAGCCAGGCCCACGGATTGCCTGGGAAGGACCTGTCATTTGCGGCGTTTTCCAAACGGAGCATCACGCCGGCCGATTTAGGGCTGCGTTACGCGGATTAAACGATTAACCTAACTACTGGCGCTACTGTAACTGCGCAGGCCTTTGGACCAGGCTGCCCGCGCCACGCCCAGCAAGATAATTGGGACCACAAACGCCCAGGCCATGTAGACCGGGGGCATCTTGCCGAGCACGAACATGGGAGGGAAGTTGGTGATGACAAAGATGGGCAAGACGAAGACGCCGATTTGCTTGATCCAGTTGTTGTAGATGTCCATGGGCATATTGTTGAAATCCCAGAACGAGTCGGTAATTTCGGCGATGGCGCTGGTGTTCATCAGCCAGAAGGACAACGTTTGCGGCAGCAGGAACAGGCAGTAGCTGACCACGCAGCTCAGGCCAATGAAAACCAGGTAACCGCCCACTGTGCCCACCGTGACCGGAATGTCCAGGCGGTTCCAGGCGATGATCACCATGATGCCTCCGGCGATGACATCTACCCCGAAGAGGCTCAGGTCGGCTTGCCGCAGGGTGGCCATGAACTGCACCGAAACGGGTTTGGTGAGGATGATATCCAGGTCGCCATCTTTGATCTTGTTGCGCAGGCCGTACATGTTGATCATGAACATGCCTGCGTAGACGCCCGTGAGGGCCACAAAGGTGCCGATGAACAGCAGGATGGCATCGGGCGTGAGCCCGTTGATGGTCACATTGGAGCGATAGACCACCACCACATAGGACAGCTTGACCAGCAAGTAGCCGCTTTCCATGGCCAGGTTGCCGAGAAAATTGAAGCGGTACTCCATTTGCGCCATGACGCTGTTTTTAACGAATAACAGATAGATGAGGAAATGCTTTTTGAGTTCGCGGAGCAAGTTGCGCATGTTATCCTCCCACCGCTACATAGCGCCGGTTGCCCACCCGCCAGAGCAGGTTGGCGATCAGGTAGGTTAGCCCGATCCAGATACACTGCACAGCCAGGCCTTGATAGAACTCAGCTCCGCTGACCTTGCCGGTGAGCACGTTGATGGGGTAATTGACCGAATATTTGAAGGGCAGCAGGTTCATGACCTGCACGAAACGCTCGCCGAATACTTCCAACGGAAAGATGCCGCCGCTGAGCAGCACGGTTATGATGCGGATGGCCTCAAACAGGAAACCCACCTCGATGATCCAAAACGAGATGGCGCTAACGCAGTAAAAAATCAGGAAGTTGAGCATGACCGCCAGGATGAGGGTGAGCAGGAAGGCCAGGATGTTGGGAAGTTGGAGGGTCAGGCCCCAGAAGACGCTGAGGCCGGCCAGGAGTAGGACCAAAATACTCAGGATCATCAACTGCCCCGGTAGTTTGTTGCCGAAGAAGCTGGCCAGCCGGTAGGCAAAGTACCCGACCGGTTGAACCATGAACTTGCTATATTTCCCGCTCTTCACATCGTCCATAATTTCATACTCGAAACCCGAACGCACGATGCGCGTGACCAGACTGGCCATGAAGGTGTAGGCGATCATCTGCCGAAAGGTGTAGCCGTAAAGCTGGCCTTCACCGGAGGCGTTGTAGATGGCCGTCCACAAGAAGGTCTGAATAAAGATGGGGTAGGCAGCGCTGACCAGGGAGAGCAAGAAGTTGGCCCGATATTCCAGCGCGGTCTCAAAGCCCAGTAAAAAGGATTGGGTGTATTTCTTAAGCCAGCGCATGGCCCGCCTCCCGGCGTTGGAAGAGCAAAGCAATGCCTTCTTCCACGGGCACGTCTTCTATGTTGAAGTCGATTACAGGGAGTTGGTCGAGAATGGCCTTGGAGATTTCTTTCACCTGGGTGCGCGGAACCTGCAACGTGGCGTTGAGCCCGGTCAATTCTTTTACTTCGCCAAAGGCCGCCAGGTCGGTAAGCGCCACCGTATTCGATAGTTGCAGCTTGATGATCTTGGACTGGGCGAACAAGTCGTTCACCCGGTGCAGGTCACCCTCGAAGACGATTTGGCCCTGGTTGATGATGATGGTGCGCTTGCACAGGTTTTCCACGTCAGCCATGTAATGGCTGGTTAGCACAATGGTGGCCCGCTGCTGCTGGTTGTAGTACTTGAGGAACTCGCGGATTTTCTTCTGCGAGAGAATATCCAGGCCAATGGTGGGTTCGTCCAGAAAAAGCACCTTGGGGAGGTGGATGAGGGCCGCGATCTGATCCAGTTTCATGCGCTCGCCCAGAGAAAGCCGCCGCACCTGTACGTTGAGCAGGTCCTTCACGTCCAGTAGCTCGGTCAGCTCCGCCAGGGTGCTCTGGTAGGCTTTGTCTTCCACCTCGTAGATGCATTTGTTCAGATACAGGGATTCGTTGGCTGGCAGATCCCACCACAGTTGGGCCTTTTGTCCCATGACGATGGCAAACTGCATCTTGAAGGCTTTCTTGCGCTCCCAGGGGACATAGCCCAATACGTGAGCTTGCCCGGAGGTGGGGTGGAGGATGCCAGAGAGCATTTTGAGGGTGGTGGTTTTACCGGCCCCGTTAGGTCCGAGGAAGCCGATCATTTCCCCTTCGGCAATCTCGAAGGAAATTCCGCGCACCGCTTCTTTGGTCAGCTTTTCGCGGTGGAACAGATTTTTGATGGAATTTTTAAGTCCCAGTTCTTTTTTGTAGTAGTCGAATGATTTGGAAAGACGATCTACCTGGATGATCATTGCGTTTCTCCGGCGAAACTGTGAAGGTTCAACTTGCGCCGAATTATACTCCAGCCGCCGGAATCTACCACGCCAACTCCCAATGCCCCCAGGTTTTTCGGCGGTTGCCGGAGCAGGCATGAACCTTGCAATTGATAGAGTCTATTGGCAGAAGGGGGCATTTTGGGTCTTGTGGATAGGAGTAGGTGAGATGAACGCAATTCGACGAAAATGGCCCATTTTCCTGGCAGGAGCCTTGATTTTGTTGAGCGGGCTTTTCTTCCTGCTGTGGCCCGAGTCTGTTGGGGAATCGGCTGCGCCCAAACAGGCCGTTCTGCCTTCGGAAGGCTGGCGGGTGTGCGCCGATTTGGGCATCGGCCAGCCGCCGGGCGCGCCGGGCAACGTGCAGTTGCTGTTGTTGTGCGCGGGTGATGATTGGGAGGTTCGGGCTTTCTGCCTGGAACCTGCTGAGCCTGCCCCGCCGTTGAACACCGGCTGTTCTTTGATTACCGGCAGCACCTTTTGGTGCGGCGAGGCGTACCAGCTTTTACAGTTGTATCAAATCCAGCAAACCCCCGCGCCTACCGCGACATTCACCAACACGCCTACGGCAACGTCCACTCCGACTTCGACGAACACGCCTCTGCCGACGGCTACCCCGGTTCCCAGTTCCACGTCCCTGCCCAGCGCCACACCTCAACCTTCTTCAACGCCGCCTGCCGTCACAGCCACTTCGGCGCCCGATACGCAGTCGACCGTGTTCGTGAGGCCCAGCGCGGGCGGACCGAGCAACCTGCTGCCGGTGGCTTCCATCCTGGCGGTTGTCGTTGGATTGGGATTACTGGCTGTCGCCCGGCGGAGATAACGGCCCATGACCGAGCGCGGGTATCGCCTGGCGCTGACGACCGGAACGATCCTGTTCGCCGCCGGGGTGGTGGGAATCCTCTGGACGGCCTGGCTGATTTGGCGGCCTACACCGCCGCCGGTTTTGGCGGCCGCTGCGCCTGGGCCAATCCAGCGAGCAACACCCTTTCAGCCAAACGCGCCCACCGCCACTGTCCCGGCGCCCACACCGACACTGCTGCCGACCGGCGCTCCCGAGACGCCGCGCGTGGCGGCCTTTGATTGGCTGCGCGAATCCGAAGAGAGCGGGAAGGTCCGCTTGGTCATCCAGCCGCCCTCGGGGGTCAACGGTGGGCGGGAAATCAAATCGACCTTCATCTTATCTTCCGCTTGCGATTATGGCACGGGGCGAGCTTGCTTGAGCACCCACCGCGCCGGGCAAGTGACCCTGCTGACCATTCATTCGGGGCTAGGCGGGGAGGGTGAGGCCTTGCGCACCGCGGTGGAGGGCACGGGGCTGAACATGGCTTTCTTTTCGCTGGAGCGCATCCGCCGCAACATGGATGCGTTGGCGGGTTCGCCGGTGACCTTGCGCAGCGAGCAGGGATCGCGCGACGACCTGGAACTGGCGGCGCTGGTGCGCGTGCCGCCCGCCCGGCTGGAGGCGTACTTCCAGCAGCCTTTCGACGAGGCCCTGGACGCGGCGGAAATGGATAACCCGGGGTTGGCGGACGTGCTGGACGAGGCCGAGGATTGGTTGGTATTTGAGATTTGCGGCTGGCAACTGCCCGGCGAGGGGTGGTTTCCCGGCGTGACGCCTTCGACGGGGGCGATTTACTTGGGGTTCATTCGGGTGCGGTGAGGGGGAGGAAGTGCAGAGAGGAGGAACCGCAGAGACGCGGAGGGCGCAGAGGAACGCAGAGAGAGGATAGAGGGAAAAGAGAAAGGAGGGGGAGCCGTAGGTCGGATTGAGCGGTTGCGCCGACCGCATTGTTTTCTACAGTCTAAGCGAAATCCGACATTCTGTGGCAAGATGTTGGATTTCGGGCGGTTAATGGGGCGATTCGGTCGGATGGATTCCTTATGGTTGTGTAAAGGCCGCCCTCAATCCAACCTACATGATGGGCTGTGCCTTTCTTGCGGCCTCGTACCAGGGTATAATCCAGGTACTCAAACGATGAGAGGGCCTGCCGATGACCGAATATGAAGCCGTGATCGGGCTGGAGACTCACATCCAGCTCAACACTACCACCAAGATTTTTTGCTCCTGCAAGGCGGATTCGTGGTTCGACCCGCCCAACACCAACGTTTGCCCGGTGTGCACCGGGCTGCCGGGCGTGCTGCCGGTGCTGAATGAGAAGGTGGTGGAGAAGGGCGCTTTGCTGGCGCACGCCATGCACGCCGAACTGCGCCCGGTCTCGTTCTTTGACCGCAAGAATTACTTCTACCCCGACCTGCCCAAGGGCTACCAGATTTCGCAGTACGACATGGCCCTGGCTCACGGGGGCTATTTGGACGTGCCCATGCCGCAAGGCTACACCCGCCGGGTGGGCATTTGGAAGCTGCACCTCGAGGAAGACGCGGGCAAGACCCGGAACGAACGCAACCAGCGCCTGATCGACTTCAACCGCTGCGGGGTGCCCCTGGTGGAAATGGTGACCGGGCCGGACTTGCGCAGCGCCGACGAAGCCGCCCAGTACCTGATTCGCCTGCGCCAGCTCTTGCGCTGGCTGGGCGTCTCGGAAGCCGACATGGAAAAGGCCCATCTGCGCTGCGACGCCAACGTGTCTATCCGCCCCAAGGGCGCCGACTACCTCAACCCGAAGACGGAGATCAAGAACGTCAACTCGATCGACGCGGTGCGCAACGCCATCAACAGCGAGGTGGAGCGCCAGATCCGCGAGGTGGAGGCGGGGCGGCGCGTGGAGGCCTGGACGCTGGATTGGGACGAGGACACTGGCGTGCTGCGCAAGATGCGCTCGAAGGAGACCGAGGCCGACTACCGCTACTTCCGCGAGCCGGATTTGCTGCCCGTGAATCTGACCGACGAGTGGAAAGCCGCCATCCTGGCCGATTTTCCCGAGCTGCCCCTCGAGCGGCGGGCGCGCTTCATCGAGCAGTACGGGCTGCCGGAGTACGATGCCGAGATTTTGACCGCCGAGCGCAAGCTGTCCGATTACTTTGAGAATGCGGTCAAGGCTTATGGCGGCGACCCGAAGAAGGTTTCGAACTGGCTGATGAACGACGTGCTGCGCATGATCAACGAGCGCGGGCTGGCTCCTGACCAGATGAAGCTGAGCGCCGGGTTCCTGGCGGAAATCCTCAAGCTGGTGGATGCCGGTACGATCAATAACTCGACGGGCAAGGCCCTGCTGGTGAAGGTGGAAGAAAGCGGGCAATCGCCGGCGGGCATCGTGCAGGCCGAAGGGCTGGCTAAGGTCAGCGACGACGCTGCCATCCGCGCGGCGTGCCAGGAGGTGCTGGCGGAGAACCCCAAGGAAGTGGAGAGCTTCCGCGGCGGGAAAGAGACGCTGATGGGCTGGTTCGTGGGGCAAGTCATGCGCAAGATGCGCGGCAAGGCCGACGCGGCGCTGGCGAAGAAGATTCTGGAAGAATTGTTGGGATAAGAATATCCGCGAAATAACACACAGCGGGCGCTTCGCGCCCGCTGTG
>CAYOHX010000136.1:0-13704 GCA_964403875.1 uncultured Anaerolinea sp. | reverse complement strand
CAGCCCCAGATTTGCTGGGGCTGATCGTATTTTAGGAATTCTTACCAGTAGTGCTGCACCAGCGGGCGGATCTTTTCATCGTAGATCGCGCGCACCTTCCCCATCGTCTCCGCGCTGAAGGCCGGCAAATCCGCCGCGGCGATGTTCTCTTCGGCCTGGCTGGGCCGCTTGGCTCCCGGAATGGCGCAGGTCACCGCGTCGAACATCAAAATCCAGCGCAGCGCGAACTGCGTCAGGCTCACCCCCGCCGGGAGCAACGACTTCAGTTCTTCCACCGCCGCCAGCCCGGTTTCGTAATCGACGCCCGAGAAGGTCTCACCGCGATCAAAGGCTTCGCCGTGCCGGTTGAACAGGCGGTGGTCATCCTTTTCAAAGGATGTATCTTTGCGCATCTTACCCGTCAACATGCCCGAAGCCAGCGGCACCCGCGCCAGAATGCCCACTTTGCGGCGAATGGCTTCCTGGAAGAACAATTCCGCGGGGCGCATGCGGAAGATGTTGAAAATGATCTGCACGGTTTGCACGTTGGGGTATTCGATGGCCTTGAGAGCCTCTTCCACCTTTTCCACGCTCACGCCGTAATAGCGCAGCTTTCCAGCCTGCACCAGGTCATCTAGCACGCCAAACGTTTCGGGCATGTAATAGACCGGTGTGGGCGGGCAGTGCAGTTGCAGCAAGTCGATGGCTTCTACCTGCAAATTCTTCAGCGAGCGTTCCACGAATGCCGTCAGGTTTTGGCGGTTATAGCCCTCGGCCACGTGCGGGTCCAGCCGCCGCCCAGCCTTGGTGGCAATGACAATTTCCTCTTTGCGCGAGCGCTTTAGTTGGGCCATCAACCGCTCTGAACGCCCATCGCCATACACGTCCGCCGTGTCGAAGAAGTTAACGCCCAAATCCACGGCTCGCTCCAATGCCGCCATCGATTCGTCGTCCTGCACGGTTCCCCAGGTGCCGCCAATGGCCCAGGCTCCAAAGCTGATGGTGGACACATTCCACCCGGTTCGTCCTAACGGTCGGTACTGCATCTTTTATTCCTTTCTACTTCAAATCCGAAAATGACGATCTACTTAGGATCCGCTGTTCTTTGCGACCACGCGGTCTACGGCAGAGCGGGCCACCATGCGGATCATGGATCCCGGCCCCAATTTTCCGCGAGATTGCGCCATGCGAATATTTAACTCTACCACGTTCCGCGGCACGCGAGGCTGCTGGGCATCGGGTTTGCGCTGCAGCGCGAGCGCGTCACTGGGGCAAGTGGTCACGCAGAGGCCGCAGCCGATGCATCGCGCCAGGTCCACCTGGGCAGTTCCCCCGGGCAGGCTGATCGCGTCCATCGGGCAGCGCTCCAGGCACAGTCCACAACCCGCGCAGTGGGTCTCTTCCACCTTGGCAAAAAATGGGCTGGCGATCATGTCTGCCGGGCGAGGCAGTAACTTGGCGCTGCGCAGCACGCCACAACAGCATCCGCAGCACATGCAAATGTTTCCCGCCGAGCGGTTATTGCCGGGCTGTAGCACCAACCCGCTGCGCTCCGCCTCGGCCACCAGAGCCAGGGCTTCTTCGCGGCTTATGTACCGCCCACGTTCGGTGCGCACAAAATAATCGGCTCCGCCATCGAAGCACAGGCAGGTTTCCAACGGCTTGCCGTCATCGTGCCCCAAAATGCGCATTTCCTGGCGGCAAATGCAATTGGCGACAGCGAAGGTGTGGTGTTCGGCGATGATCTCGGCTACATTCTCGTAGCTTAACACGGTTCCCTGATGAGGGATGTCTTCGCGAACAGGAATGGTGCGCAATTGCGGCATTTTTGCCCAGATGCCGGACTGCGCGTAGGTGGGTAAATATTCTTCGAACATCTCCACCAGCTCGCGGTCCAGCCGGTCTACCTGGCTCTCCCAAAAACCCACCAGAAACTGCTGTGCCATGTATGTGCGGGGCTTTCCTTCCTCGGGAAAGCAGTAAATCAACCGTTTGCGGTCCAACTCTTCAAGCAGGTGTCGCGCTTCTTCCACCGGCAACCCGGCCCGATGGGCTATGACGTGCGCCTCCTCTGAAAGCAAGCTCAGGTGCAGGGTAATGGCGGCTTCCTGCGGCGAGAACAGGTGTCGCAGGATGCGTACCTCTACGCCACTTTCGCTGCGTGGAAATCCGCCGGGTAGTTCGTCCAAAAAACGAGCCAATTGTTCATAGATATCGGTCAAGGAACACCTCTAAAAGATTCTAGCGGATAATTTTCGCGTCCGCCGTGCCGCGCCCGGCGACGACCACCTGATCATCCTTTACCAGTTTACCCTGGTAGGAAAATTCCCCCGCAAGCACCTGCCAGCCGCTGAGCACAAACGCGAAAGGCTGGTCGATGCCGATCCATTCGCCATTGTATTTGCGGGTAATATGCACATGCGCGCCGGTAGCTGTTCCTCCCTCGCAGGAGGGATGCCCCAGCGGGGCGTCTTTTCCAACCACGGTCCCCCCCGGTACTCGGCCCGCGTCCGACAGATGCAGGTAGAACAGCACCCATCCGGTTTGCTCGCTGCCGTCACCATCCAGATCCAGAGCCAACATGCCTCGCTCCGAACGAACCACCGTACCCGCTGCGGCAGCCGTGGCCCAGCGATCCGAAATATAACAGCCACGCTGGTTGCCGATGGGGGCAAAATCTAGCGCGCCCATCGGGCTGCCCACACCCCAGGCAATGTGCGGCCCGCCGGTAAAGCTCCATGCTTCGCCAGGCAAGAATGGCAATTCCCACTGCGGCTGGGTCAGCCCGACAGGGAATTGATCACCTGCCTGCGCGGTGCGCACCCAGGGGTCTCCGAACAGGGTGTTGTAAAACAAGGGGAAGCTCTTCTCGCCGTAAAGCGCGGTGTCCCAACCCGCTCTGGCGTACATCTGCGCAAACAATCGCTGTATCGCGATGGAGCCGGCATTCAAGCGTGGGTCCAGTCTACCGGAGGATCCGTCGGCAAAGTTCAGACCCGTCAGCGTACCCGCCCGCCAGCCGTAATATCCGGCGGTCAGGTAGCGAGCCGTGAGGGTTAGTTCGCCGTGCAGGCCGCTATAATCTCCGTTCATGAACCCAATTGGATAATCCAGCCGTCCGCGGGGCTGTCCGCTGAACCATCCGGCGTGGTAATCCAGAACAGCCAGCAGCATACGCGGGTTGATAGAGGTTTCTAGCGCCACCCGCCGAACAATCTCCGTTCCGCTTAACACTTCTTGCTTTTCGTTCTTTCCAACCGTCTCGCTGTAGGTGCTTAGATACCCCCCGGCTCGCTGGATTTCGGCGGCGATATCAAAATCCCTGGCCGAGGGCCCGTAGATCACCTCGCCGTCGGGCAGAAGCGCCCCGCCCGGTAGAGTCTCCTGGATCGTCACCGGAATTTGCGCTTGCATTCCGTTGGGCAACAGTCCATCGGGGGTGTAACCTTCGGGAAAGCGGATGGACTCTGCTGCTGTCTCAAACCGCCCGGCCAACCCCGCCAGCGTGTCGCCCGGTTGGATTATATAGCTGACTACCCCACCCGCCGCGGGAAGGGTTTCCAGCGGTGATGGCGCGCCTGCTGGCAGCGGCGTGGCGGTCCGCAAACCCGCTTGGGGCTGCTCCGGTGGCGCTTCTGCCAACAGCGTGGCTTGTGCGACTTGCGTGGCAGCGGCTTGCGTGGGTTGGCGCGTAGCAAACAACTGCGCCTCCAGGGTTTGTCGGTCGGGCGCGGGTTGTCCCGGCTGCGCCGGCAGGTTGCAGGCCATTGCAGCCAGGAGCAAAAAGGTTAGAAGGGAGGCCAGTGGTGCGCGGCGCATACTTGAATTATAGCCGCATCTGCCATTCCAACCCCCTCGGGCAGGCGCGAATGAAAAAGCGCGTCAAAGCGCTGTGGGCTGAGCGAGAAAGGTTTCAGGCCCCTTCCTCTCTCTTCCGCCTGGGCAGTTCCGGAGCTTTCCGCCGCCCATCCAGCAGATGAGCCACCGCCAGGACGGGGTGATGCAGCATCATTCGCGGACCCGCGTAGCGCATCATCACTCGTACCCGTTCACGCATCGAAGCTTTGTAACAATGCACCGGGCAGTTGGCGCAAGTAGGTTTGTTCTCCTGGAACACGCAATGCCGCAAGCGCAGGCGAGCATAATCGCGCAGCTCCGCGCATTCAGGGCACAGCCCGGCCTGTGATGAAGGATGATGGTCGCGGCAGTACAGCGCAATCATGATTTCGATGGTGCGGTTTTCTCGTTTCAAACGCGGGTGGGTGAATTCCATCATAACTCCGGTAATTCCGAGGATAACGGCCTTATTTTACCAAAAAGCCGCTCTCAACCGGTTGATCTATCGCAAATATCAGGCCGTGCTGCTCATTTCCCGAACTTGAACGATCACCTGCCGGGCGCACGTTTCGGCTTCCGCCAATGCTGAAAGCCAGCGGTCCGCCGCCGAAAACACATCTTCATCCGGACGAGGGGTGTCCAGCGCAGCGCGTAGATCTTTCGCTTCCCCATGATCCAGTTGCACCAACATGCGCAGCACAGCCATCATGCTATAACCCGATTTGAGCAGCAGGCGGATGACGCGCAGGCGGGCAATTTCGGTCTCGCCATAAAGCCGGTAGCCATTGTGTGGATCGCGAGGCGTTTCCAGTAGCCCGTTACGCTCCCAATTGTGAAGCATATCCACGGACACATCTAAAAGACGCGCTACCTGACCGATGCGCAGCCTGGGGGGAGCTTTCGCCGGGGTCTTATTTTCGGCCCAGCCTTGCAGCACTTCTACCGCGGCTTCGGCTTGGAACTGTTCATTGTGCACCACGCTCAGGTTTTTTTCTGCCAGCGCCGCCGCTCCGGCAAAATCCTGCGCTGCCGCGGCACGTACCACCGCTACTCCTGCCTGGCGAATGGCGCGCCCCGCCCAAACGGCCCCAAACACCAGCCGCACGAGCTTCACCTGATGGATATGCAAAGGAGTATAAACGCGGTATCCGCTGGGGGTGCGGTCTACCGGCGAAAGATAGCCCCACTGCTCATACAGCCGTACGGTGTTGGGATGAATCCCTGTCAGGCGGGCCACTTTACTGGTGCTCAATCCGCGAAAAGGCATTCCGGAAACCTTTCTAAACAAAGTAGGCAAAGATCAGGTAAGCCGAAGTTCCGGCCAAACCTGCCAGCGTCAATCCCAACGCCAACCAGCCTGCGATTTTCGCCCAACCTGGCAGCGCGATTTCTTCCAGCGGTCCAGCCAGGCCAAACGCCGCCGAGTATAGCGGCAGCATGACCGGAAGCCAATAGTGCGAGGATCGCACCGCCACAAACCAGACCAGGTACACCGTGGGTGGCAGAATCCATAAGAAAATCAGCCGGTTGGCGAACTTTTCACGGCCATAAACGCAAGCCGCTCCCAGCGAGCCCAGCAGGAACAACAGGAAGACGGGGGGAGCGTAAGGGTACGAAACCCACTTTAAGGCAGCCCCCAACCCCATCTGAAACAGCCCTGCCGTGTCTTGAATGCCCGTATATCCGTGGGCAAACTCATCTGTCTTGCTAAACAAAATCGCAATGGCCTGGCTGCGAGCGTGGTCGTCCAGCAGATAAGGGCTGGATAATATGAAGACGGCTAGCATAACCCCCACAAAACCCACCGCGTGCCAGATCAGCGCGTTCCAAGGTTTTTTCTCGCGTGCGCCAGCGGCGATCAAGTAGACCGGGATCGCCAGGACAAAGAAGAAACCATACAAACGCAGCGATGAGGCCAACCCGCAGAATGCCGCCGCCAGGTAAAAATTGGCTCCAAATCGCATTCGGTCACGATCTAAGAAGAATAGAGTCAGCGCCACGCTCAAGGTGGTCAGTCCATCGGGATGCCAGAAGCAGATGCAATAATTGACCATTTCGGGGATGATCAACAGTAGACCAAACAGGGAGGCGGCTTTCCACAACGAGCGGAAACGGGTTTGCATCCATACCAGCACAATGGCCGCAAGGACTAGCGGAGCCGCGCTGATAAACTGCCGCAGCAAGAGCAGTCCCAGTTGCGACGCTTCTGCCAGTCGCCCCCCACTCAGCAGATGCAGGGGCAGCACAGTTAGCGCCGAGAGGAGATAGAAAGGGAAACCGTAGTGGTAGTCTTCGTACAGGAAGAAGAAATACATCCCTTCTTGGAAAGATCTGGCAGGGGCAAACATGTGAGTGAACACCGGGTAGATGATGCCCTCGTCGCCGCCAGAGAATTGCAGTGTATGCGCGTCTGAATTTTGCAAGTTGGGGTAGATGAACGCAGCCCAATACAACGCTCCGATCACCAATAGGGTCTTCAATACCATTCGCTGGTAAGCGTTAAGATTGCGCATTCGCGGTAGATCAAAGATGCGTGCCGCAACTCGCTTTTCAGCATACAAATCGGGCAGGGCGATCACCAGCCAGACCAGGGTTTGGATAGCTGCTAAACCGGCCCAGGCTAACATCCAACGGAGGGGCGCGGGCACAAACAACCAGGTGAACAGAAAGCTCCAGGCTGCCAGCAACGCGACCCCGCCTAAAGACAGCGTGACGCCCAGCAGCCGGTTGTCTTTTGTCAGCCAAAGGTGAATTCGTGCGGCCCATGCCAGGAATTGTGTTGGGCGCAACAGACTCAGCCCTACAGCCACCGCTAAAAAGACGGCGACCAGCAGTCCAATCCCAGCCAATGCCAGGCGCGGTTTCGAGTATCCCAGCCAGAAGGCCGCTGAGGCTTCTGACGGGATTACCTGCGTCATCCACACAGCCAGAAAGCCTTCGACGCTGATGAAGAGCAGGAGCAGGCGCATACGAACAGAAAATCTAGCCACAGGGATTCTCTTGTGAATGTCAGGCCAGTACGGCTGACCGTTCTTTGGAGATGGACCACTGCAACGGCTGGCCCTCCAGATATCGGCGCAGCTCCTCGATGACCAGTCGCCCCATCCGGCGGCATTCGTTACTCATCGCGCCGGCTGTGTGCGGCGTAAGGATCACGTTAGGCAAGGTATATAGGGGAGACTCCGGCGCAGGTGGTTCGGGGAAGGTCACGTCTAGCACCGCATACAGGTCGGGGCGCCGCTGCAACACAGCAATCATTTCGTCCTCTCGAACCACCGCTCCGCGCGCCGTGTTGATAAAGGTTGTCTCTGGGCGCATCGCGTCCAGGTGCGCTCCGGTGATCATTCCTTCTGTCTCTTTCAGCCAGGGTGTATGCAGCGAGACCACATCGGAGCGCCGGAAGAGCTCGTCGAGGTCGACCAACTCTACCCCCAGCGCGGCAGCGGTTTCAGAAGTGACGAAGGGATCGTAGGCAATGACCTTCACCTCATAACCACGCAGTCGCTCTGCCATCATCTGCCCGATCATGCCCAGCGATATCAGACCTACCGTGCTGCCGTAACAGCCGGCCACCGGAAAACGTGGCGGAAAATTCTTCAGCCGGCGCACCTCTTGAGTGAAAAACCAAAAGCGCTTCAGACTCAACAGGATCGTTGCCAGGGTGTATTCCACCACCGGGATGGCATTGGCTGCGTAGGCGCTCACCACCTGTACTCCCCGCGCCCATGATTCGTCGGTGACAAAGTAACGGATGCTGCCGGCCCCGTATAATACCAGGTTTAGCTTAGGCGCGGCGCGCAAAAAGGACGCGTCCAGGGGCATCATACCCCAGCCCGAAAAGAGAATTTCGGCTTCCGAGAGGATGGATGGATTTTCAGCAACCGATTGGGCGGTTTGCGGCGGGGCGTAAACATTGACGAGGCGGGCAATTTCGGCGCGCTCCTCCGGGCCATATATGAGGTCATAGGCAGACGTGTTGAGCAGATACAGCGCTTTTTTCATGGGGCCTCAGGGCAGGGTGGATTGGGTCATTGGGAATTGGCGTGATGAACCCCCTATTTTGGGGTGCTACACCCCAAAATAAGGAATCTACCACGGCAACTCCCAGAGAACCGGTGATTTTGATAACCCTGATTCTAACGCTATAATCAAAAATGTGGAAAGACAGTGGTCCACTCCAACTGGCCTGGTTGGCGCTTCGACCAGGAGGCCCAGGATCTCTGGGCGCTGAGATCCACTTATAAGGATGCCGTTATGCCCCCTGCTACTCAAAAAGTCCACCTTGTCTTCAAGACTCATCTCGATGTGGGGTTCACCGCCCTGGCAGCCGATGTTGTCCATGCTTACTTCACTCGCTACATTCCCCAAGCGTTGGCTGTGGCTCGCCAACTGCGCCAGATGGATAGCTCTGAACGCTTTACCTGGACCACTGGCTCATGGTTGATCTACGAATACCTGGAACAGGCCAGCCCGGCGGCGCGCGCTGAAATGGAGGAGGCCATTCGCGCAGGCGATATTGCCTGGCATGGGTTGCCTTTCACCACGTACACCGAAATGATGGATTCTTCGCTTTTCTTACATGCGCTGTCCCTCTCTCGGATTCTCGATCGCCGTTTTGGACGCCGAACCATTGCCGCCAAGATGACGGACGTGCCCGGTCATAGCCGAGCCATCGTGTCCTTTCTCGCCGATGCAGGTATCCAGTTTTTGCACATCGGTGTCAACGGAGCCTCCACGCCGCCCGAGACGCCGCCTGTTTTCCGTTGGCGCGAACCCGGCGGGGCGGAGATCATCGTTATGTATCATCATAACTATGGGGCCGAAATGGTCATCCCCGGTTTGCCCGAAGGCATTCTCTTTGCTCACACCGGCGATAACCTTGGCCCACAATCGGTTGAAGCTGTCCGGGCAGTCTTTGCCGATGCCCGCCAACGCTTCCCTGACGCTGAGGTAAGCGCGTCTACGCTGGACGCATTCGCTGCTCGTTTGGATACCATCCGCGACAGTCTGCCGCTCGTCACCAGCGAAATCGGCGACTCCTGGTCCCACGGGGTGGGGAGCGATCCACGCAAGGTAGCTGATTTTCGCGAGTTGCAGCGCTTGCGTCGCCAATGGATCGAATCTGGCCGCGCCAACGCCAGTGACCCGGCCCTGGCTCGTTTCAGTCAGAGCCTGATGTGTGTGGCCGAGCATACCTGGGGCATGGACATCAAGATGCATTTGAATGACTACGAGCATTACACCCCATCTGATCTGCGCTCGGCCCGCTCCCAGGCGAATTTTCAGACCTTTGAATCTTCTTGGGCCGAACAACGCGCCTATCTGACTCAGGCTGTCGCTGCTCTGAGTCACTCGCCACTGGCGGCTGAAGCGCGCGCCTGCCTGGCCGCGCTGCGACCCACCTTGCCGGATTTTGCCGGCTTTTCCCGGCTGGAAGAACCGGCTGCTCCGCTGCGCACGCGTCATTTTCTCCTGTCTTTCAACGGTCATGGCGCTTTGGGCCTGCTGCGCCACGGTCGTCGCGCCTGGGGTGGGGAAACGCGCCCACTGGGCCTGCTGCGCTACGAAAGCTTCGATCAGACGGATTATGACCGCTTTTACCGGCAATACAACAAAGACAAACGCCACACCCATATTTGGGCGCTGCCTGATTTCACCAAGCCTGGCATGGCTCCTTTTGCCCTGAAAGGCGAGTGGCTTCCCGAATTGCAAACGGCCTGGCAGCGCGCCGACCCCGGCGGTCATACCTTCCTCCTCGACCTGGCTTTTCCTTCCGAGCCCGTGGAGCGCTTGGGCTGCCCGCGCCGGGCCGTGATTCGGCTGCGCCTGCCTGATTCGGCCCCCGAAATCCACTTCGATGTGCAGTGGTTTGAAAAGCAAGCCAACCGCTTGCCCGAAGCAGTATGGTTCTCCTTCGCCCCCCGCACCCGTCAATCCGCCGGCTGGAGCCTGGATGTGCTGGGGCAGTCTATCTCACCCCTGGATGTGACTCGCGATGGCTCCCGCCACCTGCATCTCATTGATCGGGGCGTGCGTTACCGGGATGAGCGCGGCGCGTTGGAAATTGATTCCCTGGATGCCGCGCTGGTGGCTCCTGGGCGGCGCTCGCTGCTCGATTTCAACAATCGCCTGCCAGGCCTTTCAGGTGGGATGCATTTCAACCTGTACAATAATGTCTGGGGTACCAATCACCCGGTTTGGTATGACGAAGACGCCCGCTTCCGCTTTGCGCTTCGGGTGGAATGATGTCCAGATTCGGCCCTAGAAAACCTGCTGGAATAGTGGGGCGCTAAACACCTGCTGGAAGTTGAAAATCGCCTTCAGCGCTGAGTGGAAAGGGAAACACCTGCTCGACAGCTTCAAGGTTGAGGGGGCCGTAAATGTGCGGCCACAACAGCTCGCCCTCGAGGCGCAAAGCCGCGACAAGCAGCCCGCTCTGGATGCGCAGCAGGACCAGATCCCTGCGCCCGGCGAAGTGGTTGCGGGCCGAATCCACCACCTGATCGCGGGTGGAACAGTGGATGAAGCCCTCGCTTTCCAAGGAGGGAGCCCGGTAAGCGCCTGCCTGTTTGGCAGCCAACCATTCTTTTTCTGTGGTGATGTGATAGATATTCATGTCAAAAGTATACCTTCTCGGAGGGTTCCTCGGAAGGCTGCCGCGCCAATTCTTTGCGGCGCAAGCGCTCAAAAAATAGCGCTGAGAGCACGATGGCAAACAGCAAGGGAGCCTGCACCCAACCCAGGGAAATCCAACCGAGTTTGTTGAAAATGATGCCTGAATTGGCCAGCGCGTGCAGACTCATGGCTGCCAGCAGGCGAAGAATTGCTTGCCCCCAGCCTAGAGTGAGACCTGATGCGGCAATGCCGGTGAGAAAGCCGTGCAAAAAGATCACCATCAGGCGCTCGAACAAATAACCTGTAAACAAATACCAAGCCATGCTCTGATATTCGGCAGATTGGGCGATCCCATAAGCGATGTACGCGGCTTCACCCAGGCCGAAGCTCATGCCCAGCGCCAGCCCTGCCCATATTTTAGAATGAGATTGGGCTAGATGTTGGCGGGCAACGGGCAGAGCGAAGGGCAGCAGCTTGACCAGTTCCTCAAAAAAGGGCGCGTTGAACAAAATGACGGCTGCAAGCCACAATGGCGTGGATGAGTCCAATGCAGCCGATTGACCGGTGGCAGCGACCAGCGCCTGGATCAGTGGGCCTTTGACCAACCGGTTAATGAGGAAGGAAAGCGGTAGACCCAACAGGAGCAGTGGCCAGAAGCGCCGCCCACCCTGGGCCCCCGTGGCAAGATAAGCCATGGCGCAGGCGCCGCCCACCACCAGGGTGATCGCTGCCATCGGATAGATTCCGGTCACCTCACCGCCCCATTCGCGCGCGCACAGCGGCCACAAGCCCTTCTTCGTCCGCGGGACTAATGCCGTACAATCCTTGCTCGGTTTCGATCAGCAGGATCCCTTTGAGAGCGGCAGAGGAGCACATTTTGGCCTTGCCAACATCCCCATAAGTGACCTCAAATAAGGCCAATCCCGGCAAGCGCATACTTGAGATGAGAGACATGCGTAAATCCCGACGGCGCATCCCGCGGATGGACGTCAGGGGAATGATGTAATGCAGCAGGGGGCCGTAAAACAGCTCCAGGCGATCCTGGTGCAGCACATAGCGCATGGTGGGGAACCAGGCAGCAATGAAGATGAAAACCGCTCCAATGAGGGTCATGAGCAGCACGGGCCAGATAAAACCTAGCCCGGTGTTTGCGCTCATCGCTGTTGCGAGCATGGCAACTGAATAAGCCAGTAACACAAAACCGATACCGCCCAGCCACAGCCAACCGGAGGAAGGGCGCGGTTTGAAGACAATAGGGGTCATAGAAACCTCCGCTATAAGAAATTGTACATGCAGGCAAGAGCGGAGGGCGTCAAGGCCGTGTCAAGATTGCTGCAGTCTGTTTACAAACCCTGGTCAGAGGACTATACTGCAAGAAACGACGCCAGGAGGAAGGCATGAAAATTCTCGTGATAGGCGCGGGGGTCTTGGGTAGTCTGTATGCGGGAAAGTTGCAGCGCGCCGGGCACCAGGTGACATTATTGGCTCGGGGACAGCGCCTGGCCGATTTGCGCGAACGCGGCGTTGAATTGATCGATGATTTTACCGGCGTGCTCACAGCCGTGCCAATGCGCATTGCCGAACGGCTGGACCCCGAAGAAGCTTTTGATTGGGTGCTGGTGGTCGTGAGGAAGAATCAAGTGGGGGGCGTACTGCCGATGCTGGCAGCCAACCGCCATACACCGAATGTGCTATTCCTGGTCAATAACGCCGCCGGTCCGGCTGAATTGGTTCAGGCGCTGGGCCGCGAGCGTGTTGTGTTGGGCTTCCCCGGCGCGGGTGGGCGGCGCGAAGGGACCGCCATTCGTTATGTGATGGCATCGAAGGCCCAGCCGACCACGCTGGGCGAATTGGACGGGCGCATCAGTCCTCGTTTGCAGCAAATCAGCCGGGCCCTGCAGGAATCGGGTCTGCCTACTACTGATTGCGCCAACATGGATGCCTGGCTGAAGACTCATGCCGTGTTGGTCGCGCCGCTGGCAGCAGGTGTGTACCTGGCAGGAGGAGATATTTATCGGTTGGCCCGTACTCGGGATGGGCTGACGCTGATTGTGCGGGCGGTGCGCGAGGGTATGCAGGCTCTGGACGCGCTCCATATTCCCATTACGCCCGGGGGCTATCAAATTCTGCGCTGGATTCCGGAGCCGTTGATTGTGGCGATCCTGCAAAAGCGCATGCCTAATCCGCGCGCTGAATTGGCTTTGGCTCGCCATGCCAACGCCGCCCGTGACGAAATGTGCCGGCTGATGGTGGAAGTGCGCGAACTGACTCGCGCGGCCCGAGTGGCCACGCCCTCACTGAACTGGCTCGCGGAGTACTGCGATCCGGCGGTATCGGCCATGCGCGATGGCGAGGCCAGTCTGGCGCTGGATTGGCGCGGGGTGTGGGCGGCTTTGGGCGTAATGGCAGGGATTGGCCTGGCTGTTGGCTTGGTCAGCCGTCGGCGGAGGAGAGATCAGCGCTAGCCTCTGGCGTAGCGCTCTTCTTTCCAGACATCAGCCTGGTTGTGGTAACCAGCTTCTTCCCAAAAACCCAGCCGATCCTCGGTCAGAAATTCCAGGCCGCGCAGCCACTTAGCACCCTTCCATAAGTAAGGGGTCACCAGGTCGGAACGCTCGGGGATGGCCCCAATGACGCCTCGCAAGGGGTATCCATGCTCCGGATCGAGGGGTTTGCCATCATAATGAGTGGCGAGGAGGAAATTATCCTGCAAGACCACTTCGAGAGGCAGGTTGGTGGTATAGCCGTACTCCGCATGTTGGAGCACGTGCTTCGCAGAAGGCTTGATTTTTAACAAACCTTGCTCGATGAGCGAGCGCACGGTGACGCCTTCCCAGAGCATGTCGAACTGGCTCCAGCGGGTGACGCAGTGTAGATCCATTTTCACTTGCACGCGAGGAAGCCGATTGAACTCATCCCACGAGAGGCGCAAGGGCTGTTCCACCTCGCCCCAGGCGCGAAAATCCCAGGTGGCAGGATTGAACGAAGGCACCGGGCCGTAGTGAAGCACGGGAAAACGCTGAGTGAGGGATTGGCCGGGGGGTAAGCGTCCAGCCGAGCGCATAGTCTGTTCGTCTTTCTTTCTCCGGAAAATGCTGTCGAGCATAATAAAGTCTCCTGATGAAGAAATTATAACGATTTATGTCCGAAATTGCCACGAACTTGAAGAGGGATATGTATAACCTTGATTCCCCGTGATCGTCCCTGGATTTTTTAGCTCATTGGGAATTGGCGTGGTGAAATCCGCATTTAGGGGTGTGTGAGTGGCGAAGC
>CAYOHX010000135.1:0-13764 GCA_964403875.1 uncultured Anaerolinea sp. | reverse complement strand
CGCGTTTACCATAGCAACCTGGACACATATGATGATGGCATTGCCATGGAATATGACGAAAAGTGGAATTGGAACATTCGTTGCCACGAATGCTTACGGGATATTGTTCCAACCCCCACGCCGACACCAACAGCAACTCGAACGCCTCAACCTCAGCTTTTTGAGGGCAAGCCTACAGCTACTTCCGCAGAGGAAGGTGGAGGAAGGTCCGCGCCGGCAAACACACCTGTCCCACCACCAATAGCTGTGACACCAACGGACACTCCTCCTGGTGACCCTCCGGTGGATCCACCTCCAGGGGATCCCGAAAGTTAACAGAGAAGCGGTATACTTAATGATCCTTGGCAGCCTGATTGAAAGGCAGCCAAGGATCATTAAGTATAGTTCTTCAAACGTATCATAAGTACTGCTGTAGCACATCACCAAGAACGGCTTTATATTAGGTGGTCAGCAACACCTTTGAAGACCTCACGTAAAAGTTCGTTGTCTTCAATTAGGGCAGGCTGGGTGCGGTCCAAGCCCTGGTCAGCCTTTTGATTCGCCTTCTCCATCGTGAAACCATCACCCCGCCAGAGGAACTTACAACAATCCATACTGATCAATGAACAGTTGGATTTTCTCTTGGTCTTTCTCCTCTGCTTGTGCCTTTGCATCCGACAAGAAAAGCCCCAGGGGATGAGGGCCGCTCTTGGAGCGCTTTAACTGTTCCAAAAACGCAAACATGCGTGGAACAGCCTCAGTGGGTGTGCCGCTGAGATCAATCTTTGACCCATATTCCTGAAGGGAAGCTCGCATGAGCGCTGCTTCCCTTTTGCTTTCATTTTGAAGGCAGGGCAGCAAGATAATCTGCTCTAGAATTTGTTTCCTGCGCAATTGGTAGACCTCGGCGGACTCAGGCTCAACCAAGGTGTTGGTGAGTGTTACTGACATCGTTTCTGGCCTGGCGGCCGGGAAATGTTGTTCCACCCCTAAGTTTGCCTGGTCACGACCGACGAACGAGCCGCCCGCTTTGACATTCCCAATCACTACGGCGCCCCCCTCGGAATTGATCTTAATGACGGTTTCAACCTTGCCCTTCGCCTTACCAGAAGCTGCCGCCACCTTTTTCTGTGAAGCCGATTGGAGCCGTTCTACCAAGACTCGGCCCAGCAGAGGGGTTGAAATATCGACTGTCCCTCCATCGACCCTCACCACACCTAACAGGAGCAGTTTCGACCAGTCCTCCATCAATGAGGAATAGGCCGGATGACAGAAGGCTTTTTTGCACGCTTTCTGTAATTGGTAGCGCTCAACCATCCGGTACGTGTGGTCAATGAATGGGTCGCCCAACAACAGTCTGCCAATGGAATTCACCAGCTTTTCCATTTCGTCCGGCGGCAGGCTCAAATTCTTGCTAGCCAGCTCTTCCCCAAAGCGCTGGCTCAGATAAGGCTGACCGGCGGTATGATCGAAAACCATCTTCGACAAATTACCGGAATCCACGTTTTTTGAGGATGTTTCGTAGTGTGCCAGGCCAACCTCCAGCAGGGTTTGTGTGGCTTGGGCGGTAAGGTTGGCAAGGATATACTCTTTGCAGATATTCTTTAAGGGTGACACCTCTTCGACGGCCATGCGATTCATTTCAATTCCACCGAAGAAAAAGATCATCACCTTTTCCAGACGGGTATTATGGCGTCCGGTGAAGACACTTCGTAAAACCGTTCCCAACGCCTGGCGTGATTTTAAGGGCAGCGCTCCTAATTCCTCCATAAAAATCACAAGCGGTTTCTCAAACGGCAAATCTGCCAGCCAGTGATCAAATTCAAGACCACCTAACGCGAATTTCTTGGGTGGTGTTAGCCCCTTCAATTCTGGCACCTGCTCAATAATCTGCCGGGCGACGAATAATAGAGCTTGCTCAGAAGAAGCGCCGTAAATGCGCTGGAAGTCCATCCAACAGGGCCAGGCCACCTCCCGATCCAAAATCTCTTGCCTCAAGTGCATGATCAGGCTGGTTTTGCCTGCCTGCCGCCCGGCATAAACGATGGCATATTTTTTCACCTTATCGCCCACCAGGCTCAGTAGGTGCTCGGTTTCAAACAGTTCCCCCTCATGAATTTTTAGCAATTCAAATACCTGGCGAGGTTGGTACAGAGAATTTCCCGCCTCCAGGTGCCCATAACAATCGAAGCCCATAGCGATAGCCCCCTAGTTCATTCCCGGCTTGGTCAGTTTATTTTTTTCATTCCGGACGTGGTACAGAATATCTGTTTCCGGTAGGCGGTGCAAAATGTCTGGGAACGAGCGTGGAATGAACTGGTAAACCCCATCTTTTTCTTCCAGGATCGAGAACAGATCTAACATGCGGAAGGCGTTCTTAACCATCTCTCGGGAGATAAATACTTGCCCACCCACAATCCGGGCTTTTTCTGCCGACTCTTCCTGAATGCAAATCCCGTTCTTACCAAGTGTCTCCTCAATTTCACTCAGCTTAAAAGACACATCCGGGGCCAGCAAGGTGATCAGGCGCTCCAGCGGTCCAGCATCTCCCCAAATTCGCTTGAGGTATTCATCCCGGAAATACGCGGACTTGCCAACTTCCTCCACGTCTTCCGGCAAGATGATCCGTTCCTGGCGACGGTTGGCCGCCTCTACCAGTTGGTCACCCATCAACTGAACCAAATTGGGATGTCCTGAGGTATATCGGAACACCTCGCTCGCGATCTCATCGGTTTTGATCAAATCAACTTCCAGACGTTCCAACGGTTGGGTGAGCACCAGGCGGGTCGTTTCCTCGTCCAGGTAGTGAAGATCGATTGGCTTGGGGAAGTTATACAGATCCGATTGTGGATTGTCAATCTGCTGGGCCAGGATCTTACTTCCGAAGAATATAAACTTGCAAATCCCCTCTTGCGACAGCAATCGCCACGTTCGAGTTAGCGGCTCGCCTTTTCCAGCGTCAGACATCAATACGCGGTCGATTTCGTCGATCAACAGCACTGGGAAACGACCTTTTTGGCGCAGATCACGCATGGCTTGCTCAAAGGCCTGTGGGCTATTGATCGGAACAGTCGTTTGCATCTCAGCCATATAGCGCTTATAAAAATCCGAGGTGTTCTTCGCCGCATTGCAGTTGATGAAGATGGGCAAGATGGCGTTATTGCGCTTTAGTAGCTCCTGCACTCGTTTGAGCAGCGAAGTTTTACCAATCTTGCGGTTCCCGATTACCGCATAATCGTGCGCGTCGGGGGCATGAGTGAGCGTCTTGATTTCCTGGTCGCGACCAAAGAACAGATTGGGCGGCACGTCCCCTTCGGTGCGGAATGGGCTGACGATGGTAACCTGGCGCAAAACCAATTTGCGGAAATAGCTTTTCGCTTTGGCCGGGTCAAGCAGGTGCGGCAGGTCAACCATTTGAGCAAAGACCACATTTAACTTGCGCACTTTAATGAGCGGTGTTTCTTTGAACCGCGAGCGCAACTCGTTAATTTGCTGCGAGTCCAGGCTCGTGTTCCACAGGAAAATGAGTAACGTCGGGTAAATATTTCCCTTGTTCTGCTTCACCAGGTCATCCAGATCCATCTGGCCAATATCATCCAGGTTCACGGTGCGTTGGAACAACATCAACAGATTCTTCACCTGTTCGCCAAACACGCCCTCCGAATCTACGATGGCTTGAAACCAGGTTTGCCTTGACTCGGATGGATCGACGTGTAATGTGAGAGGTCGTTCATCGTTGCTAAGATCCTGGTTTACATTTTCCACAATACGCTCGACTAATTTGGCAGCGGCCTTGTTGAACTCAACCCCGTTGCCCAAATGATCCTTTAAATCCAGCCAGGGCCGGGCAGACGAATCCAGGTCGGCCCAGGTCCGATATTTCTCCGGGTTCGAGCGCCAAATCGTGTTATACAAACTAAACTGCCATTCAGCCCGCTCGTACTTCATAAACCTGGCCCAACTGGCAATGCGGTTAAACAGGTCGGCGCGCAGGTCAGTGTCCAATTGTTTGCGAGCCTCAAAAATCAGCCGGGCTTCGGCTTCAATCGCGGCTGGCGCGCTCCCTAAATCCTGAGATAGCGCCAGAGCCAACTGGTTCACTAAACCTGCATCTGTCTCTTTGGCATACCGTTGCAGCACCTCAGCCGAAGCATCCAATGGGCTTTGGAGGGTACCCATTTCTTGCAAGATGCCACCGATGTGCTTCTCACTCTGGCGGTTGTTGTGGATCACAGTGGCGATCACATTGGCCATCATGTCGATGAGCAAACGATTTTCGTCTGAGAAATAATTCTCTCGCTTGCTTTCAAATTTCAGCACGCCAATCGGGTCTTCCTCTCCGGAAACTTTGAGGGGTACGCCATAATAGGAGTTGGGCTGGTTACCACCCTGCAGATCATCGTATTTGCCGCGCTTGGCGGTGCCCTGAGCACGCAAAGCCGCTAATGTATCGGCACGGGCAGGATCGCCAGTTTTAGCGATCTTCCCGGTCACGCCCTCGCCCCATTCGTAGAATGCTTTCGCTGCTTTCAACGGTTCCTGGTATCCAGATGCCGCTTCAATCACCAGCCGCTTATTGCTTTCATCTACCAGGTAAAGCGAAGCGGCATCGGTGACAAACATCAGGGAGATGGTATCGACGATCTTTTGGAACCAGGTCTGCTGGTTCACCTGCGCCCCAGGTGTCAACACGAGCGACAGGCGGCGGATGTTCATGCTGAAGTCAGCCAGCTTCTGCTCACTGATCTGGGCGTTGTACACAACGGTGGCGATAACATTGCCCATCATGGTAATCAGCAGCACTTCTTCCTCGGTGAACGGGCGCTGCTCCAATCGCTCCACCTTGAGCACGCCAATGGGGCGCTTTTCACCCTCAACGCTGAGTGGCATGCCATAGAACGAATTGGGTTGCAAACTATCTTGCAAATCGTCAAAGTTGCCGCGGTTGCTGCCACCTTTTTCGCGCAGTTCGCGCAAAGAGTCGGCCTTAAATGGGCGGTTATCTGCTGCGATGCGACCGGTAACGCCCTTGCCCCACTGGTATTCAGGTTTGGGGTTGGCAGACATCAGCTTTTCTTGATAACCAGAGGCCGCCTGAATGGTGAGTTTTTCGCGCTTTTCATCCGCCAGGAAGAGCGAAGCCGCATCTACACCAATCACGTCGATGATCTTCTTCACAATGTCTGTCATCAGCTTCTGCCGGTCCTGGCTGCCAACCAACACTGTGGACATATCCTGAAGGTTATTCGAGAGATTGGCCAGTTTTTGTTCGGTGATCTGGGCGTTGTAAACCACGGTGGCGATCACTTTGCCCATCATGGTGATCAACAGCACATCTTCTTCAGTGAAGGGATGCTGTTCAATTTGCCCTTCGTGTGAACTATTCGGATCAGCCGGCGGTTTGAACTTTAACCGTTCCACCTTTAACACGCCAATGGGGCGCTTTTCACCTTCAACGCTGAGCGGCATTCCATAGAAGAATTCTGGCTGCCGCCCATCCTGCAAGGAGTCATAATTTCCTTGCGTGCTACCACCGCCTTTTTCACGCAGTTCGCGCAATGAGTCGGCTTTGAATGGGCGATCATCTGCGGCAATACGCCCGGTGACACCCTTGCCCCACAGGTAAAATGGCTGCGGATTGGCATCCATCAGCTTCTTTTGATAACCGGAGGCGGCCTGGATGGTGAGTTTTTCCCGTTTCGCATCCGCCAGGAACAGCGAAGCCGCGTCCACGCCAATCACATCGGAGATTTTTTCCACGATGTTGGTCATCAGCTTCTGCCGGTCCTGGCTGGCAACCAGTACCCCATACAGGTCGGTGAGTTTACGGCTAAAATCGAGCAATATCTGCCGAATCCCCTCGATGTCACGGATGCGCTTTTGGTCACGCTCCTGATACCAGGTCGATGAAGCCAAAGAGAGTGCGGCCTGCGGGCTCAAATACTTTTCCATCACCTGTTGGTGATCGTGGCGGAAGCGAGCCGGTTCACTGTGCACCAATACCAGAACACCACTCGCAGATTTAGAGGGAGCCTCGGTTGAAGGATCCATTAACGGGATGGCCATCAGTGAGCGGTAGACTCTCCGGCCGTTCTTCATGCGGGGCGCGCCAATCCAGTCAACGAGTGAAAGGGGGAGGCCCGTGTCAAAGGTGTTTTGGGCAATGGCTTCCACGCCTGGCGCGTCATCGGGAGGGGAGATTAACTCCAGCTTGTCCCCCTGTTTGAAGTACAACCAAACGTGTTCTGCTTCAGTCAGCTTCAGCGCCCATTCGGTAACCAGATCTACCACCGTTTTAAACGATCGAGCTGCCATGAATTCGTTGGCCATGCTAGAAATATCATCCAGCTCTTTTGCCCCCAACAGGTTGTACCAACGCTGCCCAAACGAACTCGTGAGGGCTGTCAGGGCCATGACCTGCCAATCGTTATCCTCGCTTTTCGGCTTTTTCTTAAACAGTACATCCACCCGTCCGAGAAGGTGGCCATGTGCCACAATCGGAACTGACTTGCCATCCACCCAACCTTCTTGTTTGGCAAAACTGTGCTCTTCCAGACCCTTTATGGGTTGGCAAGTTCCATTTAGGTCGGCATCGCCTACGCTGCCCCAAAGGTTCAGTGTGTTTTGATTTAGCAGGCGATTCACCTGCTCCATATCGGGCTTTGCCTTGCGTTGGCTGTAATCCAAACTAGGTTCCAAGGCTTCTAATCGAGATCCTTCACCGATTTCCCAGACGTAAACTGCGTCACATTCCAGTACACCGCGGATAATGCGTCCAACCTGGCGGAGGATGCTGCCCTTTTCCCGCATGCCCAACCCTGGCAAGCTGTCAATTTCCAGGATGGCTTGTAGCAAGCGAGCGTCGCGATTTAGGTTTAATTTTTGACCGTCGTAAAGGGCAACCCGCGAGCTATCGAGGGCTTTTTCATAGAGATCCAAGTAATCGCTAACGGGCTGGCCCCAATTAAAGCGCTGGCGCATATTGATCAACTGAATGTTGCGCCAGGCCGTCTGGGCCGGATTGTGGTAGACCTCGAGGGCACTCACGACTGCCTTCAGAAATGCTTCGGGCCTATACTCATAGAACTTAAATCCAATGCCTATCCCCGAACCTTCTTTGACACGGATACCAGGCTGATATTGGACAACAGATTCGCACAAGGCCCCGGTGTGGTAGACCAACGGAACCGCGCCATAGCGCATGCTGATCAACTGGTTGATTCCGCTGGGCGATTCTTTGGCCGGCATCAAGAACAAGTCGCAGCCGGCGAAGATTTGCCGGGCCAAACTTTCATCGTATGAAAAGCGGCTCTTGATCCAGGGGCGGACTGGATCTTGCTCTTCTTCCCACTTGCGGAGTAAGTCGCGCGTTTCTGTGACGCCAGAATCGGCCAAGATGACCAACTGGAAGTCCTTCAACTCGCTGCGATTGTCATAAAGTGCCTGAAGCAGTTCATAGCCATTATTGGGAATCAACCGGCTGACCATCGCCAGCAGAGGGATATTTTCGTTTTGGGCAAAGCCGAGCAGTTCCTGCAAGGCCAATTTATTCTTGACGCGCTCTTTCAATGTTGAAGGTGTGAAATGAGCGACAATACGCGGATCACCGCGGGCCGGGTCATAATCATCCTCGTCTATTCCATTTCGTATCCCAACCAGGTCGCCATCAGCCAGGCGTTTTTCCAGAATCGGTTTTAAGACCAGCGCGGGTTCGGGAAGCGGATTGCGGTTACCCAGTGAGTTGGTGATTTGGTTCTCATTATCGAACTGTGGATCGTCAAAATGCGGATTGACCGTTACTACTTTATCAGCGAATAAGATACCGCGCCCCAAGAAATTCACTTGCTCATCTTTTTCGCCAATTTCTGGGTAGATACCGTCCTGATCTTGTCGAGCCAACTGAAGGGAACGGCTGCCAAAAATCCCTTGACGGCGAATATTATGGATGGTCAGCACAAAGCGAGTCTTTTCAAAGCGCTTATCCTGCGCCGCCAGAGTCTGTAGCCAGCTTGGCATTAAACCAGCCGCCCAATCGAAACCCTGGATGATATCAGGGATCCATTCTTCTGGCTCATTCTTTTGAAAATCTGGGTGTGCTACCGCATGGAGTGCAGCCAGGCCGAAGAAAATGAATCGCTCATAGTCATCAGGATAGTTGTAAAGGTTGTCACGGCTAAAATAGAAGTCCTGATCGACAAAATAAGTGACTGGCAAAGCAGGACTTTTGAGGATATTCGCGAGGCGATAATAAGCTCTTGGTTTTGTTTGACCTTCAACGTATTGGCTCAGGTCACCTAAGTCTACTTGTAGTTCTTTAATTACCGTCTCAAGAGATGGCGGCTCGCTCAAGATGGAACGGTAGCGCGGTACGATGATACGGGCGTCATGAGCCTGATTGTTCAGTTCTTTGGCGAAACCATAGACCACATCCGCCAGGCTGCCAATCTTAAAATATGGAATCGTTTCCGTCGCAAAGATGAGAATTTTCATAGTTGGTTAACCACCTGATGTTGTAATCATTCTAGCATTACAACGAGGAAAAGCATCATATTTTTTAGAGGGGAGTTGATTGTAGGAAAATCATGCGAGGATTTTTGGGAACCAACTGACGTCAGGCATATCTCAACGGGAACAATTCTTGTCTATATCAAGCTATACCTGAGAAGAGGTTATTGATGCACCCTCTTTGAATAAGCCAAAACAGCCGCTATATGGGCACGGCTGTTTTAGCCATTGTGTTCCTTTGAGTATTAGCATCCGACTCTTCTGAGCTTGTCGCTTGCCAACCGGTTTAAGCTAGCACCGGCTTCGGCTGCTTCCAATGCTAATTGCCGGTGGAGTTCAGGGGGAACACGCATCACTGCTGCACCAAGAGGCCGGCGGATCTGGTGGGCGTAGGGACATTTGGCAGCGCCAGCGTCCGGGAGATTGACTACCGGTGGATCTCGCGGTTGTTGGGGATCGGGATCAGGCCGGGCGAGATTTGATGATGGCGCTATCCGGCTTCAGCCACCGCTTCCGCTGTGCCCAGGCGCCGAGTGGGAAGTATGTGACGGAGTTCTGGCATGGAGGTGGGGACATAAAAAGCTGGGTTCTGGACGTTATGAACGGGAAGGAATAGTGTATAGAGGGGCGAGCTTTCCCTGTGGATATAAGTAAAATACATACTTGCACGGTAACCATGTAAATGGTACAATTCGAATTGAGGTCACAATGATCCATTCCTTTGGAGACGCTGCTACTGAAGATCTTTACCATGGACGACAAACATCGCGGGTGCGCCGATTTCCACATACAATTCTTTCGGTTACACTCCGCAAGTTGGATGTGATCAATGCGGCTCGAGAACTGTCAGACCTACGGATGCCTCCAGGTAATCGATTGGAGGCTTTGAAAGGTGACCGGGAAGGTTTTCACAGTATTCGGGTTAACGATCAATGGCGGATCATTTTTCGGTGGGAGAATGGTGGCGCTAACGACGTTTCAATCGTTGATTATCATTAATTGGCTATTTGAAAGAGAGGTTAGCCATGTTTCCTGAAAATCGAATTCCTACGCATCCTGGCGAGGTTTTGCTCGAAGAATTCTTGAAGCCAATGGGCATCAGCCAGGTGGCTTTTGCGAAGCATGTGGGGGTTCCGCTGCAGCGCATCAATGAAATCGTTCGCGAGAAGCGGGGGGTTACGCCCGATACTGCCTGGCGATTTGCGCAGGCTTTTGGCACTACCCCAGAATTTTGGATGAATTTGCAGACGGCGCATGACCTGGCTCTTGGCCGGCCCGTCGCGAAGGTGGAGCGGATGCACCAGTTTGCTGGTTAGCGGCGTTGGATGTAACGAATTATAAGAACTGCGCCGACAAATAACCCTTAGCAGATCTGTTTGATTTTTGGTTTGGTTTTCAAGGCGACTTAAGGAACGGCTCCGCAAACATTTATGGCGTAAACAACACTTCGTCCGACAGGGGCGCGGCTTTCAACTTCTCCAATAAAGTGACAGCGGCTTGCTGGACATATTCAGGTCTGACCTCTTTTTCCCACCCATACCCATGAACTGCATGGTAGTAATTCCGGTAGGAGAACTCTATCCGGTACCAAACTCGATAATCACCGGACGGTTGCATCTGCCTGCGGATACATACGTTGGACGCATCGCCAATTTTGAAATCTGTTTCTACAAGGGTGAAATCCGAATCTCTATCCTTACAGGAGCTATATTGGTCGATAATCAGTTGCGCGCCCGCAGCCGTTCGGTACATAACAATATTGTCGTACATTTCTTCCGGGGCAATGACGACCTTGGTATTTCTGAAATAATAGACAAACCACCCATCCACTCTGCCGGTTTTTTCAATATAATCCCTACCCTCTTCTACGCCCCACCCCGACACAACCTCACTGTTCCGGTGAGGGCTGATCCATCCTGGGCCCGGCAAGACATATTTTGCGTCGGCAGGCAAATCCTTGACGGTTAGCATGAGATCATAGGGGTTCATGTCGATGACTCTCAAATCTGGCGTTGGACTTGGCGTTTCTGTAGGGTTTGCCGTCTGAGTAGCTGTTGGCGTTGGGGTTGGCGTATCAGTGGGTGGTGGCGTTGGGGTGTCTGACGCCTGCGCGATGGTGGCTTCAACACCTGCCTGGATGGTCTGGGCAATTGCAGTTTCTACAATTGCCGGCTCCACGGTTGTCGACGGGCTTGAACAAGCCGCTAACAGGAAAACGCAAAGAAGCAGACAATACTTTTTCATTTATCACCCCTCACTTTCAAACATTTCTCGCAATCTCCACCGACCGGTGCTTTTTCTCTTCTACCCCGCCCAATCTCTGGCGATGGCCTCGGCTTGCTCCAGCACGGTTTGCACGGCCTTTGGTTGCTTATCCGGCGGATACCCATGCCGGTTCAGAATCCGCTTGACCATCACGCGCAGTTTGGCGCGCACGGTTTCGCGCACGGTCCAGTCGATGGTGGTGTTCTTGCGCACGGTGTCGACCAGCTCGCGGGCAATGGCCTTGAGCTCTTCATCCCCCAGCAACTTCACCGCGCTGTCGTTGACCTCCAGCGCATCGTAGAAGGCGATCTCGTCTTCGGTCAGGTTGAGCTTTTCGCCGCGCTTCTGGGCCTCGCGCATTTCCTGTCCCAACTTGATCAACTCGGCGATGACCTCCGCGGACTCGAGGGTGCGGTTTTGGTACGAGCGGATGGTGCGCTCGAGCAGTTCGGTGAAGGAGCGCGACTGTACCAGGTTCTTCTTCATGCGCAGCTTGAGCTCGTCGTTGAGCAGCTTGCGCAGCAGCTCGATGGCAAGGTTCTTCTGCGGCATGTCCTTGATCTCGGCCAGGAACTCGTCTGAAAGGATCGAGACCTCGGGCTTCTTCAACCCGGCGGCGGCAAAGATGTCGATGACCTCGTCGCTGGCGGCCACGGCCCGCGATAGGATTTGGCGGATGGCCTGGTCCAGGTCTTCGGCGCTGCGTTCGCCGTCCACGGTGTTCTTGACAGAGGCCGCTCGCACCGCCTGGAAGAAGGCCACGTCCTCGCGGATGGCCAGGGCGCGCTCATCGGGCACGGACAGGGCAAAGGCCAGCGAGAGCTCCTTGACGGCTTTGAGCAGGCGCTTATTCCCATCTTCCAACTGCAGGATGTGCTGAAGGGCCGCCGCCAGCAGGGTCAGCCGCTGCCCGGCGCTGCCAGAGAAGTACCCGGACCAATCGAAGCCGTGGAACAGGCCCTTACAGATTTCGTAGCGCTTGAGCAGTTCGTTGACGGCTTCGTCCTGGTTGAGTGTTTCGGCGGGGTGGCCGGCCTCGGTGTAGGCGGCCAGCGCTTTCTGAAGGTGATAGGCCAGGCCCAGGTAATCGACGATCAGGCCGCCGGGCTTGTCTTTGTACACCCGGTTGACTCGCGCAATGGCCTGCATCAGGCCGTGCCCTTGCATGGGCTTGTCGATGTACATGGTGTGCAGGGGTGGCACGTCGAAACCGGTCAGCCACATGTCGCGCACGATGACGATTTTGAACGGGTCGGCGGGGTTCTTGAAGCGCAGGGCCAGCTCTTCGCGGCGGGCTTTGCTGCGCACGTGGCCTTGCCATTCCAGCGGGTCGGCGGCGCTGCCGGTCATCACGATCTTGATCACGCCCTGCTTGTCGTCCTGCGAATGCCAGCCGGGGCGCAGTTGGATGATGGCGTTGTACAGGTCTACGCAGATGCGCCGCGACATGCACACGATCATGGCTTTGCCGTCCAGGGCTTCCAGGCGCCGCTCGAAGTGCGCCACGATGTCTTTGGCCACCAGGCCAATGCGCTTTTCGGTGCCCACAATGGCTTCCAGCGCGGCCCACTTGGTCTTGAGCTTTTCTTTCTTCTCCTGCTCTTCGCCTTCGGTCACCTCGTCGAACTCGGGGTCGATCTTGGGCTTTTCCTGCTCGTCCAGCTCCAGCTTGGCCAGCCGCCCTTCATAGTAGATCTTGACCGTGGCGCCGTCTTCCACCGCCTGCTGGATGTCGTAGATGCTGATGTAGTCACCGAACACGGCGCGGGTGTTGGCGTCTGCCTGCTCGATGGGCGTGCCGGTAAAGCCGATGAAGGAGGCGTTGGGCAGCGAGTCGCGCATGTGGCGGGCGTAGCCGTCGATGAAGTCGTACTGGCTGCGGTGGGCCTCGTCGGCGATAACCACGATGTTGTGCCTGTCGGAGAGTACGGGCGATTCATGAATTGCCCCGACCGGCGGCATGAATTTTTGGATGGTGGTGAAGAACACGCCGCCGGCGATGCGCCCGCTGAGCTTTTCGCGCAGGTCTTCGCGGCTGGCGGCCTGTTCGGGCATCTGGCGCAGGATTTCGGCGCAGCGCGAGAAGGTGCCGAAGAGCTGGTCGTCCAGGTCGTTGCGGTCGGTGAGGACGATGATGGTGGGGTTTTGCATGGCCGGGTGGCGAACCAGCCGCCCGGTGTAAAAGGCCATGGTCAGGCTCTTGCCCGAGCCCTGGGTGTGCCAGACGACGCCGATGCGGTGGTCGCCGGTTTCGCCGCCTTTCATGGGCTGGGTCTGATATACGCCTTTCAACTCGCCCAGGAATTGTGCCCCTACGGGACCGCCCGAATGGGAGGCGCGCAGGGTTTCTTCCAAGGCGTAATTGACCGCGTGGAACTGGTGGTAGCCGGCGATCTTCTTGAGGGTGGGCGCGCCGCGCTCCTGCTCGAAGACGATGAAGTAGCGCAGCAGATCCAGGAAGCGGCGCTTCTCGAACATGCCCTTGAGCAGCACCTCCAGCTCGGTGAGGGCAGCGGGGGCGGTGTTCTCGCCCTCGATGGTCTTCCAGGGCAGGAACCATTCCTTGTTGGCGGTCAGCGAGCCCACGCGGGCATTCAGACCGTCGGAGATGATGAGCAGTTCGTTGGTGTGGAACAGGGCGGGGATATCCTGCTTGTAGGTCTGCAACTGGTTGTAGGCCCCGCCGATGGTGGCGTTCGCGTCGGCGGCGTTCTTCAACTCGATGACCGCCAGGGGCAGGCCGTTGAGAAAGACGACCAAGTCGGGCCGGCGGTTGACCTTGCCGTTCTGGCTGTCGGCTTCCACGGTGTACTGGTTGACGACCAGCCAGTCGTTGTTATCGGGTTGGTCGAAATCTACGGCGAAGGCTCGCCCGCTGACCGTGCGCCCGTCTTTCGCTTTGAACTCCACCTCGATGCCGTTGACCAGCAGGTGGTGGAAGGCGTGGTTGTTGAGCAGCAGGGAGGGCTGGCCCAGGCGGGTGATCTTGCGCAGGGCTTCATCCAGGGCGGGGGC
>CAYOHX010000134.1:0-13853 GCA_964403875.1 uncultured Anaerolinea sp. | reverse complement strand
CTTCAGTTGTTAAGGTTCTGACCCTTCCTTCACCTCCCGACAAAAACGCCCGATGCTTTCACCTGATTGTGCGAGCATCGGACTTCTGAGAGGCTGCGGTCTTGCCTATTTGCTTGTGATTGATTTCACCTCACGGCGAAATGTTTTGTTTCACTCGGCGAGGTCGAATTATACGCGGAGTCGTGAGCTTGTCAAGGGATTCTGTGACCAATTTTCGATCAATTTCGGAAATTGGTCGAAAATTCCTTGCCCATTCCCCCGGTTTGCCTGGGAACCAGGGCGCAGGTGTGGACGTCTTAATGCAATACTGGGTTTCCGGTATAATAGGAGATTATGAGTACGATTTACTACCCATCGCGCAACCGTGTTTACCGGCCAAAAGTCTCTCGGGGCGAACAGGTGCTCCTGGCGATTGCCGGAGGTCTGCTGCTGTTTGTCTTGTCCGCGGCGGCCATCTATACTGGTTTCCAGATCTGGTACGCCGGACGGATTTACCCTGGCGTGTCGGTCGCGGGCGTAGACCTGGGCGGCTTGTCAGTGGACGAAGCCGAGGCCACCCTGGCGCAGAAAATCAACTATCCCCATGCGGGGCGTGTCGTGTTGCGAGACGGGGATAGAATGTGGGTGGCGTCGCCCGCCGAATTGGGTCTTTACTTTAACCCCAAGGCTTCCGCGGAGGTCGCTTTCAGCGCTGGAAGGACTGGCGCTCCTGGCGAGCGCTTGCATGATCAGGCCAACGGCCTCACTGCTGGGGTCGAGCTGCCCCCCACGGTCATCTTTGATCAACGCGCCGCGTACGACTACCTGGCCCGCGTCGCCAAAGAGATCGATCGTCCAACGGTGGATGCTTCTTTGTCCCTCAACGGCACAGAGGTTATCGTCACCCCAGGGCAGGTTGGGCGAGAGGTAGATGTGACCACCTCGCTCCAGGCGGTTTCGGCCCAGGTGCAGAGCCTGCGCGACGGCGTGGTGGATTTGCTCATCAAAGAAACTGCTCCCATTATCCTGGATGCCAACGCTGAGGCGGATGTGGCTCGCCAGATTCTGAGCGGCCCGCTCACGCTGCGCATCCCGGCGGATGATCCTGATCAGCCCGGTCCCTGGATCCTCCAACCCGGCGATTTGGCGTCCATGCTCTCCATTGATAAGGTGGAAACCCCTGATGGGCTGCGTTACCAGGTCCGTTTAGCCACCGATAAGTTGATCACCTTCCTGGGCGGCATAGCCCCCAATATGATTCGCGTGCCTCAAAATGCGCGCTTTATCTTCAACGATGAAACCCGGCAGTTGGACATCATGCAGAACTCGGTCATCGGGCGGGTGTTGGATGTGGAGAAATCATTCAACCTGATTCAAGAGCAATTGCGTGCTGGTGAACACGAAATCACGTTGATCATGGATTACTCGAATCCTCAGATTACCGATGACATGACCGGCGAGCAGTTGGGCATTACCGAACTGGTCAGCTCGCACACCTCTTACTTCCGCGGATCGAGTGGCGAGCGCGTGCAAAACATTGCCGCCGCTGCCTCCAAGTTCCACGGTGTGCTGGTGCCGCCGGGGGCGACCTTCTCTATGTCCGACACGATTGGTGAAATCACCCTGGATAACGGTTTCGCCGAAGCGCTCATCATTGTAGGTGGTCAAACAATCAAAGGCGTGGGGGGCGGGGTGTGTCAGGTGAGTACCACCCTCTTCCGTACGGCTTTCCTGGGCGGCTTTCCCATCGTTGAACGCTACGCCCATGCTTACCGGGTGGGTTATTATGAGCAAAACGCTTCAGGCCGCGACGCGCGATTGGCGGGGTTGGATGCTACGGTGTACGTTCCGATTGTGGATTTCAAGTTCGTCAACGACACGCCTTATTGGCTGTTGATGGAGACCTATATCAATGGCTACAGCCTGACTTGGAAGTTTTACTCCACATCCGACGGGCGTACGGTGGAATATGACACCACCGGGCCGGTCAACACCGTTCCGCCGCCGGACCCGGTCTACCGTGAGAATCCTGATCTGGCAACCGGTGTGATTCGCCAGGTTGATTGGGCCGCGGAAGGCGCCGATGTGACCGTAACGCGCCGTGTGTACCGGAACGGGGAACTGTATTTCTCGGATAATGTTTACACACACTACCAGGCCTGGGCAGATGTGTACGAATATGGCCCCGGCACCGAGCTGCCCGATCAGGAAGAAACGCCGCCGCCAGGATAGGCCGGGCATCTATGGTACAATTCAATCGAAGCATTCTGGTTTGTTTACGGAGAGAAGATGGTCAGTCCTGATTTACTTGGAATCTTGCGCTGCCCGGTTTGCGTGCGCGAACCCGGAAAAGATGGCATGTTGGTAGTGGTCCGCGAGACCTGGCTGGTCTGTAATGACTGCGGGCGCAAATACCCCATCGTTGATGACATCCCGGTGATGCTGATCGATGAAGGGGACAAATGGAAGGCCACTCCGGCAGAGGCGCTGCCCGTTCCGCCGCCGAAGATGGGCTAAATAAAACGGCTCCTCTTTTTGCCCCAGCCGGGCATTGATCTTGCACCCAATCCGGCAGGACGAAACTACGGAGTATAAGAGGTTTAATTCGTATGCAACCTGCGAGTTCGCGACATCTTCGCCGCCGCCCAGCCCTAGATCGCACCACAACGATCATGCTGATCGTCTTTGGGGTGGTAGCGTTGGCTACTCTGGTGGTGGCTTTCTTTTGGGCACGCAGCTTCTTTGGAAGCTGGACGCTGACCGATTTGGGCAGCGGCGCGCCAGCCATCTCTAACCCCTCTGCTTCGGGTGGCGATCCTGCCGCGCCGGGTGGCGAGGTTCAAATCGATGCGTCTCAGCCATTGCAAAGCAGCGGAAACGCGCCGAAATCGGAGCCCTGGGACGGTAACAGCCGCGTGACTATTTTATTGTTGGGGCTGGATTACCGTGATTGCGATATTGAGGGTTTCGATGAATGTGACCAGCAAGGCGCGGCTCGTTCCGATAGCATGATGTTGGTGACGGTTGACCCTTTAAGTAAAACCGTGGGTATGCTCTCGATCCCCCGTGATTTGTGGGTGCAGATCCCCGGTTACGATTACGGCAAGATCAACACGGCTTACTTCTTGGGCGAAGCCAACAAAATGCCCGAGGGTGGCCCAGGTCTGGCGATGGATACGGTGGAGCAGTTCATTGGCGTCCCTGTGCAGTATTACGGGTTGGTCGATTTCCGCACGTTTGAGCGCCTGATCGACGAAATTGGCGGTATCAAAATCCGCCCGACCGAACGCATTAAGTTGGACCCGGTGGGTCCCATCGAACCCTTCTGGCTCGACCCAGGCACGTACCTGGTGGATGGCCCCACGGCGCTTTCTTATGCTCGTAACCGCAAGACGGAAGGCGGCGACACAGACCGTTCGAACCGGCAGCAGGAGGTAATCCTGGCGGTGCGTGAGCGCATCTTACAGCTCGATCAGATGCCCAGCCTGATCTCCAAAGCTCCCAGGCTATATTCTGAGATCCAATCGGGCATTCGCACCAACCTGACCCTGGAGCAAATTATCCAGTTGGGCATGTTAGCTATGGGAATTCCGGAAGAAAACATCAAGCGCGGCGTGATTGGCCCGCCTTATCAGATTGAATACGGCACTTCTCCCGATGGGCAGTCTATTGCTATTGCGGTTCCGGACCAAATTCGCATTCTGCGGGATGAAATTTTCTCGGCGAATGGTCCGGTTGGCCCAGGCGCTGCCGTGGTCGCTCCAGATGCCGACCCGTTGACGCTGGCCAAAGAAGAACAGGCTCGCCTGGTGGTGAAAAATGGCAGCCTTACCGAAGGGTTGGCGGGCCGCACTGGCGAGTATCTGCGCCAACAAGGGCTGAATATCACGGGTGAAGGGAACGCCGACCAGCAGTATTCGGTGGCTGTCATTATCGATTACTCTGGCAAGCCTTATACGGTGAAATATCTCACGGAGATGTGCGGTGGCAGCGATTTCGTGCGAGTTATCAGCCGCTACGACCCGAACGCCACCGTGGATGTGGAGTTTATCGTCGGCACGAGCTTTGCTGGTTCCAACCCTCTGCCTTAACCATGCTCCTGTCCATTGATATTGGCAGCACCAACATCAAGCTCGGCCTGTTTGAGGGCGAGAAGATGCGCTGCCGGTGGCGCATCCTGACCGACCGCTCGCGGTTGGCCGATGAGTACGGCGTACTGGTTCTGAACTTGTTTGCTACCGAAGGCGTCACCCCGGCGCAAATCGATGGGGTTGTGCTTTCTTCGGTGGTACCGGTGCTCACCCAAATATTCGAAGAAATGTGCGAGCGTTATCTGGATCACAGGCCCTTGGTGCTGGGCCCTGGGGCCGAAATCGGCATGAAGATCAACACCGACATCCCCGGCGAAGTCGGATCTGATCTGGTGATGAACGCATTGGGAGCGCGTCATTTGCACGGCGCGCCAGTGATTGTGATTGGATTTGGCACCGCCACTACGTTTGTGGCGGTTTCGGCGGAAGGCAACCTGGAGGGGGTGGCGATTGCCCCTGGCGTCATCACCAGCGGAGACTCGTTGTTTCGCGCCACGTCTGCGCTGCCCCAGGTGGCCCTGGCTCATCCAGGCCGAGCCATCGGCAAGAATACGATCCAATCTTTGCAGGCGGGTTTCGTCTTTGGCTTTGCCGGGCTGGTAGAAGGCCTGGTGGCGCGCTTCCAGGCTGAGTTAGGTGGAGGCGCGAAAGTGGTGGCGACTGGCGGGCTGGCCAAACTGATTGCCCCCGAAACCAGGGTGATCCAGGCCGTCGAAGACGAACTGCCCTTGTTCGGCCTGCGCTTATTCTATGAGATGAATCGAAAATAAATCAACTCACTGGGTAACTACAAAGCCAGAGGCGGAAGAGACCTGAATTTTTCCAACCCTCTGAGTAGTTACCTCACTTTTTGCTTTCGATTTTGGTCCATGAGTCGCGCAGTTCAACGATCAAGTTGAAGATGGGCTGGCCGGGCTGCGAATCGGGGTCAATGCTGAAGTAGCCCTGGCGCTCGAACTGGAAGCGTGTGCCGACCATCGCATCGGCTAGCGAAGGCTCAACCTTGCAGCCGCTGAGCACCTTGAGTGAATCGGGGTTGATGTTATCCAGGTAGGTCTTGCCCTCTTCCACGTTATCGGGGTCTGGCGTGAGGAACAGGCGATTGTACATGCGCACTTCGGCGTTCACGGCCTGGGGCGCGGAGACCCAGTGCAAAGTGCCTTGCACCTTGCGTCCGTCGGGGGCATAGCCACCGCGGGTAGCGGGATCATAGGTGCAGCGCAATTCCACCACGTTGCCTTGATCGTCCTTGATCACTTCTTCGCACTTGATGAAGTAGCCGTAACGCAAGCGCACTTCGCGGCCCGGGGCCAGGCGGAAATATTTGGGCGGGGGAACCTCGCGAAAATCATCTTGCTCAATGTACAACTCGCGCGAGAACGGCACGCTGCGCGTCCCGGCGGCGGGGTCTTCGGGATTGTTGACAGCCTCTAACTGCTCCACCTGCCCTTCGGGGTAGTTCGTGATGACCACCTTGAGGGGGTTGAGCACGCCCATCACGCGCAACGCAGTGCGGTTGAGGTTGTCGCGGACGCAGTGCTCGAGGAGCGAAATATCGGCCACGCTCTCATTCTTCGCTACGCCTACGCGGTCGATGAAATCCCGCACAGCCTCCACCGGATAACCCCGGCGGCGCATCCCCGAGAGGGTGGGCATGCGCGGGTCGTCCCAGCCGCGCACGAAGCCTTTTTCGACCAACTGCTTGAGGAAACGCTTGCTCAGGATGGTATAGGTCAGGTTCAAACGCGCGAACTCGATCTGGCGTGGGTGGAAAATCTCTAACTCGTCGCAGAACCAATCGTACAACGGGCGATGAATTTCGTAGGCGATATCACACAGCGAGTGTGTCACGCCTTCGATGGAGTCGGACTGTCCGTGCGCGTAGTCGTACATCGGGTAAATGCACCACTGGTCACCGGTGCGGTGATGGGTGGCGTGCAGGATGCGATACATGACTGGATCGCGCAGGTTGATGTTGCCAGAGGCCATGTCGATCTTAGCGCGCAGCACACGGCTTCCATCGGGAAATTCCCCGGCGCGCATTCGGCGGAATAGATCCAGATTTTCTTCCACCGAGCGGTCGCGATACGGGCTGTTTTGACCGGGCTCGGTCAAAGTGCCGCGATATTGACGGATTTCTTCAGGGCTAAGGTCATCCACATAGGCCTTGCCTTTGAGGATCAGTTTTTCGGCCCATTGGTAGAGCTGCTCAAAGTAATCGGAAGCGTAGAATTCCCGCTCTTCCCAATCAAAGCCCAGCCAGCGAATATCTTGCTTGATCGAATCGACGTATTCCGTGTCTTCCTTGACCGGGTTTGTATCGTCGAAACGCAGGTTGCATTTGCCGCCGTTGGCTTCTGCCAGGCCAAAGTCGATGCAGATGGCTTTGGCGTGCCCAATGTGCAAATATCCGTTTGGCTCGGGAGGAAAGCGCGTCTGAACGTGGTCGAAGCGGCCGTTCTTCAAGTCTTCCAAAATGGCTTCTTGGATAAAATTGCTAGGGGCAGGGTTTTCAGTCATCTTTCACTCCACGGTGTTGAACGTGGCTCTATTCTATCACGCCTGAAGAGCCTCGGGAAGAAGCGGCGAATCTTGGCGCCACTCTGGAGACGTCCCAAACTTGTCCTTTCGAGAACAGGCTTATGCCCCCATGAAGTAAATTGGAAGGATAACAACCTTGACAAGTATTATACCGATCGGTATAATAGCCCTATGGATACTCGCTCTGAACTGCTGCGCCAGGCCAAACGCCTCTTTGCCGCCCGCGGATACGATGCCGTCAGTGTGCAGGATATTGTTGAGGCAGCCTCGGTAACCAAACCCACCCTCTACCATCACTTTGGCAGCAAGCGAGGCTTGTTGGAATCGCTGTTGGGTGACGAATTCCAGGTCTTCAACCAAGTGCTGCGCGAAGCCGCCCACTATCAGGGTGATCTACCGTTCACATTGCACAAAATCGCCACGGTTTTCTTTGAATATGCTCAGCGAAACCCGGTGTTCTTTCGCTTGTCGCTGGCTTTGTGGTTTGCTCCGCGGGCCAGCGAAGGATTTCAGGTCGTAGAGCGTTATCACCGCGAGCAGTTTGATCTGGTGGAGACTGTGTTCTCGCAAGCGGTCTTGCAGCACGGCAACATGCGGGGGAAGCAGCGTGCTTACGCTGCCAGTTTCATCGGCATTTTGCATCATTATATTGGCCTGGGCCTGAACGGCTATGCTGCCCTGGACACGCAGCTTGTGGAACAGGTGATCAAGCAATTCCAACACGGTATCTATTCTTAGCGCCGGGGTAAATTTTTTTGCCTCGTCGCTATACCGATCGGTATAGTTATTGCAAATAAGGAGATGGCTAACATGGCACACTGGTCCGAAGACGCAATTTTTTACCATATCTATCCTCTGGGGCTCACCGGCGCGCCGCAGCGCAACGATTTCACCGCGCCGCCCGTGCAACGGCTAGACCAATTGCACGGATGGGTGGATCACATCGCGGGGTTAGGCTGTAATGCCCTGTACCTGGGACCGCTGTTCGAGTCTTCGTCTCACGGTTACGATACCGCGGACTACTATCACGTCGACCGCCGCCTGGGGGATGACGCGGCGCTGATGCGCCTTTCTGCCCACCTCCACGAGCGCGGCATCCGATTGGTGCTGGATGGCGTTTTCAACCATACCGGGCGTGATTTTTGGGCCTACCGGGATATTCGCGAGAAGGGCCCGGCTTCGCTTTACAGCGGCTGGTATGCGAACTTGCGCTTTGGCGAAAACAACACGCTCGGCGACCCTTTCCGCTGCGACAACTGGGCCGGACATGACAGCCTGCCCCGCCTTAACCTACATCACCCCGATGCGCGGGCGCATTTGCTGGGCGCTGCTCGTACCTGGATCGAGCAGTTTGATATCGACGGGCTGCGCCTGGATGCGGCTGACTGCGTGGACGTGGGCTTTTTGCAAGAGCTTTCCGCCACCTGCCGCCACCTCAAGCAGGATTTCTGGCTGATGGGTGAGATCGTCCACGGAGATTACCGCCGCTGGGCGAATCCCCAAACTCTGGACTCGGTCACCAACTACGAATGTTATAAGGGCCTGTATTCCAGCCTGAATGACCGCAATTACTTTGAGATCGACTACGCTCTCAAACGTCAGTTTGGCCCAAGCGGGCTGTACCATGACCTGACCCTGTATAACTTTGTTGATAACCATGACGTGGACCGGGTGGCTGGGCTGCTGCGCGAGCCTGGGTTGTTGTTCCCGCTGTACCTTTTGCTGTTCACCATGCCCGGCGCGCCCTCGATTTATTACGGCAGCGAGTTTGGTTTGGCGGAGAAAAAGAGCGCCCACTCCGATGCGGCTTTACGCCCGGCGTTGGATTTAGGGTATCTCCAGCCCAACGACCTAACCCGAGCCGTGGCTCGTTTCAGCAGCCTGCGCCAGGTCCTCCCGGCTCTGCGCCGGGGGAAGTATCGCCCTGTTCATGTCAGCAGCCAACAAATGGCTTTTCTGCGCCAGAGCGAGGAGCAAACAGCATTGGTGCTGCTGAATGCCGGTTCGGCAGCCGCGGAATTGAACCTGGAGGTTGCCGGGCAGCCCGATGGAATCTGGCAAGATGCCCTCAACCCTGGGGAAACATGGATGGTGCAGGGCGGGCGGTTGAAAACGCGACTGTATCCCTTTTGGGGCCGAGTGCTAGTACGCTAAGACGGTATAATGGCGTCATGAATCATCAAATCATTGCCACCCTGGGTCCTGCCAGCGCCGAGCCTGTATTATGGCAGCAGATGCTGGCTGCCGGCACCAGCTGCTTCCGGCTGAACACTTCGCACTTGAGCGTTGTTGAACTGGACGGCTGGTTGGAACGATTGGCAGCTTTTCGGGCTGGAGGCAGCGCTAACTTTGGCGTGACGCTGGATTTACAGGGTAGCAAGTGGCGGGTGGGGCAGTTTCCTGCCTTTGACTTGCTTGCCGGCCAGTCCATCGATTTGATATTGGCCAGTGAGACCGGACGTGCGGACTGCCTGCCGGTGCCGCACGCAGATTTTTTTGGGGCGGCAGAGACCTCGGGCGGCGAGATTGTTCTTAATGATGCCAAAAGCCGCATGGTCATTGAAGCCGTGGGCGCGGACTGGCTGCGGGCGCGTGTTGTATTGGGCGGGCGCATTTCCGCGCATAAGGGCGTTACCTTCGATCGGTCGGATTTTCGCAAAGAAACGCTCAATGAAAAAGATCGTCTGATTGTGGGCAGAACATCCGGAGTGGAATGGGTGGATTATGCGCTGTCTTATGTGCGTGATGGGCAGGAAATGCGCGCTTACCGGGCAGCTTTGGGAAGCGAAGCGCGCCTGGTTGCCAAGCTGGAGCGCCGTCCGACTCTGGACGACGTGGAGCAGGTTGCCACACAATCCGCCGCCGTATGGCTGTGCCGCGGAGATTTGGGCGCAGAATTGGGGTTGGTGGGCATGGCTGCCGCCGCGCACCGCTTTGCCGCTCAAGTTCCCCACTTGCCTTGCCCGGCTTTCTTGGCGGGGCAGGTGCTCGAGCACATGACTGCTCACCCTACGCCCACCCGCGCGGAAATTTGTGGAATTTATGACGCGATACAGGCCGGCTACCGTGGCGTGGTGCTTTCGGATGAGACCGCCATCGGAGTCAACCCAGTGCAAGCGGTGTCTGCTTGCAGCTCCGTTCTGGGGTAAGGATCGCAGGAAGAAACGACATCATTTCACGCCTCAAAACGCGGAACCTTCCACGACCAACCCCGAAGCGCCGAATTCGCTCCTTGATTACCCAAAACGTTTTGGGTTATAATCCAAAGCGTGACAACCATTCGAGATGTTGCTAACCGTTTAAACCTCTCCATTACCACCGTATCGCGTGCGCTGGATGGCTACAACGATGTGGCCGAAGAAACCCGCCGTCAGGTCATCCAGGCAGCCCAAGAGATGGGTTACACCCCCAATCGGGCCGCGCGCCAGTTGCGCCGCCAACGCACCGACACACTGGGTTACATCCTTCCCGCGGGAAAGGTGCAGTTCTCAGACCCGTTCATCGCCGAGTTCATTGCCGGACTGGGTGACGAGGCTGCCGCAAATAATTACGATCTGTTAGTTTCCACTGCCCCGGCTGAATCCCAGCAGGAAAAGGCGCTCTATCACCGTTGGGTTCAGGGCGGCAAAGTGGACGGAATGGTACTCAATTACACGCGCCTGCACGATTGGCGCATCCAATACCTGACGGCGCAAAAGAAGCCTTGTGTGTCGCTGGAGCGTTCGCTGGACGAGGTCGATTTTGTCGGTGTAGAAGTGGACTTGCGTGATGGTTATGCGGAGTTGACCGACTATCTCTTCGGCATGGGTCACAGCCGCATCGCATTTATTGGCGCATGGCCCGAGTTAAAGATTCAAAGCGACCGCTTTGCTGCTTTTGCCGAGTGCCTGAGCCGCGCTTCGGTTGCCCTAGACCCTGCTTTATTGTTGGAAGGTGACTTGACCATGGAGGGCGGCTATCGGGCTGCCCTGCGTCTGTTCTCACTCAGCCGTCCGCCCACCGCGGTGGTGTGCGTCAACGATCTGACTGCTATCGGCGTGATGCATGCCGCCCAGGAGATGGGTCTGCGCGTCGGTCGGGATGTGGCGGTGGCTGGGTTTGATGGGATCATGGGCGCCGCGCATACCAACCCACCCCTCACCACCCTCGACCAGCCTGTTTATTCTATTGCTCGAACCCTGGTGAACTTATTGCTGGGCTTGATCTCAGGCGCAGACCTGCCCGAGAGGCAGGTGCGCGTTCAACCCAAACTGGTCATCCGCGAATCGACCGGGGGCCGATAAATTTTCCCTGCGTTCATAGGTTGCGCCCGCTGAAGATACGGGCCCAGTCCAATTCAGAGTGTTCGAGTCCGTTCGGATTGCCCCCTCTGATTTGGGAAAGGAAGTGAAACGATGAAAACTGTGCTTGCTGCCGCATTAGGAGAATGCGTTCACGTTGCTGGCGTTTCCAACTTTTTGCGTCTGGCCGAGATGGCTGGATGGCGGACCGAATTCCTGGGGCCGGCGGTGCCTGTTGAAGAAGTGCTCAAAGCAGCCCAAAAAGCCGCCGCGACTCTTCCGCCTGAAGATTTGCTGGTGGGAGTCTCATACCGGTTGACCCCCGAGACGGGCGAACGGTTGTTGGGGCAGTTTGCCGAAGAATTCTCCAGCCTGCACGAAGCGGGTGTGCGTTTTGCCTTTGCTGGCACGCCCCCGGTGGCGGAGCGCGTCGGGCGGATGGGTTTCTTTGAGAAAATATTTGACGGTAGCGAGACACCCGAACAAGTCTTGGCTTATCTGAAAGGCCAGCCTGCCGGTGACCTGACCCAGGCAGATTATCCTCAACGCACCGTGGACCGCATCCGCTGGCGCGCGCCTTATCCAATTTTGCGCCACCACTTTGGCCTGCCGACGATGGAAGCGACGATTGAGGGAATTCAAAAAATTGCCGATGCCGAAGCCCTGGACCTGATCTCGCTGGGCACTGACCAGGACGCGCAGGAGAATTTCTTTCACCCCGAGCGACAGGATCCGCGCCGCAAAGGGGCTGGAGGTGTGCCCGTGCGCACTGAAGAGGATTTCCGCGCGTTGTATCAAGCCAGCCGCCGGGGTAACTTTCCCATGCTCCGCGCCTATTCAGGTACCGACGATTTCATCCGCTATGCTGAAGTTTTGACCGAAACCATTCAGAATGCCTGGTGCGCCATTCCGCTGTTTTGGTTCAATCGCATGGACGGGCGCGGGCCCTGGGATCTGGAAGGCTCGATCCGCGAACACCAGCAGGTGATGGCCTGGTATGGGCAGCGTGATATCCCCGTGGAGTTGAATGAGCCGCACCATTGGGGTATGCGGGATTCGTCGGATACTGTGTTTGTCGTGGCGGCTTTCCTGGCAGCCTACAACGCGCGCCAGTATGGGGTCAAGGATTACATCGCGCAGATGATGTTCAACAGTCCGCCCGGCTTGAGCGACGCGATGGATTTAGCCAAGATGTTGGCCGTGTTGGAGATGATTGCTCCGCTGGAAAGCCCAGATTTTCGCATCTGGCGGCAGACCCGCATTGGCTTGCTTTCTCACCCGCTGGATATCGACATGGCCCGCGGGCATCTGGCCTCAGCCACCTACTTGCAAATGGCCCTCAAACCGCATATCTATCATATCGTGGGACATACGGAAGCCGACCATGCTGCCACTGCCGAGGATGTGATTGAGGCCAGCAAAATTGTTCGCCGCGCCATCCAAAACGCGATGGGCGCGCCTGATATGACCCGCGCCGATGAAGTACAGGAACGCAAATCCATTCTGGTAGAAGAGGCGCGCGAGCTGCTGCTAAAAATTCGTGGCCTGGCGGACCCAGAGATTGCCGACCCTTGGGCCGACGCCGCCACGTTGGCCCGTTCGGTGACCAGCGGATTGATGGACGCGCCGCAATTGAAAAACAACTCCTTTGGTAGAGGCCTGGCACGCACCCGGATTGTGCGTGGAGCCAGCCTTGCCGTAGATGATAATGGTATTCCGCTCTCACAGCGAGAGAGAAAATATATCAACCACTGAAAGCTATTTTTTTGAAGGAGCAATGGAATGGAAAAAGCTGAGAAATTTACCGTGATCGGCGCTGGCCACGGTGGAAAGGCGATGGCGGCGCACCTGGCGCTGATGGGGGCGGACGTGGCGCTGTGGAATCGGACATTTGACCACATCGCAATTATGAAAAAACGTGGAGGAATCGAGTTGGACAGCGGCGAGAACGGCCCACGCGGGTTTGGCGAACTGTCCCTGGTGACCGCGGACATATCCGAGGCCATTGCCCATGCCCAGGTGATCATGGTGGTGCTGCCTTCTTCGGCGCACGCCGATATCGCCAGGCTTGCCGCCCCCCATTTGAAGGATGGGCAGATCATAATCCTGCATCCTGGGCGCACGTTGGGGGCAATTGAGTTCATGAAGGTGGTGCGCGACCAGGGTTGCACCGCGGATATCACGGTGGCTGAGGCGGAAACGTTTATTTATGCCAGCCGCTCCGACGGCCCTGCCCAGGCGCGCATCTTTCGCATTAAGGAAGCCGTTCCGTTGGCGGCGCTTCCGTCGAAGCGCAACGAGATTGTGTTGAAAGCCATCGAGCACGCTTACCCTCAGTTCATCGATGGCGTCGATGTGTTGCATACCGGCCTAAACAATATGGGCGCTATCTTCCATCCCGCCCTGACCCTGCTCAATGCTGGTTGGATCGAAGCCACGCATGGCGATTACCAGTTTTACATTGATGGCGTTACGCCTTCAGTAGCGCGGGTGCTGGAGGTTCTGGACCGGGAACGGGTGACGGTGGCATCTTCGGTAGGCATTCGCGCGCGCACCTCGTTGGAATGGCTCAAGCTTGCCTATGACACCAGTGGCGAGGATTTGCATGAAGCCATTCACAACCAGCCGGGCTATTACGGCATTAAGGCCCCGGCTACTCTGAACCACCGCTACATTTTTGAGGATGTGCCGATGAGTCTGGTCCCCATTGCATCGTTGGGCATGCGCTACGGCGTTTCGGTGCGCGGTATGGAAAGCATCATCCGCCTGGGCAGCATCATTCATCGCACCGATTACTGGCGGCGTGGGCGCACCGTGGAACGCCTGGGCCTGGAGCAGTGGAGCGTCAGTGAGTTGACTCAATTTGTCCAGGAAGGTGTGATCGAATAAACGGGGGAAAGGCGAGGAAAATGGGGTCATTGGGAGTTGGCGTGGTGAACCCCGCATTTTGGGTGTGAGAGCG
>CAYOHX010000133.1:0-14325 GCA_964403875.1 uncultured Anaerolinea sp. | reverse complement strand
CTCGAAAAAGGGGTTAATCTTGCGCCAGGCCGAGGCTGGTGAACGAGGCGGCGATCAAGGTGTCCTGGACAATGGACAAAAATTCGAAGTTGGCGGGCTCGGCGATGATGAAGAGGCGGCCCCAAGAAGGATTACCGTTGGCTTCGATGCAGGTTTGGAGAACCAACTGGCCGTTGCCATTGTAGACGTGGTTGAACAGGTCGGTGGCGGAAAGAGTCTTGCTCTGGTCAGCAGTATTGACGAAATCGGAGTAGGGGCTGGTGGGTTGGAGGGCCTGATACCGCTCGACGGCAGTGATTTGGAAGTAAGCGGCGCGCCCGTCGCCGTACATTACGGTGAGGAACTGCCCGGCTTGCAGGTCAGAAAAGTGCGCCCCAGCCAGCGTGTTGTGGGCCAGCAGGCCGGTGGTGCCATAATCGGAGGCCAGGCCGAATTGGGTGAGGACTTCGGGTTGGCTGGAGACGAACCCGGCGTTTCCGGCGGGCTGCTGGACGACAGGCAGGGCGAACAGCCCGCTGGCATAAACGCCGGTGACCTGGTTGGCCTGGGCGGCGGGCAGGGTGGCTTTGAACTCGCTGAGGGTGACGACGGGGGAGACGCTTGCGGCGTGGGCGGGGGCAAAGTTGGCAAACAGGATCGCCACCCCGATGAGAACCGCCAGCAAGATTTTTTGGATTTTGTGCATTTGTTGTCCCGTTTCGTCGATTTACAGTCGATTTATAGTAGTATTTCGGTTTGTATTATAGTAATAAATTTGTATATTTGAGAGACTAGCAACAGGGTTGTTAAGGGGCTGTAAGGAGTCCGCGGTGAGAGAGGGGTCCTGTTGGCGACGGGGCAGCAACTGGGGATAGACGCGGGTTAGAAAATACTGGTATAATTTGAGGCGCATGTGGTTTTCCACTCAGTCTTTGGACGAGGAGATTGGTAAGTATGTCTGGTCACTCAAAATGGGCGACGATTAAACGGAAAAAAGGCGCCGCGGATGCAAAACGAGGCGCAGTGTTCACCCGGCTGACTCGGGAACTGGTGATGGCTGCTCGCGAGGGCGGCGGCGACGCGGATTCGAACTTCCGACTACGTCTGGCCGTAGATAAAGCGCGGGCTAGCAACATGCCCAAAGACAACATCGAGCGTGCCATCAAGCGCGGCACCGGCGAGAGCAAAGATGGGGCTGCGTTTGAAGAAGCTTTCTATGAAGGCTATGGCCCTCACGGCGTGGCGATGATGATTCAATGCGTCACCGAAAACAAGAATCGCACGGTGGCCGAAGTTCGACACTTGCTCAGCCGCTCTGGCGGAAACCTGGGCGAGGGTGGATCGGTGGCCTGGCAGTTCAACCGCGTGGCTTACTTCTCCATCCCCTCTGCCGGTGTGAACTTTGATAAGGTTTTCGAGGTGGCTGTGGAAGGCGGGGCCGAGGACGTGACCCAGGATGAGGACACGATCGAAATCACCGGGCCTGTTGAGAATTTCAAGACCCTCATCGACGCTTTGCGCGCCGCGAAATTGACCCCCGAAGAAGCTGAACTGCGCATGATCCCGACCAATGAAATGGAACTGACGGTCGAGCAGACTCTACAGGTCATGCGAACCATCGAATCGTTGGAAGAGTTGGATGATGTGCAGAACGTGTATCACACCATGAAGCTTTCTGACGAGGCGATGGCTGCTTTGGAGAGCGCGGAAGACTAGCCGGCTATGCTGGTTCTGGGCATCGATCCCGGTACAGCTACGACGGGATATGGATTGGTGCGCGAGACGGAACAGGGCGATCTGGCCCTGGTGGAGTACGGCGCTATCCTGACTCCGGCTGGCATGCCCCAGGAAGAGCGGTTAATGATGCTCTTTGAGCGTCTGAATGAAATTATTCTTCTCCATCGTCCCGATTGTGGGGCGGTGGAGAAGTTGTTTTTCCGGCGCAATGTGACCACGGCAATTTCAGTGGGCCAGGCGCGCGGGGTGATTTTGCTGGCGATGGCGCAGCACCACATGGCGGTGGCCGAGTACACGCCGATGGAAGTAAAACAGGCGGTCAGCGGTTACGGCGGGGCGGATAAGAACCAGGTGCAGGTAATGGTTCAGGCCTTGCTGCGCATGGACCGACTGCCCAAACCGGATGATGCCGCCGACGCGTTGGCGATTGCGATTTGTCACCAACACAGCGCACGGATGAGCGGATGGGGGCTGACGGTATGATTACCAGCGCGAGCAACGAGCGGATCAAGGCAATCCGGCGCTTGCAGGATCGCAAAGGACGCCTGGAGAGCGGCTTGTTCTATTTGGAAGGGCTGCGCATTGTGGGCGAGGCGATGGAAGCCGGGGCCGAGGTGGAAACATTGGTGTTTGCCGCTGAACTCCTTCGCAGCGAATATGGTTATACCCTGGTAGAGATGTTCCGGGCGCAGGGCGGGCAGGTGCTGGAGGTGAGCCGGGATGTGTTCGAGCGGCTGGCGCTGAAAGAAGGCCCGCAAGGCATTGCGGCGGTGGTGCGGCAGCATTGGACGCGCCTGGACGAGGTCCACGTGGCGCAGGGCAAGCCCTGGGTGGCGTTGGATTCGGTGGCTGATCCTGGCAATTTAGGGACGATTTTGCGCACCAATGACTCGGTAGGCGGGCAGGGGGTGATTCTGCTAGATCAGTCTACCGATCCATACGACCCCTCCGCGGTGCGCGGAAGCATGGGGGCGTTGTTTGACCAAAAAATTGTGCGCTGCAGCCTGGAGGAGTTCGCCGCCTGGAAAGACACGACTCAGGCGCCGGTTGTGGGAACCTCGGGAGGGGCGCAGTTGGATTATCACGAATACCGCTACCCGGCGGCGCTGGTGCTGTTGATGGGCAGCGAGCGCCTGGGGTTGCAGGAGCGCCACCTGGGGCTGTGCGATGCGCTGGTGCGCATTCCAATGGTTGGCAAAAGTGATTCCCTGAACCTGGCGGTGGCGACGGCGATTACGCTGTACGAGATCTACAACCAGCGGCGAGACACGGGAGGAAGACCATGATCGCAATTGTGCAAGGAGCGGTGGCTGCCCTGGCCGAAGGGTCGGTGGTGGTGATGGTGGGCGGCGTGGGTTTGCAGGTACACGTGACAAACCAAACGCGCACCAAGGCTCGCATTGGCGAGCATGTCTCGCTGCACACGCACCTGGTGGTGCGTGAGGACTTGCTGGCCCTCTACGGCTTTGAGGTGGAGACGGAGCGTGAATTCTTCATCCTATTGCTGGGGGTGAGTGGGGTGGGGCCGCGCATTGCCCTGTCCATTCTGTCCACGCTGTCTACCGATGCCATCCGCCGGGCTGTATTGAGCGAGCAGGCGGAGGTGTTTTCGCGAGTGCCGGGGGTGGGCAAACGCAACGCCCAAAAAATCCTTCTGCATTTGCAGGGGAAGATCAAGGGCGATGGGTTGGAATCGGTGGCGGGGGTGAGCGATGTGGACGAGGCTGTGCTGGATGCTTTGACCAGCCTGGGATACAGCGTGGTCGAAGCCCAGGCAGCTTTGCAGTCTATTCCGCGAGACGCCCCTCAGGATGTGGAGGAAAGGCTGCGGATCGCGCTGCAATTCTTCTCTTAAAAGGGTTTGTCCAGGGGTGAAACTGGACAATTGTATACCTTTCAGGTATGATAGGTTCAAAATTGGATGAATCGAATAATTTAGTGGGTGCACCCGAATTGCCACGTGGAGGTTCAATGTCAGATCTGGTTCAACGGCTCAGCAGTGAATTACAGCAAAAAATCCAAACCTTCCAGCCCGAGCTTGAAGTACGCGACGTCGGGACGGTGATTGAAGCAGGCGACGGCATTGCCCGCGCGGACGGATTGGCGAAGGTGCGCTCTCAGGAACTGGTCGAGTTCGAGAATGGGGTGATGGGTATTGCCTTCAGCCTGGAACGCAACTCGGTCGGCATCATCATTCTGGGCGATTACACCTCGGTGAAAGAGGGAATGCTGGTGCATTCCACCGGGCGCATTGCTTCTGTGCCGGTAGGCACTGGTTTGATTGGCCGGGTAGTGAACGCTCTGGGTGAACCGGTGGATGGCAAGGGAGCGCTGGATTACAGCGGCTTCCGCCCGATTGAACGCATTGCCGCGGGAGTGATTGCCCGGCAGGACGTGGATACGCCCGTGCAGACGGGCTTGAAGGCCATCGATGCGATGATCCCGATTGGCCGTGGTCAGCGCGAGCTGATCATTGGTGACCGCCAGACAGGCAAGTCGGCAATCGCGATCGATACGATCATCAACCAAAAGGGCAAGGACATGGTGTGCATCTATGTCGCCATTGGCCAGAAGAAAGCGGCCGTGGCGCGCACAATTGCCTTGCTGGAACGCTATGGGGCGATGGAACACACCGTGGTCGTGTTGGCGGCGGCGGACGAATCGGCGGCGATGCAATACATCGCGCCATATGCGGGCTGCGCGATTGGGGAAGAGTTCATGGAACAGGGCAAGGATGCCCTGGTGGTGTATGACGATTTGAGTAAGCACGCCTGGGCTTACCGCCAGGTGTCGCTCTTGCTGCGCCGCCCGCCGGGACGCGAGGCTTATCCTGGCGACCTGTTCTATCTGCATTCGCGCTTGCTAGAACGCGCCGTGCGCCTGGCCGATAAGTATGTTATTGTCCCGGCTAATTTTGTGGGCAAGACAGCTCTTGCCGGAGAAAGCGTGGACGGCAAGGTCTACGACGGCCCGATCTCGAAGCACCACGCTGAAGAGGCGATGAAGGCCATGTCGGCCCCCGACAATTACAAGGTGGTCAAGGTGCAGGGCAGCGGTGGTTCATTGACGGCGCTGCCGATCATCGAGACCCTACTGGGCGATGTGTCGGCTTATGTGCCGACGAACGTGATCTCGATTACCGATGGACAGATCTACCTTGAGTCAGACCTGTTCAACGCGGGCATTCGCCCGGCCATCAACGTGGGCATTTCGGTGTCGCGGGTGGGTGGATCGGCCCAGACGAAGGCCATCCGCCAGGTGGCTGGTCGGCTGCGCCTGGATATGGCTTCGTACCGCGCCCTGGCGGCCTTTGCCCAGTTCAGCGACAGCCTGGACAAAGCCACCCAGACGCAGTTGGTGCGCGGCCAGCATTTGCAGGAGCTGCTCAAGCAGGCGCAATACGAGCCGGTAGCGTTGGAAAATGAGGTGATGGTGTTGTTTGCCGGCACCAACGGCTTCACCGATCAGATTCCGCTGGATAAGATGCGCTCATGGGAACTGGGTTTCATCCGCTATATGGAAACTAGCCACCCGGAAATTGGCAAGAGCATTTTGGAAAACAAACGCATCCTGGAGGATGTGGAAGCCAGGCTGCGCGAAGCGGTTCAGGCTTATAACGCTACCTGGTTGACGGCCTAAGAGGTCCGCGATGCCATCGACGCGAGAACTGCGGCTCCGAATCCGGAGCATCAAAAATCTAGCTCAGGTGACCAAAGCCCTGGAGACGGTGAGCGCCAGCAAGGTGCGGCGCGCTGTGCAGGCCTTCAAGGCCACCCAGCCTTACTCGGAGAAAGCCTGGAAGGTGTTGGTTCACCTTGCCGGGCAGCCTGGTCACAACAGCCTTCACCCGTTGTTGGCGGAGCGCAAAATGGACGGGCGGGTGCTGGTGGTGATGATCAGTAGCGACCGGGGATTGGCGGGTTCATACAATGTCAATATCCTGCGTGAGACGCTGGAATACTTTCAAGATTTTTCTTACCCGATCTCATATGTTGCCGTGGGTCGCAAGGGGCGCGATTTGCTGCTTCGACGGCGACGAGATGTGATCGCGGATTTCTCGAACCTGCCTTCTCCGCCCACGTTCAACGAAGTGGCGGCTATTGGCAGGCTGGTGGTGGACGATTTCCTGGACGATAAGTTTGACGCGGTGTATATCGCCTCTACCCGCTTTGTGAACATGGTCAAACAAGTACCAGAGATCAAGCGGCTGCTGCCGATGGGGGTTGTATCTGGGGAGGATCAAGAAGCGAAAGCCGCCCCCCGGAGCAACTCGGTGTTCTCCTACGAACCCGACCAAGAAGAACTGCTCAACGAAATTGTTCCGCGCTTCACTGCGCTGCAGATTTACCAGGCCATTCTCTCCTCACAGGCCAGCGAGCACGCAGCCCGAATGGTCGCCATGCGCAACGCGACGGATAACGTGAAGGACCTGGTGGGGTCCTTGCAGCTTGAGTATAACAAGTTGCGCCAATCAATGATTACCAGTGATATGTTAGATATTGCCGGCGGCGCCAACGCCCTGGCGCAGGATTAACTTGGAGGTGGGCATGCAGCAAGAACCATTGGGTCGGATCGTTCAAATTCAGGGTGGCGTGGTGGATGTGTCCTTTCCCGCCGACGACATGCCGGAAATCTACGAAGCGGTTACGGTTGAGCGTGAAAACGCGCTGCCGCTGGTGTTGGAAGTGCAGAAGTACCTGGGCGATAACTGGGTGCGCTGCGTGGCTATGGATTCGACGGATGGGTTGCAGCGCGGCGTTCCCGCGGCTCGCACAGGGGCTCCGATCAGCGTGCCGGTGGGCCCTGCTACCTTGGGGCGCATCTTCAATGTGCTGGGGCAGCCAATCGACAATGCCGGCCCGGTTACCAGCGACCTGAATTACCCCATCCACCGGCCTGCGCCTTTGTTCGAAGAGCAGTCGACCCGCACCGAGGTGTTTGAAACCGGATTGAAGGTCATCGACTTGATTGCGCCTTTCACCAAGGGTGGGAAGACAGGCATCTTTGGCGGCGCCGGCACTGGCAAGACGGTCATCCTGATGGAATTGATTCGCTCGATTGCCGCTGTGCACAAGGGCAACTCGGTGTTCGCCGGCGTGGGCGAGCGCACCCGCGAGGGTACGCAGCTTTACCGCGAAATGATCGAGTCGGGCGTTATGAAGGACACCGTGATGGTGTTTGGGCAGATGAACGAGCCATCGGGCGTGCGTCTGCGCGTGGCCCTGACCGGTTTGTCGATGGCGGAATATTTCCGCGATGAAGGCCGGGACGTGCTGTTGTTTATTGATAATATCTTCCGCTTCACCATGTCTGGCTCGGAAGTGTCGGCGCTGCTGGGCCGCATGCCTTCCGCGGTAGGATACCAGCCGACCCTGGCGACGGAGATGGGCGAACTACAGGAGCGCATCACCTCGACCAAGCAAGGCTCGATCACTTCGATGCAAGCGGTTTATGTTCCCGCGGATGATTACTCTGATCCGGCCCCGGTGGCGACCTTCACCCACCTGGATGCTACCCTGGCGTTGGACCGGGCGATCGTGGAAAAGGGTATCTACCCGGCTATCGATCCACTGGTTTCCACATCGCGAATTTTGGATCCGAATATCGTGGGAGAAGAGCACTATCGGACTGCCCGTGAAGCGCAGCGTCTGTTGCAGCGGTATAAGGACCTGCAAGACATCATCGCTATTCTGGGTTTTGACGAGTTGAGCGAAGACGACAAGTTGATTGTCTCCCGGGCCCGCAAGGTAGAACGCTTCTTCTCGCAGCCCATGTATGTAGCCGCGCAGTTCAACGGCGTGCCTGGCGTGTATGTGCCGCTGCGCGAGACGGTGCGTGGATTCCGTGAAATTTTGGATGGCAAGCACGACGATTTGCCCGAGCAAGCTTTCTACCTGGTCGGCACGATCGACGAGGCTGTGCAGCGGGCGAAAGAGTTGATGAGCTAGGATAAGGAGCCGTAAATGCCTATCCGCTGTGAGATTGTCTCGCAAGATCGGATCGTCTACCAGGGCGAAGCCGATATGGTCATCTTGCCAGGTGGAGATGGGGTGATGGGAATTCTTCCACACCACTCTCCACTGTTGACGGTGCTGCAGTATGGTCTGATCCGGGTGCGGGAAGGCAGCCAGGAAAGTGTCTTCACCGTGGCCGGTGGAGTGGCGGAAGTGCAACCGGACCAGGTGACGGTGCTGGCGGATGCGGCGGAAAACGTCAACGAGATCAACCTGCAGCGGGCCGAGGAAGCGCGCCAGCGGGCCGAGCAGGCGTTGAAAGACGGCGTTGGCAAAGACACCGACTCGTATTTGAAGATACAGGCTGCCTTAAAGCGCTCAAACTTGCGTATTGACGCAGCCCGGCGTTATAAGCGCGGACGATAAACCGGAACCTTTTCGATTCGCCGCCACCCTGAAAGGGCGGCGAATCTTGTTTTAAGGAACCCGGCGAAAATGTATTATCCAATCGTGGCCATGCCGATTCCCAAAGAACCCCCGGTGAGCAGGCACTATTTTTCATGAAAACTGATACAATTCAACCGTACTTTGTTACTGCTCGAAGGTGTTGAGATTATATTCCCACCTCTGGTTGAGTAACCAAATTTTTCGAAAGGGATTGTGACTGCATGCCTTCATTATTTACCCGAGAATTAGGAATTGATCTAGGGACTTCTAATACGGTAATCGTCGAAGGCAACCAGGTGTTGGTTGAAGAGCCGACGGTGGTGGCGATTGTCGTGAATGAACAGAAAATGGTAGAAACGGGCAAGGCTGCCCGCGATATGTATGGGCGCGTTTCCGACACGATCGAGGTGGTGCGTCCGCTGCGAAATGGCGTAATCGCCGAATTTGAAATTACTGAGAAATTGCTCAAGCGCATGGTAAGAAACGTGGCTGGGGCGATGATGCTGTTCCCCCCGCGCATCATGCTGACTGCGCCGTATGGGATTACTAGCGTGGAAAGTCGCGCTGTGCATGAAGCCGGATTGGGCGCCGGGCCGCGCGAGGTGTATATCATTCCGCAGCCGTTGGCGGCAGCTTTGGGCGTGGATTTGCCCATCAACACCCCTTCGGGCAACATGATTTTGCTATTGGGTGGCGGGACCTTCCAGGCAGCGGTGCTGGCGATGAATGATATCGTGCGCGCTGAGACGCTGCGCACCGGTGGGTTGCGTATGGATGACGCGATTACCGATTACGTGCGTAAGAAGTACGGTGTCATCATTGGTCAGCCCACAGCGGAACTGCTGAAGATTAAGATCGGCGCGGCGGTGCCGCAGGAGATCCAGCAGACGATGGAAGTGCAGGGCCAGGATCAGGTGACCGGGCTGCCGCGTCCCGTGGCGCTGACCTCGGACGACATTGTGGACGCGTTGCAGGAGCCCTTGCAAGAGTTGGTGAACTGTGCGCGGCGGGTGCTGGAACGCACGCCGCCGGAGTTGATCGCGGATATCATTGATCGGGGTGTGGCTTTGTGCGGTGGGGTGGCCCTGATGCGCGGGATCGATAAGTACCTGACAAAGGCTCTGGGCATTCCGGCGTACCAGGTAGATAACCCAAGCACCTGCACGGCGGAGGGCGCGGCGAGGGCGCTGGGAATGCGCGCGGCGCTGTCGCGCAGTCTGTTGCCCACATAAATCATAACGACTCACATCAGAGGTGGTTAAGCTTGAACACGAGGTGTACCACCTCGTGTTTGGTCGTTTTCCCAAATGGTGAGCCGGGCTTATTCCAGATAATACGTCATGCGCTGCAGGTAGAGGATGGGGTCAATATACTGCACGTGAACGTGATCGGGGACGTTGAGGTTAATGGAAGCGTAATTGAGAATAGCGCGTACGCCGGCTTCCACTAGTTGATCGGCCACGGATTGAGCCACGCGGGCGGGAACCGTGAGCATGGCGATCTTAACTTTCTTTTCGCGCAGCACCGAAACCATGTTGGCTGAGTCTTGAACGGTGAGCGGGCCGATTCGAGTTCCGATGTGGGCGGGGTCATTATCAAAGATGAGAATGACCCGAAAACCGTGTTGTCCAAAGCCGGGGTAGTTGGCGATGGCGTGGCCGAGGTTGCCCGCGCCCACAATGGCCACCGGCCAGACTCGGTCGACCTTGAGGATTTGTTGAAGCTGGTGGACGAGGTAGGGGACCGAATATCCTCTGCCTTGCTTGCCGAATTCGCCGTATTGGGAGAGGTCTTTGCGGATTTGGGCTGCCGAGACACCGACAATTTCGCCCAGCTCTTGGGAGGACGTGGTGTGCGTATTACTGAGCAGCATGTGTTCTAAGGCCTGCAAATAGCGGGGCAAACGGCCGACAACAATATCTGGAATATCACGTTCGGTCATGCGCTACCTCTTCTGTGAAACGGTGAAAGGTATAGGCCAATCAAAACTGCTCTGCGAGTGGAATAAGTTCTTGAAGTAGAGGACGCTCCTCAAATTCAGGTGTCTTCCGCCTCTGGCTGAGTAGTCGCGACTAATCTTATTTACTTTATCATAAAAGATGGAATTGTGTAAATAGTCACAAGAATGAAAAGGGATGACCCGAAAAGCGAATCCCTTCGATATCTTGATACCGAAGGGATTTGCTTGTGGAGAAGAAAACGGGGGATTAGTCGTCGCGGCTGCCCATGAGCAGGAAGGCGTAGTACATCAGGGTAGAGATTGCCTGAACGGCGGCGGCAACATAAGTGAGGGCGGCGGCATTGAGCACGCTATTGACCCCGCCCATATTGGTGGCATAAACCATGCCGCTGTCAGCCAGGATGGCCTTGGCGCGGTTGGAGGCGTCGAATTCGACGGGCAAGGTGACCAGGGCAAAGGCAGCGGTGGCGCCAAACAACCCCAATCCGACCCAGGCCACGGTGCTGCCGAGCAGCAGCAGCCCGGCCAGGAAGATGATGGGGCCTAGCCAGCTACCGATCTGCACGGCGGGCACGATGGCTGTGCGGATTTGCAGGGGCAGATAGCCCTGAGCGTGTTGGATGGCATGCCCGGCTTCGTGGGCGGCAATGCCCGCCGCGGCAACGCTGTTGGATCCGTACACTTCGCGGCTGAGGCGCAATACGCGTTTCGCGGGATCGTAATGGTCGCTGAGGAAGCCCTGAACAGGCTCGACTTGCACGTCATGCAGGCCGTTAAAATCGAGGATGCGCCGGGCGACTTCGGCGCCGCGCAGGCCGCTCATGTTGGGGACGCGCGAGTACTTTTTGATGCTGCCCTGGACGCGCATTTGGGCCCAGAAGCCCAACAGCAGCGCCGGAAGGCTGAACAAAAGGTAAAGGCCGTAACCACCTAAAAATCCGTCCATTGAACATTCACTCCTTCGTTAACAGTAACACCGTATCCAGTTGTTGCTCTCGGAGAGCAAATCTTTTTCACTTGGAATAACTGTAACCGATGAATATAAGAGACAAATTAGAAAGGTGTTTAGATTGTATAAAGATTGATAGAAAGTGCTGCCAAAGAGAGAAGAGCCCGATTGACGGACTCTTCTCTCTTTGCTATTGCTTTTGTTGGCGCGCCTGCCGGGACTCGAACTCGGGCTTCCACCTCCGGAGGGTGACGTGATATCCACTTCACTACAGGCGCGTTGGATAGGCGTATTATACCCCGAGTTGGGGGGCTGAGCAAGGAATCGGGTTCACTCGGAGTTGCCGTAGCAGGTTCCGCATTTGGGAATCAGGAGGGTTCCTCTATGAACCGCGTGAGAAATTAAGCGGCGGCGCGCGGCGACAGGCTGGCCAGTTCGGTCCGCAGCCGCTCGACGGCGCTGAAATTGCCGTTTTCGTCGCCAAGGCGGACCAGTTGGCGCTTCTTGTGGGCCAACTCGGCGCAAAGCTGGTAGAAGCGGCGAGTGGCCTTGTAATTCGATGTTCCCAGCGCCGTCAGTCCGGCCAGGGTGCTTTTGGTGGAAGAGCAGGCCACTTCATACTGGCGTGGGGTGAGTGTGCCGAGGGTGATTTCTTCTTTGAGGTATTCCGCCAGCCACATCTTTTCACGCAGGATCATGGCCAGGCCGAACAAGAACAGCAGCAGCCAGCCAGACCAGTCGACGAAAAAGCCGAACAACATGCCGACGCCGGAAGCCAGGGTGGCGAGCGTGTTGTGCAGTGAATGGGTGAAGATGGCTGCGAACAATCCTGCCAGTGGCGCAGCGAGTTTGATGAACCAGTTGGCGTTGTTGCGGGCAATGGCTAATCCGATGCCGAAGAGTGCGGTGTAGGCCGGATGCTGCCAGCCCACCAAAACGACGCGGACAAAGGTCAGCGCGAAGATCCCCTCCCATCCGCCTTCCTGGTAGCCGTAGGTGTAGATGTAATAGGCGTTTTCGGTGGCGGCGAATCCCAGCGCGGTGATCCCGGCGTAGACCATGCCGTCCAAGATTGAATCGAATTCGTGGCGAAAGAGAAGGAAGACCAGGACCACGGCAATGCCTTTGAGGATTTCTTCAACCACGGGGGCGATGATGGATCCGGAGGTCAGTTCGCTGGCGGCTTCGGAGCCAGTGATCATGTAGATGCTGAGACCCAGGACTGTGTTGATGAGAAATGCGCCGCCGGCGGCCACCACTGCGCCCCAGGTGAAGACTCCACCCAGGAGGACTTTGGGTTCTTTTTCGTAGCGGTCCAGCCAATTAATGATGCCGGCGAATACTAGCATTGGGGCAAAGCCGAGAAAAATGGATGCCAAAACGCCCATCAATCACCTCTGTTTCATGCAACTGGGTCAATGATACCAGACAAAAAGGGGCTTTCAGCACATCGATTCCCAATGAATCTCACCATCGGCACTGTTCAGCTTTCGTCTGAGTGATGCAAAAACCGGATGACTGCGGGAAAACTCCGAGGTCATCCGGTTTTGCATCCGTTTTTCCAACCTGCCCCATTTTTTTTGGCAATGGGGAGGGGGAGGCTTTGGTTATTGCTGCGTCGTTTCGCCGAGGGTGACGGTGAGGGTCTGTTCAGACGGCCCACGCATGATCACCAGGGCCACATCCTGGCCGGGCTGGTAGGAATACAGAACATTGAGGAAGGATGTGCTTTCATCCAGGGTCGTGTCACCGATTTTCACGATGATGTCACCGCGTTGGAGGCCGGCCTTGGCCGCGGGGCTGCCGGCAAGGACGTCCGTAAGGTATACGCCCCATTCAGCAGGCAGGTTGTAGCGGGCGGCGATATTCGGGTTGATGGCCTGCCACCTTGCGCCCAGGTAAGGCCGGGAGAAATAGCCTTTTTGGATGATCTGTTCGGCGACTACGGCGGCGGTGTTGGTGGGGATGGCAAATCCCAATCCCTCGGCGACCGCGCCGCTCTGACTGCTGCGTACTACCAGGGTGTTGATGCCAATGACCTCGCCAGCCAGGTTGACCAACGGACCCCCCGAGTTGCCCTGGTTAATGGCGGCGTCGGTTTGGATCAGGTTCTCGATGAGATAACCGTAACCTGTGTCAATGGAACGGCCGGTAGCGCTGACCACGCCGGTGGTTACGGTGTTCATGAATTCGCCCAGGGGTGAGCCGATGGCGATGACGGTTTCGCCCCGGTCCATCTCATCGGAGTTTCCCAGGGTCACCCAAGCAGGGGCAGGAGACTCGGTTTTCAATACCGCCAGGTCGGCGTAAATATCGGTGCCGATTATTTTAGCGTCCACCTGAGTCCCGTCGGAGAGAATGACAGACACCTCGGTGGTATCTTCGACCACATGATTGTTGGTCAGCAGATAGCCATCTTCGGAGATGAAGAAGCCCGTGCCGCTGACGGTAGAATCGCCTGACTGCCCAAAGAAGGTCATCTGGCCGGGAACGACGCCGACGACCGTGACCACGGCAGGACCGACTTTATCAACAGCCTGAGTGACGGTGGTTTCGATGTCGGTTGTGTCAACCACCCATTGATTCTGGGGGGCTGAGCTCGACGAAACTGGTTGGTCGGTGATGCCAGCGCCAACCGATTGATTCTGCGCTGTGACCCGATAAACGGCCAATCCGCCTGCCAGGGCTCCGCCCAAGGCAGAAACACCGGCGACTACCATGACCAGTAAAGCATACAAAACACGTTTCCAAGACATACGATCTGCCTCCTTTCTAGTTCTTCAGGAATTGATGTGGCAAGTCTTCACTTCGCCAATTTCTTCACCTTGATGCCTCGGGGCATTTCTACCATAGCCTGAGTAGTTACTCCCATTTTAGGATTTCAATATTAGATGACCATAAAAATCCAATCTTTTGTATAGGGTTGACGGATTTTCTGGCTCATCCAGTCTCCAAAGAAGGATTTACTCGCCAAAGTTGGGGGCTTCATAAATACCTCAACATCGGGCTTAATCATCTTTGGCATTCGTTGTTACCACAAAAAAATATAGCAGGCTCGAGAAGGGGGGTGGTTTAAAATTGGTTTAAATCTCAGGGTGCTAAAAATTAAGACCCTCTCTGGTCGATCCGGTTTCCCGTCGATCGGAGAGGGTCGAATTTCTTGCGATGGAAGGATTACCCGGCCAATTGGGCGGCCAGATCCTCTGCAGTGGTGACCGGTTGGAGACAAACAAACCCGCGGCAGACATAGGCCGTGGCTTTGCCGTCCCGCAAGGGCCGGTCGGCAAGCAGGGCTGGGG
>CAYOHX010000132.1:0-14414 GCA_964403875.1 uncultured Anaerolinea sp. | reverse complement strand
TTTTATGTTTTTGACAATGTTAAAGTTCAATGGGCTTTTTAGCCTGAGTAGTTACATCTTTTTTTAGCATGCAGGGAGTCAATGTCAAAAGCCTCGTTGCCATCGGAGATGAGTATGTCAATGACACGATTGTTATGCGCTATGCTTTCGATAAGAAGGATGAGGGCGAACTCTTATCGGAGGCATTACCGTTCACAGAAGGTCTTTTCCTGGATGTTCCAGCATGTATTTTAGCCTATTTGCAGAAGCAGACAGATAAAAAAGCATGGGATAAATTCTGCAACAAATACAAGGTCAAGATCAGCCCTGAATTTCAAAAAATCCTGAGTGAGCTCGGTATTAAAAGCTGGATCCGAGAGGGATTGAGAAATCATTCTCTTGGATTGCCTGTTACTCAGCAGCAGTTCCAGGAACACACCTTCTGGACCATTTATGTGAGCAGCCCCAGGCGGGGCGAAGCGAAGGCTGTCGCCGTGAAGTTTTTATACCAAGACGGGAAGATCTACATTCAAGATACCCTATCGGATCTCCCACAGATCCAGCAGAAGTTCCCGTTCCTACGCTCCTGGCGCAAGAAAACCGATGAAGGTAAAGGGAAGCTGTTTGACGACCAGCAGTATTTTGCAGACGAGCAAGCACAGATATTTATTAATTGTTACACCAGCAAAGCTTTCACCCCAACCCTTATTGGCAGGCCACATCTCCTGGAAGGTCTCGAAAATGGTAATTTGAAAATCAACCGGACTATAAAGGGCGATAACAGTAGTCGGATCTTACCAGTGGTGACCTATTACAATCGCGAAACAGACCCCGTGAAGAGCATTCAGGACAGGATTTGTTTTGACACAAAGAAATCGACTTACATCCAGTATTATGTCCCTCCGAAGATGGGTGTATCAAATAAGGTAAAGAGGGGGTTTCGAGTTTATCACTTGTGTGGTTATACCTATAAGTGGGCACCTTTAAATACTGAAGAGATGATTAACAATCCTATTGTGGCGCTGCACTTCAACACACTAACACAGAATGTTTTGAAGATCGGGGAGAATAGCCAATCCTCCTTGTTGCAAAAAGTGGCAAGAGTTTTGATCGAAAATTAACGTAATCTATTAGGAGGAACTGCCAGCCAAAAATCTGGGAGTTCCTCCTATAAGGCTACTCATCTGACATCTTTCATAATTCAGCATGCCTGTTATTAAACCGGGAGTTTTCACATTTGTTAGTCAATTGGAATAATGACAAAAATTCGTTTCCATTTACAATGACAGGGAACCAGAATAATTCTGCCAGTAATTGTTTTTTTTAAAAAAGCCTTTGAACAAATTCAATGGCATTAATAAGGACCTGCGAGATGCTACGATCTAATCAAGAACAGCTTAAAAATCGCTTACTCTACGATTACATCCAGCTTGCGTTTCACCATGTAAAGGAATTTTCTCCCTACGAGATGACTGGAGAGCCAGAAAGCTTTATCAGTCATCTCTACCTCCAAAGGACGTTATCAATTTTTGAAGGATATATCCAGGCTCCACAAGAAGAAAGAATGGAATTTAGCCAGTATCTGAACTGGTTTCGGGCTGAGCATGGGAAAATCAGCGAAGATTTGTTTGTGGGAGACCTTAAGGGCCTTTGGATCAACCCGAATGCTACCGAAACCTTCTTCCAAAATGACCATCCAGAATTTCGGGACAAGAATAATTCTATCAACTCCGACCGATTGGGAATCGAAGCATATGCCACATACTTGCCCATCCATTTCTTTCTTCGCTCCGATAGTTTTTCTACCGAATGGGGTATTTACATATCCGAGGTCGGCGTAGCCCAGCTTGCCTATCTGTTGCAAGAACAATTTGAGAGCCATCCATCCTTTGGCCCAGTTAAAAAAGAAAAGATACATCGCTTTTTAGAAATTGCTTACCAGATTTTGCTGCGCCATGAATTGACTCATTATCGGATTGAGTTGTTTGCGTTGAACGCCGAACTCACCCAACATCGCCCACTGTATGTGCCATATCTGAATCACGTTTACGCCGATCTCTACCAAAGCCCGGAATGTTTCGAGGAAGCATTGGCGAACTCATCCGTGCTGAACAGTGATGTAATCAGGAATCTTGTTAAGGAACTTTATCCGAACTCCGGTTCCAGTTGGTCGATGATCGTTGAAGACGAGGCCTTCCAGCGGCAGCCACCCGGATACAGTGATTATCATTTCAATCGCACAAAAATGTTAGGACAATCGAAGGAAAACTTTAATGGAAGCCGGGGAAAAAGGTCTAGATCGATTACAAAACGCGCGCTGGCGATGAATTATTTGTGCAACCAAATTGTCTTGGGCGATATCGGACCATTTGGAGAGGCGGAAATCCCATTCTTCGCAGCACTCCCAGATAATTATTTTCTGAGGGCTGAAAACCTTGTTCCTATCCATGTTGTTCCGGCATTGAATGAACAGAATTCGTTCATCCAACTGACCCCGCCGAATCGCACCCTTGCTAAACAAATGCTGTATGACGTGGGATATTATCCATCAGATAAAGGTAATGGAGACCATGTGCTTTGGAAGAAACCTGGTTGGCCGTCAATAACGATCAACTATATAAAAGGCGAGTTGGATCCAAAATCTCGCGATAATATGAAGGAGGCGTTCGGACTTACCGAGAAAGAATTCAGACAATACCAAATTACCAAGAAGATGCCCCAAAGCTTGTTGGATCGTTTAACTGCGTCTAATCGGTGCTGAGAATTATTTTCCAGACATTCTGCTATACTTAATGGTAATCTAAGATGAAATTTCACCCTCGGTTTCATATTGACTGAGGCAGCTGCGTGAGGGTGGCGCGTGGCGGCGGACAATTATTTACCTGATTCCAGCCGCTTCATCAGGCGGCTTTCTTTTTTTGCGGTTTTGACCGCGCCCATCTTAACACAACAAGAGGGATTTTCGTGAACCCTGGCTCCATTGTTTTTGTGCGAAACCGCCACTGGGTGCTTCTTCCCAACGAGGACCCTAATATATACCTTCTGCGGCCTCTAGCCGGCGCAACCGATGAGACAGTGGCCATCCATCGCGGTCTATCCGACTTGATCGGGTACTCGCTTCCGGTTGAACGGCCGCAATCCTCAAGTTTCCCGCTGCCAACCGAGGGCGATTTGTCCAACGCCACCAGCGCGCACCTCCTCTGGCAAGCCGCCCGCCTGGCGTTACGCGAAGGCGCTTCACCACTGCGCTCGTTAGGGCGTATCTCAATTCGGCCGCGTGTCTACCAGTTCGTTCCTCTCCTGATGGCACTCCGCCTGGACCCCGTTCGCATGCTCATCGCGGATGATGTCGGGGTCGGGAAAACGATTGAAGCGCTCCTGATCGCCCGGGAACTGCTGGACAGAGGGGAAATCAAACGCATGGCCGTGCTATGCCCGCCCTATCTGTGCGACCAATGGCAAAAAGAATTGAATGACAAGTTCAACCTTGAGGCGGTTGTCATCCGTTCCGGCACGGTCAGCCAGCTGGAGCGCAACAAACCGCCCACGCGCACAATTTATGAGCATTACCCCATTCAGGTAGCCAGTATTGATTTCCTCAAAACCGACCGCAACTGCCACCAGTTCTTGCTGCACCTTCCGGATTTGATCATCATTGACGAAGCGCATGGCGCGGCGATGGCGCAAAACACGAACCAACAGCAGCGGCACGAGTTCATTCAAGAAATCGCCCGCAATGAGAACTGCCACCTGATCCTGTTAACCGCCACGCCGCACAGTGGGGTTGAATCCGCGTTCCGCTCCCTGCTGGGGCTGCTCCAGCCGCGCTTTGGCGATTGGGACGTGGCCAGCCTGGACGAGCCCCATCGCATCGAGCTGGCCCATCACTTTGTACAGCGCACGCGAACAGACATTGAACATGACTGGGAAAGCGAACACTGTTTTCCAGAGCGCATTCTTCTGGATCAGACATACCGATTATCGCCGGCTTACCGCGATCTTTTCGAGCGGACTTACGAGTTTTGCGCCGAAATTGTTCGTACTGGCGCAACGCTGGAGGAACGCCAGCGCCGGGTGCGCTATTGGGGCGCGTTAGCCTTGCTGCGCTGTGTTATGTCCAGCCCTGCGGCTGCTCTGGCCGCGCTGGAAACCCGCCACGAGCGACTGTCCGAGGACCGGGGCGAAGACGAGCTCGACTTTCGCGGGTTTGTGTTCGAATCCAGCGAAGACCGCACCGACGACGAACAGCCCACCTCTTCGGTGGATGCCGCCGAAGCCACCCTTCCGGACGCCGAACGCCGGCGTTTGCGCGAGCTTGGCCGCCTGGCTGCCCGCCTGTATGACAACGGCCAGGATTCAAAACTGGAGGGCTGCTACCGCCTGGCAAGAGAATTGCTCGCCGAGAGCGCTCATCCCATCATCTGGTGCCGCTATGTGGCGACCGCGGAATATGTCGCGCAGGAACTGCAGCGCAGGCTCTCCAACACGGCGCGAGTGATCTGCATCACAGGGCGGCAGGCAGACGAAGAGCGCCGTGCCAAAATCGCTGAAATTGAAACCGACCGGCCGCGCGTGTTGGTGGCGACAGACTGTCTTTCGGAAGGCGTCAACTTGCAAGAAAAGTTCAACGCTGCTATTCACTATGATCTGCCCTGGAACCCGAACCGTCTGGAACAGCGCGAAGGGCGGGTGGACCGCTATGGTCAAACTGCGCGGCAGGTAAAGACCGTCCGGTTCTTCAGCCCCGATAACGCTGTGGATGGCGTCGTTCTAGACGTATTGCTCAACAAGGCGCGCGAAATTCGCCGCACGCTGGGTACACATGTCCCGGTTCCCGAGGAAAGCGAGAGCGTGACCGAAGCAGTGCTGAACGCGCTTTTCTTGCATGGCCGCCAGCCTGCTGGAGCGCAGCAATTGGCCTTTGAGTTTGCCATGCCGCAGGTTCAAGACCTGCACGCGCGCTGGGAACGGGATGCCGAACGCGAGCGCCTGACCCGCACCCGCTTCGCGCAGCGCGCCCTGCGCCCGCAGGAAGTTCAGCGCGAATTGGAAGCCGCCGACAGCGTGCTTGGCAACCCGGATGCGGTGCGCGAATTTGTCTTATACGCCGCGCAGCGCCTGGGGCTGACCATCACCCCGGACAGGCAGGCGGATGTATTCCGTGTGGTCGTTTCCCCGGAAGGCCTGGTAACCGTCCCGGACGCGGTCCGCTTCGCCCTTCCGGAGCGCAGGGACGGCGTCTGGCGGGTCAGCTTTAAGTCGCCCACGCCCGAAGGGGCCGAGTACCTTGGCCGTAACCACCGCGTGGTCGCGGCGTTGGCCCGTTTCTTGATGGAAGAGGCCCTGACTCGTCACGGCGAGGCGCGCGCCTCGCGCTGCGGCGTGATCCGCAGCCGAGCGGTTGCCCGCCAGACCACGCTCTTCCTGCTGCGCGTGCGTTACCTGGTCGTACAGCCCGGGCGCGCCCCGCTCTATTCAGAGGAGGTGCGCGTAATGGCTGGCGCCAGTATGGCGCCAGCCGGCAGCCCAGGCGGAGAGATGAATTGGTTGGAAGAGAGCGAGGCCCAACGCCTGCTGGTGGAAGCGCGACCCGACGCAAACATGACCATGCCAGAGAAACGGGCATCTATCAGTGCGGCTCTTGCCCAATGGCCTGAGGTGGAAGCAGCGGTTCAGGCGCCTATCGAGGCGCGCGCCCACGATCTGGAAGGCGCTCACCGCCGCATCCGTCAGGCCGTGCGCCTGCGCGTACGCGAGCTAACGGTCCAACCCCAATTCCCGGTGGATCTGCTGGGCATCCTGGTGATCCAGCCGGTGGTGTAATCCTATGAAAAATTATTCCTCTATTCGCATTGAAGGCGGGTTGTTTGGCCCCGATTTGGTTGAAGCCCTGACCACGGCGGATCTAACCGGCCAGCGACCGCAGGATTTTGGCCTGCCGCCGCGCCGCAATATAACCGATGAGGTGGCGTCCGCCTTTAACGATGCACGCACGCTGTGGAGCGTTTTCCAAAGCCGCCTGGCGCGCCTGCCCGAAAGCGACCTGGCCACATCGCTGACCCGCGACTCGTGGGCGATCCCCTTCCTGGGGCTGCTCGGTTACGAACTACGCTACAACCCGCGCGCCTACGAAGTGGACGGGCTGACCTTTGCCATCTCGCACCGCGCCGGTGAAGAGGAAACCGCCCCGCCGGTGCACGTGGTGGGGGCGCGCCAGGAGATGGGCCGCCTGGCCCCCTCGGGGCGGCCGCGCCTTTCGCCGCATGCCTTGATGCAGGAATACCTCAACCGCAGCGAGTCCTTGTGGGGCGTGGTGACCAATGGACGGACGCTGCGCCTGCTGCGCGACTCAACCTTCGTGCGCCGCCAGGCTTACATGGAATTTGACCTGGAAGCCATCTTTGCCGAAGAGCGCTTCGCCGATTTTGTCATCCTCTACCGCCTGCTGCACCGCACGCGCCTGCCCCAGGCCGGCGGGGAGTCCCAGGTCTGCCTGCTGGAACAGTACTACAGCCAATCGGTGGAACAGGGCGGGCGGGTGCGCGAGCACCTCAGCGAAGGGGTAAAGGCCTGCCTGATCCAGCTGGCCAACGGATTCCTGCGCCACCCGCAAAGCGAGGAACTGCGCGCCTGGGTTCGCAGCGAGAATGATTCACTAGCTTTCTACCGCGATTTGTTGCGTCTGGTCTACCGCCTGCTCTTTTTGCTGGTCTCGGAAGAGCGCGGGCTGATCAGCGCCGATCCGCTTTACCTGGAACACTACAGCATCTCGCGACTGCGCCGCCTGGTGGATGAGCGCGCCGCCTATACCGATGACGACGATCTGTGGCAGTCGCTGCGCGTCTTGTGGCTGGTGCAAAGCGAAGAACGGTTCGCGGCGCTGCTGGGCATCTCGCCCCTGAACGGCGAGTTGTTTTCGGCGCTGCACGTCGACAACGCCAGCCTGACCAATCGCGACCTGCTGGCTGCCTTCTGGCGGCTGGCTTATTACCAGGAAGACCATTCTTCTCCGCCGCGGCGGGTCAATTACGCCGCCCTGGACACCGAAGAACTAGGCTCGGTCTATGAAGGCCTGTTGGAATTTCATCCCGAACTCACCTGGCAGGGCGCCCGCCCCGAATTTGACCTGGTGACGCTGGGTGATGAGCGCCGCTCGACCGGTTCGCATTACACCCCACCCGAGCTGGTCTCGCCGCTCATCCAGCATACCCTCGAGCCGGTGCTGGCCGAAAGGCTGAAAGGCGCCGCCACCGCCCGGGAAAAGGAAACCGCCATCCTGGGCCTGCGGGTCTGCGACCCGGCCTGCGGTTCGGGCCATTTTCTGCTGGCCGCGGCCAGGCGCCTGGGCAAGGAATTAGCGCGCGTGCGCAGCGGCGAGGATGAACCGGCCCCTGAACGTGTGCAGGAAGCGCTCCGGGATGTGATCGCTCACTGCATCTTCGGCGTTGATAAAAATCCACTGGCCATCGAACTGTGCCGCGTGGCGCTGTGGCTTGAGTCTCACGCCGGCGGAAAACCGCTGACTTTCTTGAAACATCACATTTGTTGCGGCGACTCGCTGATGGGTGTAGCTGACCTGAGCGTGCTCAAGGATGGCATTCCGGATGAGATCTTCAAGCCGGTCGAAGGCGACGACCGCGCCCTGGCCGCCAGCCTGAAGCGCCAGAACCGCGCCGAGCGCGAGGGGCAGATCGGGCTGTTTGCCTGGAACCCGGAAAGCGAGCTCCAGCATCTGGCCGTTGCCAACGGCGAGGTCGACGCCATCCGTGACGACACGCCCGAACTGGTGCGCCGCAAGAGCCAGCAGTATGAACGCCGCTTTGCGGACCCGGCCTGGCTGCGCGAGAAAGAGGCTTGCGACCTGTGGACGGCCGCATTTTTGCAGCCTTTACAACAGGGCCAGCCGCTGATCACCACCGCGACCGTGCGCGCCCGCCAGGGCGCGCCGGCGTGCGCGCCCCGCGGGGTGGCGCGGGGTGGCGGTCAGGGGGCATACGAGCAATTGATTAAAGGGGCGCAGGCGGTTCCAGAAGTATTTGAGCGCGGCGGTTTTGATATCATCATCGGCAACCCGCCATTTATGGGAGGTTTACGAATCTCCGGCGCGTATAGTAGCCGTTATCGCCGCTGGCTTGATATCATCTACAAACCCTTTGAAGGCACAGCTGACTTATGTGCCGCCTTTTTCCATCGGGCTTTCAATTTAATTAAACCAAATGGACGCTTCGGTATGATCGCTACTAATACTATTGGTCAAGGCGACACTCGCGAAAGCGGATTGGCGTTATTACTAAAAAGGGGCGGAATCATTTTTTTTGCGCGTCGTTTTGTTAAATGGCCTGGACGTGCAAGCGTAGAGGTTAATCTCATTGCTGTAGGTAATAGCAAATCACCAGTTAGATCGAATTTAGATGGACAAACTGTCGAATTTATCTCATCCCGACTAGATGACGAGCCAGAAGCCGAAGCAAAGCCTCTTAAACAAAATGAAGGCAAAGCTTTCCAAGGTGATATAGTACGTGGAAGCGGATTTGTTCTAGAGACTTCGGAAGCTGAAAGCCTAATGTTTCACGATCCGCGAAACGCTGACTGTCTTTTCCCTTTCATGAATGGCGAGGATTTAAACAGCCATCCACAGCAGCTACCTAGCCGGTGGATTATCTGTTTTAAGGATTGGGATTTGCATCAAGCTCAAAACTATCCTGCACTTCTTAGGATAGTTGAAGAGCGGGTGAAACCTGAACGAGATCAACTTCAAAACCGAGATGACCGAAGGGATCGAGAACATTGGTGGTTGTTTGCCCGCTATCGGATTGATATGCGTCCCGCTATAAATTCTTTATCAAAAGTACTTTCAAGGGCACTTACAAGCGAAATCCATATGATGGTTTTTGAACCAAAGGAATATATATTCTCGCATGCTGCTGGTGTTTTTGCCTTTGATGATAACTACCACTTCGCCCTTCTACAATCAAACCTACATGAGGTGTGGTTGCGCCGAAATGCTTCGACCATGCGCACAGATGTTCGATACACACCTTCTGACTGTTTCGACACATTTCCCTTCCCCACGACCGAATACACAATTGACAATCTAACCACGTTGCTGCATTTGTCTGTCTTTGCCGAGGCTAACCGCCTGGGTGATGAATATCATGAACACCGCCGCCAAGTCATGCTGACGCGCCAGTTAGGGCTGACTAGAACATACAACCTGTTCAATAACCCCGCCTGCGTGGACGAAGATATTCAGCGCCTACGCGAACTGCACGCAGCGATGGACAACTCCGTACTAGCCTGCTACGGTTGGGAACACCTAGACTTGGGGCACGGCTTCCACCAGAATGACCGTGGGCAAACCCGCTTCACCGTTTCACCCGAAGCAAAGCGAACCCTGCTGCGCCGGCTGCTGGAGCTAAACCTTCAGATCGCCGAAAGCGAGCGTGGGCCAGCCGCCGTGCTCGGAGGCAGAGGCGCAGCCGTAGCCGCTACTCAACCCGCCCGGGCCGCGACACCTCCGGCGCCGGCCCGCCGGGTGCGCGAAGAGCGTCCGGCTAGTCCGCAGTTGGCGTTAGGCCTGCCCGATCCAGAGCCCGATCCGCCGGCCGCGCAGGGCGCGAAACCTAGGCCAACGGATTACAGCATGTACCGCTGCTCGCTCTGCCAAAGTCGTGTATTCGGTTTTGACCGCGAGAATCATGCCCGAGAGAAGCACAAGGGCCAGAGAGTGACGTTTGAGAAGGTGTAGAAAACAGTAAAGAGATCGGTTACGCTTTGAGAAAGTGGGGTAATGGATGAAAAAGAAACCTTTCAACTGGAAATCTTATGGGATCGGCATAATCGCCATTGGTGGGTTGGGGGGGCTTTTCTGGTTGATAGGAGCCCTGACCCATTGGACCTGGAGCGATTTCTGGTCTAACTTCATCTCCAACGCCGCTTCGAGCGGCGTGATTGGGTTCATCCTTTATTGGATCATCACCCGCCCCGATGAGAGAAAGTCCAGGGAAGAGCGGAAAAACCAGGCCCTGGCTATGCTCAAGGTTGAGTTTGAGACCAACCTGAGCCGCGCTCAGGCGTACCTGTCGGTGCTTGAGGATCCCAATATCGAGAAGATTTCAGCTCTATATCCTTTCCGTTTTACCAGAGGGGCCTGGAATGCGTTGAAGGAGAGCGGATTTCTACCCCAAGTGGAAGATGTGCAACTGGTGTACGAGCTTCTGCGAGTGAATGAGATCATTCTCGTGGCAAATCGAAGTCTGAGCAAAGTCCGAACCGCGGCCATCGACAACCAGCCTCGCAAGCTGCAGACCTATTCGGTGAAGGCGCTCAGAGAATGCGCGCAGTTGGTGGAAATGTTGACGGTAATTTTGAAAGGGTTGAACGCCTTGGGATTACCGCAAGTCAGCATGGCAATGCTTGCCGAGTCCGAGGACGAAGAGGAAGAAGCGTGAAGGATATTTTCCAAAATTATGCAGAACTTGCTGGTCAATATGTCGAAGGCCGGGAATATCAAAGGACAGCCCTTAATCGCGGTGGAACGGTGTTGATCCTGGCGATTCACGGCGGACCGATTGAGCGCGGAACATCGGAATTGGCCAGGGCGATCGCAGGGGACAATCTTTCTCTGTATCTTTTTGAATCACTCCTGCTAACCGCAAAAGAGAGCAAGAACCTGCACATTACCAGCAAAAATTTTGACGAACCGGCCTGCCTGGGGCTGGTACACAGGTTCCCCCACTGCCTGGCTTTGCATGGCTGCGAAGGGGCCAGGCCCGTCATTTACGTCGGCGGTAGGGATCTGGAGATGAAAAATCGCCTCGTGACGCGACTCTCCGCCAAGGGATACCCTGCCAAACTGGGGCGGGGCAGCCTGGCCGGGACCCATCCTCAAAACATCTGCAACCGCACCTCTTCCGGCGCCGGCGTGCAGTTAGAACTCTCCAGCGAATTGCGCTCCAGTTTCTTTCAAGATTGGCATAATCGGCGAGGGCGGCGGGTGACTACGCCGTACTTTGATCAATTTGTCGCAGACCTGCGCACCATTTTGAGATAGAAGGAAACTGCCAATGATAACAGCGTAAACAGGGCCAATCCCTTGCCTGCCGGATAAGGTATTGATTACTACAAGGTAACAAACAAAGGACAGCCGAAAATAGTATGTGGTACAAAAATCTACTCCATAACGAAACAAAAAAAATGGCCCTTGCCGAACATAAAATAGCTGTTGAAAAATACAATGGCGTTATTGAAACCGTTCGGGCGGAAGGTGAACTACTCTATCAGACTCGCAAGCGAACGATTGAACTCATCCTGAGAGTCGAAGATTTTGTAAACAATACCACCTATACACGCCAGGAATTCGCACCCAATTTAGAGCGCATCAATGTTGAGTATTCAAAATTCCGCCAGACTGAAGATTATGCTGCTAGCGAAGTTGAAAAAGTTCTTGGAATATTAAGTAAGAATGTAGCGGTACTCGTGGCGGGTGGCAGAGCCATCGCGGATTCGGCGCCCAATGCCGTGATGTGGGTTGCCACAACCTTTGGGAAGGCCTCGACAAGAACCGCGATATCCGAACTTTCGGGCGCCGCGCAAACGAAAGCCGCATTAGCATGGCTTGGCGGTGGAGCGAAAGCAGTGGGCGGTGGCGGCATATCAGCCGGGCAAGCCCGATTGGCCTTAGCCGGGCCTATTCTTGGCGTGAGTGTTTTTGCCACAGCAGGTTCAATACTGCTTATTCGCTCTTTTTTTGAAAACAAGAAAATTGCGAAGCAATCTAATGAAGATATAAATGCAATGAAGATCGCTGGGGAAATACTGACTGAAACTTGCGCCAAAATTTCTCACATTCGTGCGGAAACCGAGGAAATGCTTAGTCAAGTCAGCGGACAATATCATCGTCTAGAACCGCTCAAGAATCGCAACGATGCCGAACTGTCAAAGGATGACCAGCTGGAGCTTGGAATCCTGGTATATCGTACGTTGGCATTGGCTGAAATGCTCAATAGAGTTGTGGAATGATCGACGGAGCCGGCGAAGCACTTCTAGGGATTTTCGCTCGATTCGTGACGGATTTGAGATAGAGGGAGAATATGGCAAGCTATAAAGAAATTCAAGCCTGGGTCAGGCAAACTTATGGTTTTGTTCCCGAAACGTGCTGGATTGCAGACGTCAAGAGCCAGTGTGGTTTACCGATGAGAGAAGCTCCCAACCGGAAGGGCGAAACACGGCAAAAACCATGCCCGGCGGACAAAGTGGAAGCGATCCGGTCGGCGCTCAAGCATTTCGGAATGATTTAAGGAAATATATATGACAGCAGTTCACCAATTTGGCGGCGATTGGACGAGCGACAAACTCGAACGCGTTAGAAAGTATTTGCAGGCTTACACAAGTATTTTCCGCGCCAATCTTAATGCCCAAAAACTGTATACCATTTACCTAGACGCATTCGCCGGCACCGGATATCGCACATCGCGGCGTCCTTGCGTTGGCACCACTCAATTCCTGGAAGGGCTTGAAGAAGATAATCAGGCTTTCTTAAAAGGAAGCGCGCGAATCGCGTTAGAGGTCGAGCCGCCCTTCAAGGAATATATCTTCATCGAGCAGGACCCTGATTACGCAGTGGAATTGGGGCAACTGAAAACAGAATTTTCAGATCGCAGAGGGAAAATATCCGTAGAAAGCAAGGATGCAAACGGTTTTCTCATGCATTGGATCAAAAAAACCGATTGGGACAGCACCCGAGCAGTAGTGTTTCTTGATCCCTATGGGATGGAAGTTGAGTGGTCCGTCATTCAAGCATTAGGCGATACGCAGGCGATCGATTTGTGGATCCTTTTTCCCCTGGGCGTGGCAGTCAACCGGCTGTTAACCAAATCTGGCCCTCCTCCAGATGGATGGGGACGCGCCTTAACACGCATCTTCGGGACGGACACCTGGCGCGATGCGTTTTATCCTCGCCAAATAGTGCAAACCTTGTTTGGAGAAGAAGAAATTCAACAAAAGGAAGCTGATTTCGAAAAAATCAGTCAGTTCTTTATCGGTAGGTTGGAAACCGCCTTCACCGCCGTGTCTCCGAAACCCCTGGCGCTGCGGAACTCGAGGAATAACCCCTTATACCTATTATGTTTTGCTTCTGCCAATCCAAGAGGATCGTCCACGGCGATCAAGATCGCAAATCATATATTGAGATCGTAGTGTCTATCGGAATGAAACCCAGTTAAGTTTGACCAAGTCAGGTTAAAGCTAGACAGGCACTCAAAGGAGCCCACCGGGAATTATGAAACCAAAACCCAGCCATTTACATTTAATCTTCATCAAGAATTTTTTTCGACTGGTGTGGTCTAATGGCACGTCAAAAATACTACTGGTTGCAGATATCTTTGGCTTGATAATATCATTATTCCCGGCTGTGGTTTTACCCCCACTATTTTTTCTCGCAATTAACTTTGTGATAATTGGTGGTGTCGTAATTCATGTTTTTCGAAAAAGAGAATACCGTATCTTATCAGAACCAAAAACTGTTTTTTTAGAACATACTTATCATATTAATGCACTTGCAATCAGCCCTGACGAAAAATATATCGCTTCCTGTGGTGGTGATAATTACGCGATACTATGGAATCGAAAAGACCATAAAGTCCTACTTCGAATGCTGCATGATTCGTGGGTGGGAAACATCGCCTTTTCGCCAGACAATCGATTTTTATATACTTTGGCCGGGAAGAATGGGACGATCAGCCAATATGACATGGAGACTTATCAACTCATTTTCAAAAAAACATGGCATAAAGATAACACCCGAGGTTTAGCTATCTCATTATCGGGGAAGAGAGCTGTCATCAGTTGTAAAGATGGAACATTCAGTTTCTTCGATCCTACAGAAAAAGAATTTTATTGCATGCCACAAAAAATTACTGAAGGTGAGTTGCGTAAAGTATGTATTTCTAAAGACGACTTAATCGCGACCGGGAGTGACAAAGGAGAAATATTCATAATCGATCTTAGGAAGCCCGGAGAGGGGCACTTCGAGAAAATTTATGAAGATGAAAAAAAAGAAATGATCAGGAATGTGGCTTTTAATTCAAAAGGCACTCTATTAGCTTTTACCGACAGCGGCGGGTATATAAAATTAATCAACATGCTCACCAAAGAAGTCATTCCGACAAAAGCTCATAATGGCCATGCAATCGCCATCGCATTTAGTCCTAACGATAATTTCATTGCCACAGGAGGACAAGATGGGAAGATATGTATATGGGATTTGGAAAAAGGCCATCTCGTCAAATCAATAGAAATTCAATATCATCAGGATGATGTGACTGCGTTACTCTTCAGTCGGGATATGCGCTTATATTCTGCAAGTCGTGATAGTAAAATCGTAACTACTCAGGCTAAAAAGCCCATTGAACTTTAACATTGTCAAAAACATAAAA
>CAYOHX010000131.1:0-14765 GCA_964403875.1 uncultured Anaerolinea sp. | reverse complement strand
ACGGCAACTCCTAGAGAGCCGTTTTGAGCGCTTACAGATTCATTTCGTGACAATTAAACGTCAGATATCAGGTTTATTGGTGATCTTTTTCACTGAGTAATCCAGACCAGTTTGTCTACAATTACCATAGCCTTAATTTAAACTCACCTTTAGGATGAAAACCAATGATCCGCTTGCAAATCGATGGACAAACCGTTGAGGTGCCGGAAGGTACGACCGTATTACAGGCTGCCAAACAGGCGGGTGCGCACATTCCAACGTTGTGCGACCACCCCGCGCTGACTCCTTTTGGCAGTTGCAGGCTGTGCCTGGTTGAGGTGGAGGGCGCGCGCACTTTGCAGCCTTCCTGCACGCTGCCGGCCAGCCCGAACATGGTGGTGCGCTGCCACACGCCTGCTGTTGAGGCAACGCGAAAATTCATTCTGGAACTGATCTTCAGCGAGCGCAACCATTTCTGCCCGTTCTGTCAGTTGAGCGGGGGAGATTGCGATTTGCAGAACACAGCCCTGGAACACGGCATGACCCACTGGCCCATGCAGCCCAACTGGAATGACTTCCCGGTGGATGCTTCGAATCCCTTTATGCTGTTGGATCACAACCGCTGCATTTTGTGCCGGCGCTGCGCGCGGGCCTGCAGCGAACTGGTGGGCATGAACACGTTGGGCTTTGAAGAGCGGGGCAGCGCTACCATGCTGACCGCCGATTTGAGCCAGCCGTGGGGCCAGAGCACCTGTATTTCCTGCGGCACCTGCGAGCAGGTCTGCCCGACCGGTTCGATGGTCAACCGCTTCTCGGCTTACCAGGGCCACAAGAGCCAGGCGGAAGCCATCCCCACGGTGTGCGTGGGCTGCGGCGTGGGCTGCGAGACGGTGGTTTATGTCCGCGACAACCGCGTGATTCGGATCGATGGGAATTTCGACGGTGAATTGAATGCGGGCGTGCTGTGCCGCCAGGGGCGGTTTGAATCGCTGCTGGAGAAGGGCGATCGCGTGAGCGAACCGATGGTGCGCAAGGACGGCAAGCTGGTGGCTTGCACCTGGGACGAAGCCCTGACCGCCGCCGCCGCCGCGTTGAAGGACAAACCCGCCGCCTGGGCATCTTTGCGGCTGCCCGCCGAGGCGCTGGCGACCTTCAAGGCGCTGTGTGATGGCATGAAGGCCTCGGCTGGAATGATCGAAGCCGCGGTGAATGGTCCCATCCCGCCCAAGTTGGGCAAGAAGGTGGAAGACAAGTTGGGCGGCAAGAACGGCGTTCTTTCGACGAGCGAGTGGCGCGGTTCCTTTACCGAAGTGTACAACGTTCATGCCGGGGCCAACTTCAAGGCTGCCCAGGCTTATGGACTGAAAGCCGAAAACGCCGCCAATGGTTGTCAATCGGCGCTCGTGGCTCTGGCGGATGAATGCCCGAGCGAGGCGTTGATGGCCGCAGTGAAGACGGTGGAAACTCTGGTGGTGATGGCTAGCTACCAGTCGGCATTGACCAATAAGGCGGCGGTGGTGCTGCCGGTGGCGGCCTGGACCGAACAGGGCGGGCATTATCTGAGCCTGACCGGGGCGGTGCAGGAAGCCCGGCCATTGGTAAAACCGGCGGAAGCGGTTCGCTCGACCGAAGCGGCCCTGGCCGGATTGGGTGAGAAAATGGGCTGCGCGGTGAAAGTCGATTGGCAGGCCGCTTTAGCCTAGGCAGATTGCAGATAGCCACATCAATTTAAGGAGCTTGGTATGTCGAAACCTAAAGTTGCATCGGATTGGCTGGCGGGCTGCGCGGGCTGCCACATGTCCCTGCTCGATATGGATGAGCGGATTATAAAACTGGCCGAACTGGTTGATCTTCGTGCCACCCCGATTACTGATTTGAAAGAGCCGGATGAAGAGGGCGTGGATGTAGGCGTTTTGGAAGGCGGCATTAACAATACGACCAACGAACACGTTGCCAAGGTCATGCGCAAGCGCTGCAAGGTGCTGGTGGCGATGGGAGACTGCGCCGTTTTTGGCGGTGTTCCCGCAATGCGCAACCTGTTCACCATTGAAGAGGCTCTCCGGCGAGCTTATATTGAAACGGAAAGCACCGACAGCGAAGGCATGATCCCGCAGGATGAAGAACTGTGCAAGCCGACCAAGGTGCGCGCCGTACACGAGGTGGTTCCGGTAGATATTCACCTGCCGGGCTGCCCGCCTTCAGCCGATCAGATCTTTTATGTGTTGAGCGAACTGGCCCAGGGACGCATTCCCGAGGTCAAGGGCGACAAGCTGCAGTGGCATTAGTGGAAAGGATGGATCGTATGACTGCTCAAAAGATAACGATTGAACCGGTAACCCGGATTGAGGGACACGCGAAAATCACGATCCGCCTGGACGAGGCCGGAAAAGTTGATCACGCCTACCTGCACATCAATGAATTCCGTGGCTTCGAGAAGTTCTGCGAAGGCCGCATGGTTGAGGAAATGCCTTACATTACCCCACGCATTTGCGGCATTTGCCCGGTCAGCCACCATCTGGCCGCGGCGAAAGCCGGCGACGCGGTGTTGGGCTGCCCGCCCCCGCGCCCGGCTTCGCTGCTGCGCGAGTTGATGCACATGGGGCAGATTGTTCAGAGCCACGGCATGCACTTCTTCGAACTGGCCGGACCGGATTTGTTGCTGGGCTTTGATGCGGACCCGGCGGTACGCAATGTGGTTGGCTTGATCCAGGCCGCGCCGGATCTGGCGGTGAAAGCCGTCAATCTGCGCAAGTTCGGCCAGAATATCATCGCCATTTTGGGTGGGCGGCGTATTCACCCCACCTTCGCCATTCCTGGCGGCGTGAACAAAGCGTTGACCGCGACGGAACGCGACGAAATCTTGGGCGGGATGGCGGATGCTATCGAAACGACCAAGGTTGGTTTGCAGATCATCAAGGATTGGGCGACCAAGAACGCGGAAGATATTGCCAAATTCGCGGTGCTCGAGACGGGATACTTTGGCCTGGTGACCCCGCAGAACGGCCTGGAGTTGTATGACGGTGATCTGCGCCTGGTGGATAAGACCGGCGCGCAGTTGGAGCGTTTCAAAGGCGCGGATTATCTGAATTACATCGCCGAGCACGTTGAGAACTGGTCGTACCTGAAGTTCCCCTACTACAAGAAGATGGGTTGGCCGAAGGGTGTGTATCGCGTGGGTCCGCTGGGCCGCCTGAACAATTGCGATCACATCGACACACCGCTGGCGCAGGAAGAGTATAAGGCTTACCGCGCGATCAACAACGGCGTGCCGCTGGGCAATACCCTGTATTACCATTACGCTCGGCTGATCGAGACGCTGTTCGCCATTGAAAGAGTAGGCGTGCTGCTGGATGATCCCGACATCTTGAGTTCTGACGTGTTGAACACGCGCCAGAACCCCGTGCCTCAGGGCGTGGGTGTCATCGAAGCGCCGCGCGGAACCCTGATCCACCACTACTGGATCAACGAGAACCGCCAGATCACCAAGGTGAATTTGATCGTTTCGACCGGGCACAACAACTGGGCGATGAGCGAGGCCGTCGACAGCGTGGCCAAGACATACATCACCGGGCCAGAGATCCGCGAGGGTCTGCTGAACCGGGTGGAAGCCGCGGTGCGCGCTCATGACCCGTGCCTGTCCTGCTCGACGCACGCGGTGGGGCAGATGCCGATGGTGGTCGAAATCACCAATCCGGATGGCGAGGTGGTGCAGACTCTGCGCCGCAACGCCTGAGTTTGAACGTTCTTTTTCCTTTTTGACCTGGGGTTGTGAGCCTGCTTTCGCGCTCACAACCCCGCGTCATTTCATGTGGAGTGGGTGAACATTTGAAGAAGACTCTTTTGATTGGCTGGGGCAACCCTGACCGACAGGATGACGGCGTGGCATGGCATGTGCTGCGCGCGGTGGCTGACCGGTTGAATTTGCCCGCGCCGGATTCCTACGAGGAGCCTTTTGAATGCGGGCACGCCCAGGTAGAATTCCTGTTTCTGTTGCAATTGACCCCCGAGTTGGGCGAGGATATCGCCGGGTATGAGCGGGTGGTGTTCATCGACGCGGCGGTGGGGGCTGGCGGCGGCGAAATTGTGACCGAGGGGATGGAGGCGCAAGCGACAGAGTTGCCGGTCCTGTCTCACCATCTCTCGCCCGAGGCGTTGATGGTGATGACCCGTTCGCTGTATGCGGCTCAGACCGAGGCGCTGCTGCTGACCGTATGTGGTACGGAGTTCCAGTTTAGTCGGGAGCTGTCGGAGCGCGTGCGAGGGGCTGTGCCTTTGGCCGCGGAAAAGATTCTGGCGTGGATTCAGCGGGCGTAAGGATTTTTTTGGTAAACTAATGCGGTGATGAAGGACGCGAATCGGAAACGCCAACTGTGGAATTTCTGGGTGGTCTTAGCGATCACCCTGGCTTATTTCGTCTGTATGGGGTTTCCCAACAGCAATGGGGTTGAGACGCAAGACGAGGGCATCACGTACCCGATTGTGGTCAAGATGCTGGATTTCGACCCCAACCCCTCCATCACACTGGGGCGGCTCATTATTTACGGGGATTACCATTACGGTTATCCCTTTTACTTTGCTTCGTTCCTGGCGTTGCTGCCCATGCGCCTGATCCTGGGGCCGGATTACATCCAGCAGTTTGCGCTAATGATGTTTCTGCTGCGTATGGTGATCAGTGTGCTGCCCATGCTGGCGGCTGTCCTGCTGCTGGTGCAGATGCAAACGGGCTTCCGGAATCTGTGGGCCGCGTTGGGCATGACGATCTTTTTGCTGGCAGTTCCGGCAGTGGTGCGACAGAACATCGCCTGGTGGCATCCCGACGCGCTGGCGATCCTGTGCGTGGTGTTGACAATCTTCTTTCTGAACCGCGACCGGCTGCGCTTTGGGCGTTTCTTTTGGCTGGCGGCAGTGACTTGTGGGCTGGCGACAGCGATCAAGATCCAGGGGGTTTGGTTCGTGCTGACCATTCCGGCCTATTTGATCGCTGGTTGGACGCAAAAACGAATCCGGTTGGGGCAGATGTTCCTGGTGGGGCTGGGCTTCACCGCGGTGATGGCCGCGGTGACGGTGTTGAGCAACCCGTTTGTGTTTTACGAATCACCGCGCCAGAGGATGGTCGAAATTCAAACCTACAAGACCCAAGAATTAAAGTACGGTTACCCTCACGATGATCCGTATTATTACCAACACGGGCCGAAGTATTGGGCATGGACACTCAACCGTTATTTTGGTCCGTCCGCGCTGCTGCTGGCGCCGCTGGGCGGGTTGGCGGCGGGGGCCATTTGGGGGCAGCGAACGTTCGTCAACCGGTTAATTTTGAGCTGGTGCATGCCATTAGGCGTATATCTGTTGTGGTTTGTCGCTCCCAAGCCCGATCATTATATGCTGCCGGTGCTGCTGCCATTGTTCAGCGGCGGGTTGGGCAGCCTGGGATTGCTGTGGAGCGCGGCCCGGGACTCGCGGAATGCCTGGGCGCGGTGGGCGGCCTGGATTGGGCTGGGTGTGGCGATGGTAGCGTTGGCGGTGGTTTTTATAGGGAATTATTTGCCGGTCAACCGGCAATTCTGGCTGGAACAGTGGCTGGTGGAGAGGAGATAGAGGGTTTATGGCCGATTTTATTTCTCTGGTTTGTCCATCTTGCGGGGCGCAGATTCGAGCTTCGGAACGAGACAGACGCTACCGGTGCGAATACTGCGGCACCGAGCATCTGATCCGGTTGCAGGATGGGCAGCGGGTTGACGAGCAGCCCGAGCCTCGCGAGCGGATGCCGGTGGGGCGACCGCAGAGCGTGCAGGTGCAAAGCGATGGGCGCAGCGCGCGGTTGGTGCGGCGTTGGTTTTCACTCAAATATGTGCCAATGGCGTTTTTCTGCGTAGCGTGGGACGCCTTCCTCTGTTTCTGGTATGGAATCGCCTTTTCTCAGGAGAATACCCCCTGGATTATGATTGTGTTCCCGGTTGCGCACCTGGCGGTGGGGGTGGGGATGACCTATGCGACGCTGGCGGGTTTCCTCAACCGCACCACGTTGGAAGTGGAGCGGGAGGATATCTCATTGTGGCACGGGCCCCTGCCGTGGTTTGGGGGAAAGGATCTGAAAACAGCCGACGTGAAGCAGTTCTACACGACCGAAAAGTATAAACAGAGCAAGAACGGTGGGTATAACGTGTATGATCTTCATGTGATCACCCAAAAAGGCGAAAGCATGAAACTGGTGGGTGATCTGGAAGACGCCCAAGTCGCGCTGTTCTTCGAGCAGCAGTTGGAAGCGTGGCTGCGCATCGAGGATGCGCCGGTGAGGGGGGAGTTGCCTCGTTAATTGGCCTCGTTACGGTTGGTTAGCCGATAATATTTCGTCGATAAACTCTTGCCAGGTTTCGTTGGGTTGCCAGATTTTTCGCAGGTCCATTTCGGCCTGGAAGCGCGGTTCACCCAGACGCAGAACCCGGTACAGGAATACAAAAACCGAGACACGCATGTTGCGGGTACAGTGGACAAAGACGGTTTGCCCCTCCAGACTCGATAGCGCGGCAAAGAAGGCTTCCAGATTCTCTCGTTCGGGCAATTCCCATTCGACTGGGATGGGGATGTAGCGCATGTCCAGGCTCTGGACCAATTCGCCTTCTTCGGGGAAGGCGTCGGGCGATTCGGGCATGGCCAGGTTGATGACGGCCTGACAACCGGCGGCGCGGATGGCAGGGAAGTGCTGGGGGAAGGGCTGCCCGGCGGTGTGGAGGCAGGGCGAGATTTGGAGGTAGTTTTGGATATCAGTGAGGGGCATGTTAATGCGCTTTGAAGGTCTCGTTGAGGTTGACGCCGTAGAGGTTGGCCTGGAATGCGCGCTCATCCAGGAGGGTGAGCGCTTGAACCTGGGTGGGGGTGATGAGAGGTGTGAACGGGCGGGCGTAGAAGCGCTCGACCACAAGATCGTTGCCGGCTTGGTTGTCCATCCAGCGGATGCGGTCGAATTGAGCCAGGTTGAAGGGGCGGGTGTAGCCGCGCAGCGTGCGAACGCGCTGCATGTTGAAAAAGGGTTCAAAGTAGGTCATGGCCAGTTCGCGCAAGGTGCGGTGAATCGGTTCTCGCAAGCGCAGGCCGGGATAATTGGACTTGGCTACGGCGCCCCAATGGCCGTTGATCTTAAAGACAGCTAAAACGTGGTCGTCATCGGCGTCCGGTTCAGGAGTGAGGTCGACGAGCAGGGGAGGGAAGCCCAGGCGGCGTAAGGCCAGGGCTGCCAGAATGCCACCATCCAGGCAGTGACATTGACGATCCTGCATGACGCGGACGGGAGTGCGGTTGAGGTCTTCGCCCATGTAAGGTATGCTGTCGAGATATGCCTGGATGGCCGCGGGGCTGTCCAGTGATTGGAAAATGGCGCGGTTTTGCGGGTCGAGCAAGTCTTCGAAAGCGGTCATGAGACCTCCGACTGAGAGCAGGCAGGCTAACGCGTATATTGCGCGCCGAGATACCCCATGCGAGCAATCAATTCGGCGTTAAAGAGCGAGCCACCGGCCGCGCCGCGGATGGTGTTGTGCGAGAGCACCACCATGCGGATGTCGAGGAGCGAATCGGGACGCACACGGCCCACCACCGTGGTCATGCCGCTGCCGGTCATACGGTCCAGGCGCGGCTGCGGGCGGTTGTCTTCGTCGCGCACCACGATGACCGGGTTGGGCGAGAACGGCAGGCCGCGAGCTTCCTGGGGGGCTTGATAGTCACGCAAGACCTGGATGACATCGGCGGGCTTCGCCCGAGCGCCTAATTCGATCGAGAGAGTCACCAGGTGACCATCGGTGACGGCGACGCGGTTGGTTTGGGCAGAAATTCCAAAGGGGGCCAGCTCGATGACGTCGCCAGAAAGCGCGCCGAGCATTTTGCGCGGCTCCCATTCCACTTTGTCTTCTTCACCGCCGACGGTGGGGATGACGTTGTCGATGATGTCCATGGAGGCAACGCCGGGGTACCCAGCGCCAGAGAGGGCCTGGAGCGAGACGGCGAAAACGCGCTTGAGGCCAAAGGCATCTTGCAGGGGTTTGAGGGCAATGCTCATGCCGGTGGAGGTGCAGTTGGGATTGGTGGTGATGGCCCCGCTCCAGCCGCGCAGGCGGCGTTGGGTTTCAACCAGGCGCACATGCGCAGCGTTGATTTCAGGGAGCAAAATGGGAACGTCGGCGGCGCGGCGGTACGCGGAGGCGTTGGAGCAGATGACCGTTCCAGCCTGGGCGAAGGCAGGCTCGATGTCGCGGGCCAGGTCGGCGGGTAGACCCGACAGTGCCAGGGGAGCCTGGACGGCTTCGGGGGTGGAGGGGCGCACGATCATATCGCGGGCCCAGATGGGCATGTCTCCGGCCAGCAGCCAGTGGCAAACTTCGCCGTAGGGCTTGCCGATGGAGCGGTCGGAGCCGGTGAGGGCGACCACTTCAAACCAGGGGTGGTTGTCTAAGAGTTGGACAAAGCGCTGACCAACGCTGCCGGTGGCAGCCAATACGGCGACGGGGATTTTGGTGCTCATGAAAAACTCCTTAACGAATCACCAGGTCGTGGAGCACGCGCACGGCAGCGACGGCATCCTGGCTGGCGAGGATAAAACTGATGGATACTTCGGAAGATCCCTGGGCGATGGCAATCACATTGATTTTTTCGTTGCCCAGGGCGCTGAAAACCTGGCCCGCCACGCCGGGGGTGCTGCGCATGCCTTCGCCAACGACGGTGACGATGACCACTTCTTCGGAGGCCCACACCCGGTCGATGTCCTTGTTGGCCAGCTCATCCCGGAAGGCATGTTGGACGGCGGCGATGACCTGAGGAACGGTTTCGGTGGGGACGGCAAAGCAAATGGCTTGCTCGGATGAGGCCTGGGAGATGAGCGAGACGCTGGCCCCGGTGGAGGCGATGGCGGCAAAGGTGCGGGCGGCCACGCCGGGCACGCCCAACATGCCGCGGCCTTCGAGGGTGACCAGTTTGAGCCCACGAATGGTTGTTACAGATTTAACCACCTTTTGCTCGCGGACGGGCAGCTCGTTGACCAGGCGCGTGCCAGGGTGGGCGGGGTTGAAGGTGTTGAGAACGCGCAGGCCGATGCCCGCCTCGATGACCGGGCGGATGGTTTTGGGGTGTAATACCTTGGCTCCGGCATAAGCCAGCTCGGAGACCTCGCGGTAGGTGAGCTCTTCGATCGTGCCAGCGTGGGGCACGATGCGTGGGTCGGCGCTCATGACGCCGTCAACGTCGGTCCAAATCCAGACTTCATCAGAGGGGAGCAACGCGCCAAAGATGGCGGCGGTGTAGTCGCTGCCGCCACGCCCGAGGGTGGTGGTTGCGCCTTCGGATGTTGCGCCAATGAAGCCGGTGACCACGGGGACAATGCCGCGCTCCAGCAAGGGAAACAGCACGGCGCGCGTGGCGGCCTGGGTGGCGGCCATGTCGGGGTGGGCGGCCTGGTGATGGTTGTCGGTGCGGATGAGGCGGGTGGCCTCAACATACTCAGCCGGCGCGCCAAGCGAGTCGATGGCTCCGGCCAGCAGGCGCACCGCCAGGCGCTCACCCAGGGAGGCGACTGCATCGAGGGCGCGGGGCGTGGCCTCGCCGAGCACAGAGATGGCCAGGCACAGGCTGGAGAAATCTTGAATCAAGGCCTGGACGCTTTCACGGATGGCGTCCTGACGGGCCGGATGGATGATTCCAGAAGTGAGGACGGCTTCGTGGCGCTCGGTGAGAACGCGGGCAGTGTCTTGGAAGGTGAAGACGTCGCCGCGCGTGGCGGCCAGGGCGCTCTTGAGGAGGATATCGGTGACTCCAGAGAGCGCGGAAGTGACCACAACGATGCGAGGCCAGGAGGCAAGGTTGTCTTTGACGATTTTGGCAGTTTGCTGCATGGCTTCGGGTGTGCCAACCGAAGTCCCGCCAAATTTCATGACCAAGGTGGGATGCGTAGAAGCCGTCATATAGTTACCCGTTGAAAAAAAGAATTCGAGTATTTTACTTGATTTTGGGCCCAATGGGAATTGGCGCGGCGGAATCCGCGAAGAAACCGGGAATAAATGGCGCTTCACCAGGCCCATTCCCAATGAACCAAGAGGTGATTTTAAGGCGTGGCAGGCGCATGGGATTATAATGGGCAGCATGGAACCGCTCATCCTGCTGGACAATGTCACGTTCCACTATCCCGGCGAGGAGAACACGCGCAAAATTTTGCGTGGGTTGACGTTGGAAATCTTCCCTGGTGACATGGTGGCTGTGGTCGGCTCGAACGGATCGGGGAAGACGACCATGCTGCGCCATATGAACGGGTTGCTCATTCCACAAGAGGGGCGGGTGCTGGTGAATGGCCTGGATACGCGCCGTAAGGAGCAACTCATGGCGATCCGGCGGCAGGTTGGGATGGTGTTCCAGCACCCCGAGGACCAGATTGTGGCGACCACGGTGGCCGAAGATGTGGCCTTTGGACCAGAGAACCTGGGTTTGCCCTCGGGAGAGGTGCGCGCACGGGTGGATCAGGCGTTGAAAGCGGTGGGCCTGGAAGAGCACGCCCAGCGCTCGCCGCACATGCTTTCGGGGGGGCAGACTCAGCGCCTGGCCCTGGCGGGAGTGTTGGCCTTGCGCCCGCAGGTGGTGCTGTTTGACGAAGCCACCACCATGCTGGACCCGGCCGGGCGATTGATGGCGATCGAAGAGATGCTGCGCCTGAACCGAGAAGGTATGGCGGTGGTGTTCATTACTCACCACATGGAAGAGGCGGTGATGGCCTCGCGGGTGGTGGTGTTGCACGATGGCAAGGTGGCTGAGGATGGAACGCCTGGCGAGGTGTTCACAGACGCCAACCGGGTGGCAAAATATGGATTGGGCCTACCGCGCCCTGCCCGTTTGGCGGAACGTTTTCAGACCTGGTTGGGTGTGATGACTCCCAGACCGTTGCATCCACAGGAGTGGCTGGACCGGCTGCCGGTATATTCGGGTACGGTGAGAGCCAGCGCTCTTGAAGCGTCCAACTATGGGGACGGGTCAGGCGAGGCGATGATCGAAGTGCGCGGCCTGGAACATACCTACCTGGCCGATACTCCGTTGGCGCACCTGGCTCTCAAAGATTTGAGCATGACGGCCATGCGCGGCAAGACGTTGGGCCTTTTGGGGCGCACCGGTTCGGGGAAGTCTACGCTTCTCCAGCACTTGAATGGGCTGCTGAGGCCGCAGAAAGGCTCGGTGAGGGTGGGGCCGCACCAATTGGCCGATTTGAATGTCTCGACCCGCACGGTGGCAAAGATGGTCGGGTTGGTGTTCCAGAATCCGGAAATGCAGTTCTTTGAGCAATATGTGGGTGATGAAATATCCTACGGCCCGCGCCAGGTGGGCGTGGAAGAAACTCTGGCCGAACGGGTGAGATGGGCGATGGAACTGGTGGGGCTGGATTTTGAGGCTTTCAAAGACCGGCTGGTGTTTGCTTTGAGCGGCGGCGAGAAGCGTAAAGTGGCTTTGGCCGCCACGCTGGCGCTGCGACCGCAGGTGCTCTTGCTGGACGAGCCCACCGCCGGGCTGGATCCGGCCGCTCACCTGGAGGTGTTGGGGCGGTTGGCGACATTGCAAGCCGAAGGCATGTCCACGGTGCTTTCCTCGCACCGCATGAATGACCTGGCCGCGTTGGCCGGCAGACTGGCCGTGTTTGAGAAGGGCACCGTCATCCGTGAGGGGCCGGTTGGAGAGGTGTTCTGGGATTTCAAAGGTTTGGCCAAAGCTGGGCTGGAGCCACCGCTGGTGGTGCGCACGGCAGACCGCTTGAGGGAACGAGGTTGGCCCATTCCGAAGGGGCTGGTGACTCCGGATGCCCTGGCGGACGCGCTGCGGGCGTGCAGCCCGGGAGGCGCGCCATGAGTCGTTTTGAATTTCTGCGCAATATTCCCATTGGGCAGTACTTGCCCGTTGACTCGACCTTGCACCGTTTGGATCCGCGGGCGCGGTTGTTGGCTGTAGTTGTGGTGGTGATGGCGTTGACCTTTGCGCCTGGGTTGGGGGGATTGTTTCTGGGGCTGGGGGCGGCGGGGGGGGTGGTGGGGTGCCGGGGGGGGGGTGTGGGCGGGCCCCTGGGCGCGGGGGGGGGGGGGTTGGGTGGGGGGGCGGGGGGCGGCCCTGGTTTGCCTGGGGCTGGGAAAGATTCCGTTCAAATATGCGCTGCGCGCGCTGTTGGCCCCGCTGCCTTTCTTGCTCATCCTAGCTGTGTTGCAGGTGCTGTGGAATGCCGGGCCGGATAATCCGCCTGTGTTGTGGGCGTGGGGGAGATTGGTTTTGACCCTACACGATCTGCGCTTTGGCGGGGCGCTGCTGCTGCGGTTCTGCGGATTAATTTTGTTCCTGGGGATCATGTCCTATACCACTTCGACCACGCAAATGACCCAGGGGCTGAATGGGTTGTTGAAGCCGCTGAGGGCCTTGTTGATCCCAGTGGATGATTTCGTCATGATGGTGCAAATAACGCTGCGTTTTCTGCCTCTGCTGGCGCTTTCGGCGGAGCGGATTGCGAAGGCGCAGGCGGCGCGCGGGGCGGATTGGGATGCGCGCCCGGGCAGCTTCTTTGCGCGCATCCGCCAGATTGTGCCTATGCTGGTACCGTTGTTCATGACCAGCCTGCACAGGGCTGAAAACTTGGCCCTGGCCATGGACGCGCGGGCTTACGGCTCGGGCGAGCGCTCTTCTCTGGCGGAATTAAAAATGCAACCCCGCGACTGGATTTGCATGATGGTCGCGGGGCTGTTGGCGGCGGGAATTTTGCTGTTCTAGTTCCCTCACGGAAAGGGGCTACAATTTTGAGCCGGTTTGTTTGCCCACCTGAATGCGCTTCCAGGCGGCGACGACCACCAGGGTGATGAAGGCGGACACCCCCGCTTCGGGCAGGCCGTTGGCGACAACCACCGGGCCGATCACTTCCCAGGGGTATAAGCCGAGAATTCCGATCATACCCAGCACCAGCAGGGTGTTGGTCAGGCTGCCGGCGGCGCCAGAGACGATCAGTCCGACCACGGGCCAGCGCTTGAGTCCTTGCCAGACCAACCAGGCCACGGGGCCGATGAACAGGCGGGGCAGCACGGAAATGAGCGGATTTGTGAAGATGGTGTCACCGGGGCCGTTGGGGGCTACGGCGGCCTGGATCATGCTGAAGATACCAAAGATCAGGCCGATCAACGCGCCCACGATGGGGCCTTCGAGGATGGCGCCGATGATGGCAGGGACGGGCATGATGGTCAAGCTGATGCCGCCGACCCAGGGGATGAATCCCCAGCGGGTGAGTCCCAGGAAGATGGCTATGGCGGACATGATGGCTGTAATCACGATTTTTCGGGTGCGCTCTTGGGGCATAGGAAAACCTCTTTCGATGGGTAGAATTTCGCTTGCGGCCTGGTTTTTTTGCCAGGTCGTATCTTATAACACCACAGGATAATCGCGCGATACGCTCAAAACCTATCCGATTACGGGAGGAGGGAATCAATCACCAAAGCAAACGCCCACCCGGCGCGCGCCGTTGATCCAGGGGTGGTCAAGGGGGATGGTGTTGACCTTGTTGATGATCTCCGCGAGAGGCGTGGCTTCAATGGCCCCGCAGCGCGAGCCGAGGACCACCCCGTATTTCTCATGGGCAACGAATTCGGCGCAGGCTGTGCCGAGCTTGGTGGCCAGGATGCGGTCGCCGCCAGAAGGCACCCCGCCGCGCAGCAAGTAACCCAGAATGGAAGTGCGAGTTTCCAGGCGGGTAAGGTGTTCGAGACGATTGGCGAGCAGCAGCGTGCTGCCCACAGCGCGGTTTTCGATGCGGTCGAGGGTGGCGGCCACCGTTTCGCGTTCTTCGCCGTCGCGCAGATCGGCGTTGACCTTGCGCACCTGCTCGAAGAACTGCACGGATTCGAGGGTGCGGGCGCCTTCGGAAACGGCGATGATGCTGAACTGTTTGCCGGCTTCGTTGCGTGAGAGGATGGCCTCGGCTACCTTATCGATGTCGTAGGGGATTTCGGGCAGGAGAATGACATCGGCGCCGCCAGCCAGGCCAGCCCCGAGGGTGAGCCAACCGGCTTCCAGACCGATCAATTCCACAATCATGATGCGGTGGTGGCTGTGGGCGGTGGAGTGCAGCCGGTCGATGGCTTCGGTGGCGATTTCCAGAGCGGTGTGAAAGCCGATGGAGTTGTCGGTGCCGGGAACACTGTTGTCGACTGATTTGGGCAGGAAAACCACATTGAGGCCCTGCTGCATGAGGTGGTAAGTATTGGCCAGGGTCTCGCCGCCGCCCAGGCAGACCAGCGCGTCCAGGTTGTGCCGTTGATAGGTGGCCAGGGCGGCCTGGAGCCGGTCGCCGGTTTGACCAACGGCGAACTGACCAGGTTGCAGGCGGCTGGCCCCCAGAATCGTCCCGCCGCTGGTGAGGATGTTGGAGAGATCGCTTTGCGCGATTTGAATGGGACGGTCTTGAACCAGCCCGTCGAAACCATCGGCGAAGCCGATGAGCTGCATGTTGAAGTCGGATATCGCGGCTTTGCCGAAGGCGCGAATGGCGGCGTTGAGGCCGGGACAGTCGCTGCCCGAGGTGAGAATGCCAATGCGGACTGGAGTCATGGGAAGACCCTCCTGAGTGTCGGTTGGTGGGTGTCTGGGGCTGGGGTAAGCTGCATCCCAGAGAAAAGGCAGCGGAACTGCATTACTCGTATTGTATCGCAAGTTCGGGGGAAGACAAAGAAGGGGCCTTCTGGAAGTTGCCGCGCCAGAATGCGGCGCAACCCGAGGCGACATCCAATAAACGGAGCAGGCTGCCG
>CAYOHX010000130.1:0-14960 GCA_964403875.1 uncultured Anaerolinea sp. | reverse complement strand
CCCGATGCAGCCAGCAAGGCTCTGCCATTCCGCATCACGGAACCGCAGAAGATCACCGCCACTTGGGTCGACTCAATCCGTGAAGTGTTGGCCGACAATCGCCCGGTCGCCTTTGCCGTGCCGGTCTACACCTATTGGTTCTCGGAACCCGCCCGCTCCACGGGTGACATCCGCCTGCCCCTGCCCACCGACCCCAAAGAAGGCGGACACGCCATGTGCATGGTAGGGTACGAAACCGACGCCTCCGCGCCTGGCGGCGGAGTCTTCCTGGTGCGTAACAGTTGGGGTCCAGGTTGGGCCGGGAACAATAGCCTCGCGCCAGGCCACTGTCGAATCCCCTTCGCCTACATCAATCAATATGGAACCGCTGCTTTCAGCGCCGTGGTGACCGAAATTCCTCCCGAACCGGTGGAGCCTGAAAAACCCTTGAGCGTCTGGCAAAAGCTCCTGGAATTCCTCAGAAAGCTTTTTGGAGGGTAGCTCCGCACGAATGAGAGCGGTCATGCTACAATACACGATATGCCGCTCTCATCCATTGACAAAACCTGGATCGCCGAGAACACCCTTTTTGCCGGGTTTACCCAGCCAGAATTCGCGTTAGTCGATAACATCACCCACACCCGGTCTGTGAGTGCGGATGAATTCATCTTTCATCAGGGCGACCCTTCCACCCACGTGTATTTCCTTCTGGAAGGCCGCGTCAAATTGGGTCAGGTGACCGCCGACGGCCAACAGGTTCTGCTGCGCATCATCGGTTCGCGAAACCTGTTTGCCATTGTGGCCCTCACCGCCGCCACCCCTTATCCCATTAGCGCGCAGGCTGTCGAATCCTCGCGATTGGCTTACTGGCGCAAGGAAGATCTCAAAGCCCTGGCCTTGCGCGTTCCCCGTCTTTCGTTGAACGCCATGGAGATCATGGCCGTGTATGTGCAGGAATACCAGGATCGCTTCCGCGAACTGGCCACCGAACGAGTGGAACGCCGCCTGGCGCGGGCCTTGTTACGCCTTGCCTCCCAGGCAGGCCAAAAGGTCCCCGACGGCGTGCTCATCGACATGCCCCTCACCCGCCAGGCCCTGGCAGAGATGATCGGAGCCACCCTATACACCGTCAGTCGCATCCTCAGCCAGTGGGAAGATCAAGAGATTGTTCACTCTGGCCGCGAGCGCATCACCATTCGAGCCCCCCACCAACTGGTGCTTATCGCCGACGACACCGTCCGTATTTGATTTTGCGCAACGTTGCGCCCCCCTCCTGGCGGTATGATTTTTTAAGTCGCAGTTTTCCCATTGCGCTGATTGGATGTCTTGATGGTTGCAAAAATCACCTCCACGATTCAAACCACCACGACGGTTGCCGAAGTGCTGCGGCGCTGGCCTCATGCCGCCGCAATTTTCTTCAAGCACCACACCCAATGCGTGGGCTGCCCAATTGCCGCGTTCGACACCCTGGAAGACGTGGCCAAGAACTATCACCTGGCCCTGGAAGATTTCATGTATGAACTGAAAGCCGCCGCCTCGGCCTCCTCCCAACCCGGCTAGGAAAATCGCCCGCCGCGGGCTGGGTCGGCCGCTACCCAAAGCCCTTGAGACGCCACACCGTGGGCAGCGCTTTATCTGCGAGATGATAACTGAATGAAAACTCATGGATGCCCAATCTGAGTATAATTTAAAGGGCGATGCCTCCAACGGCAAATCCAAACCATTCATCCACTCGGCCCAAAGTGGTCATACCATGTCGGATTTCTACCCATCACGAGGCGGCATGAAAGAAATCTACTCACAGGTTGGACTTTCTCCGAAGGAGTTCGAAGGAAAAATCGTGGTTGTCACCGGCGCGGGGCGCGGCATTGGCCGGGCCCTGGCCGAAGCCTTTGCCGAATTAGGCGCTGGCGTGGTGATCGCCGAGTTGACCGACGATGGCGCAAAAGTCAACAAGAATCTGCGCGCCGCCAACTACAAATCCCTGTACGTGCGTACGGATGTATCGAACGAAGGCTCGGTGAAGAACCTTTGGCAGGCCACCCGTGATTATTTTGGCCGCGTCGATATCCTGGTCAACAACGCCATCCTTTGCCCGGTGCAATCCGTTCTGGAAATGGACATCGACCTATGGGACCGGGTAGTATCGGTCAACCTGCGCGGAACCTTCTTGACCTGTAAGAGCTTTCTGCCGGATATGCTCTCGCGCGGTTCGGGTGTAATCATCAACATGATTTCCACCGATGCCATGCCCAGCCTATCCGCCTACATCGCCTCCAAACAAGGCGTCACCGGCTTCAGCCGATCGCTGGACGCCGAGGTTTCGCGCGAAGGCGTCAAGGTCATCGCCCTGGCCCCCGGCATGGTCGATACCCCAGGCATCCGCAACGTAGCCCGCGAACTGGCCCCTCGCCTGGGTATCACCCAAGACGAGTTCCTCAATGTTTCACTCCATTCAGCCTACACCGGCCTGATGCCGGTGGAACACGCAGCGGCAGCCACGATGGTGCTCTCTTCTCGCCTGTCGGACGAATATCACGGCCAGGTGGTCACCGGCTATGAAATTCTCGAACGCGCCGGTTTGATCAAACCCGCCGCCGTCCCTGAGGCTGCTCCCGAAACCGCCAATACGGTTTCAACGGAATTGGTCCAAAAAGTGGCCGAGTTTGGCGACCGATTGGTTGAGATGTTGGACGAAACCCAGGCCGAATTCTCCAGACTGCCCATCTTTGCCCGCCCAATGGCCGGCAGTGGTTTCAAAAAGAAAGCGGGCTTGAGCATCCAGGATTGGAAATTCAACGCCGCCGAATTGCAACGCCACTTGAGCGCCTTGGCTGCCGGAGACGCAGCAGCCGCCGAACAGATCACCAATCTGCGCGCCAAACTCCTACCCCTCATGCCAAAACTGATGGAGTACTATCACGGCGTCCCCGCGGAAACGGCCCGCTTCACCCGGGACCAGGCATTCCTCAAAGAAGTCGCCGAGCGCAGCGCGGCCCGTGAAACCACCCTCATGGCTCTCATCGAGGGACTGCGCAGCCTGAACTAATTGTCACTGCGAAAGGCTCCTCACGCCCTCGCCCGCCTCTACTCCGTCGACTGCTGACCTCCCCCAGGTGGCCTCGCCCCTGCCGGGCCTGTGCGCGCGCGCCGAACCGCATCCGGCTCAACAAGCCGCTTTGATTCAGGCCGCCGCCAACACAGCCGATTGGAGCCAAATTCTGCGGTCAGCAGAGCCGAACAACCTCACCCCACTGCTTTACCATCACCTCGCCTCCGCGGGGGTCCGCTTGCCCACGCCGGTCAAACGCGAATTGATGGGCGGATACCTCCAATACACGCGATCCAACGAAATCCGCGCCGCTGCCCTGGCCGAACTGTTGGCCGAGTTGGAACAGCAAGGCATCCGCGCCCTGGCCCTCAAAGGCGCCGCCCTGGCTCACACAGTTTACCCTCAAGTCGGGCTGCGACCCATGCGCGACCTGGACATCCTGGTTGCTCCCACCGACCTGGCTCAGGCTCGCGCCACCCTGGTCCGACTGGGTTACCGCGAGGAAGCCGAATCTTCCGCCCCACCCGACCATCATCACCTGCCTCCGCTGGGCCGACTGCAAAATGGCCTGCATATCAGCGTGGAGATTCACCACCGAATTTTTCCTTCCACCCGCCACTACCGCCCCTTGGGCTATGCGGAGCTGTCTGCTTCAGCCTTTGTCTTTTCACTGCAGGGCCGCCCCGCGTATACCCTCTCGCTCGAGGATACCCTCTGGCACATTTACCGCCACGCTGCCGGGCCGCCGCTGCTGAGCATTCCCTTCAAGCTCATCTATGCCGCCGACATCGTCAGCCTGGTGGAGAAATACGCTGACCAAATCGACTGGGACCGCCTGGAGCGCCTTTACCCGCAAATCCCCCGCATTCTGCCCTTGTTGCACTTTTTGACCCCCTGGTCGCCCGCCATTGTGGAACGCTTCGCCTGGGACCTTTCCACCCCACCCGCGGGCATCGGCGCGGAATACAATGGCTGGCCCCGCCGCGCCCTGCGTCCCGACACCCTGGCCGACACCTTCGCGCCACCCGAAGCCTGGCTGCGCTTCTTTTACGGCGTGGGGCTGGGAGCGCCGTGGGCTTATGCGTGGCGCCGGTGGGTGCGCCATCCCTTCCATGTCTTTGAATGGGGACTGTCAACAGCCCTGGCAACCCTGCGCAAGCGGGCCTGAAAATTCCCGCTTTTCCGGCTCGCTAGGAGTTGCCGTGGTAGGTCCCAATAAGCCACTTTTCCACGCTCCCCGTTCCTTGCGTTTCAGGGTACACTTGGCCCAACAGGAGTGCCACGTGCTCAACCAGATTCCTAGCCCCCTCCCCGATTTTAAACTCCAGCAGATGGACGACGAGATTGTCCTCTATCATCCCGCGCAGACCCGCATCGTGTACCTGAACCAGAGCGCTTCTCTGGTATGGAGCCTGTGCGACGGCGCGCGCACCACCCAGGATATCATCGATCTGCTCGCCGAAGCCTACCCAGATGCCGCCGGTGAAATCCCCACGGATGTACAGGCAGCGATCCAGCAATTCCTGGAAAACGGCTGCATCGAGCTGGCCGGGACCGCCACTCCTTGAACGAACTTTTCATCTCCTTCGGCAATCTCAGCCTGTCCTATTCGGCCCGCGGCGAACGCGCCCAACGCCTGTTGGATTTCGCTTTCCGCCACCAACAGTCCCCACCCACAGGAACCCCGCTGTGCCGCTTCGAACTCACGGAGGAGCCCCCCTCTGGCGAGCTGGTCCTCAGTCAGGATGGACAACCAGAAAGCTGCCAGGCTTCCAACACGGTCACCGCTTTACGGCTGATCGAGCAAGCGACCTATCACTTCGCCAACCACTGTGCCGCCGGACCCGTGCTGCATGGCGGCTGCGTCAGCCAGGGAGGCCAGGCAACGCTGCTTGTGGGCAGCTCAGGCAGCGGTAAAACTTGCCTCACCACGTTCCTGCTCACCCAGGGCTACGATTACCTCACCGACGAGTTGGTATTCCTCTCCGGTGGGCCCGAGCCTCCCACATGTCAGGGATTTGCCCGCCCGCTCAACCTGAAAACCTCGGCTGCTACTTTGTTTCCCTCGCTCATCCAGCATCCCGACACGCTCACAACCCCTTTTGGGCATCTGGTCAGCCCCGATTCTGCCCTCGGCCTGGCCGCGCAACCCGGAAAGGTGGTCCGCCAGGCCAGCCTGGCGCGCATCATCTTCCCCACCTATCGCGCCCGGAACGCCGTGGTGTTTGAGCCGCTGTCCAAAGCCAAAGCCGTCCTCCTCTTGATGCAGAATCTGGTCAACGCCCGCAACCTGCCCGAACACGGCTTTCGCCTCATATCCACGCTGTGCCAAACCATCCCAGCCTACATCTTGCAATACGGCAGCTTCGAACAAACCGAGCCGCTCCATTTGACTCATCCATGACTTCACGGTATAAAATATGTAACTACGCAGGCCTTGGTAGAAAAGCCCCGAAATTCCCCAAAGGGCTGAGCAGGAACGAGAATATTTAACAACGATGAATGCAGGACGCTGTTGAGCTTCCCATCGAAAATTTTCAGCTTGATTGAGGAGTAAGCATGAACAAGAAATTACTGATCATCATCCTGGCCGTCGTGGGCGTGTTGTGCCTGTGCGCCATCATCGCCGGCATCATTTTTGTCACCCAGGCCGGAAAGCTAGTCTCCCAAACAGTCTCCACCGACACGGGTGAGGTTCAATCCTCCGCGGCCGCCATCGCCGACTACACCTTGCCGGCCGGTTATACCGAAACTTTTGGCATGAACCTTTTGGGCGTGTCGATGGTTGGCTTCAGCTCCAGCGATAAAGAACAAATGCTGATGATGTACCAGTTCCCCACTGCCGGAGGTATGGACCCCGACCAGTTGGCCGAGCAGATGCGCCAGATGAGCGAAAGCCAAACCGGGCAGATCAGCAATTTGAGACAGGTCGACAGCTACCCCGTGACCATTCGCGGCCAAGAAACCGAAATGATCGTCTACGAAGGCTCCTCGAACGAGGGCGCGACCATCCGCGAAGTCATGGCAGTCTTTGAAGGCAAAGGCGGCACGGCCTTCTTCATGGCGGTGGGCCCGCAAGCCTCCTGGGACCAGTCCGCCATCGACCAGTTCGTTGGATCGCTGCGCTAAGCAAATTCCTCCTCGGCGTAGGCGTAGGTCGGGTAGAGCGGTTTGAATAGACCCATTGACCCGGAAGCCCAACAAGCGATACCCGACAGTCCGATCCAATATTTTTCGAAGGTCGGTTTGAACGCCTTGAAACAATCTGATAGCCCTTACTCTCAACAGCGATACCCGACAGTCCAATTTAAAGCGGAGGCATCAACCTGATGGATAAATTCCTGATTGAAGGCGGAATCCCCCTGCAGGGCGAACTCACGCCCGCCGGAAACAAGAACGCAGCCCTGCCCATGCTGGCAGCCTGCCTGCTCACCGACCAGCCCATCACTTTGCACAACATTCCGGCCATTGCCGATGTGCTCAACATGCGCCGCCTGCTAGAAAGCCTGGGCGTCCAGTTTACTTCCCTGGATGAGCACACCTGGCGGGTGCACGCCAAACAGGTGCGCGCCGCCGACCTGGACCCCGACCTTTGCCGCAAGATTCGCACATCCATCCTGCTGGCCGGCCCCATGACCGCCCGCGCCGGTGAACTGCGGCTGCCCCCGCCCGGCGGCGACGTGATTGGCCGCCGCCGTGTCGACACCCACATGCTGGCCTTGCGCAAAATGGGCGCCGAGGTCAATTATGACCGTATCTTCGAGTTCAAGGCCGGGCGGCTGCACGGCGCGGATATTCTATTAGACGAAGCCAGCGTGACCGGCACCGAGAACGCCATCATGGCAGCGGCGATGGTCAAGGGCGAGGTTATCTTGCGTAATGCCGCCTCCGAGCCCCACGTCCAGGAATTGTGCCACTTCTTGAACAGCCTGGGCGCCAAGATCGAGAATATCGGCTCCAACACCCTGCACATCACCGGCGTCGATTCGCTCCACGGGGGCGATTACACCATCGGGCCGGACTATCTCGAGGTGGTCAGCTATATAGGGGCGGCGGTGGTCACCCGTGGATCCATTCATATCCGCAACGCCGGATCTCAGTACCTGGATATGGTCCGCCTGGTATTTGGCCGCATGGGTGTCGATTGGGAAGTGCACGGCGACGATATCTACGTTCCCGCCGAGCAGCGCCTGGAAGTGGAACCCGACCTGGGCGGGGCCATCCCCGAGATCAAGACCATGATCTGGCCCGCCTTCCCCACCGACCTGGTCAGCATCGCCATCGTGGTCGCCACCCAGTCGCGCGGATCGATCCTCTTCCATGACTGGATGTATCCCAGCCGCATGTTCTTTACCGATAAGCTGGTGGGCATGGGCGCTCAGATCGTGCTATGTGACCCACACCGCTGCGTAGTGCAAGGCCCCACCAGCCTGTTCGGTGAGAAGATGGAATCGCCCGATATCCGCGCTGGCATGGCATTGGTGTTGGCGGCCCTTTCGGCCCAGGGCAAGTCCACCATCCGCAACGTCGGACAGATCGATCGCGGCTACGAGCGCGTAGAGCAAAAGCTTACCGCCCTCGGCGCGCGAATCGAACGCCAGACCGAAAAGTAATCGGGTACACCCTCAGAAGAGAACCGGTAGCGAGCATACGCTACCGGTTCTCTTTTGACGTTAATCTTCTCGTTCAGGCCACAACTTGAAATCCTGCAAAATGGACCCGCCCACAAACTCGCGCATAATCGAGTTGTCGGGGATCAAATCCAGCGGCAGCGGCAAGAACCACTCGATGAAGGCCAGCAGGCGCTTGGCCTCCACGTACTCCGGCGTGCCAAACGGCACCTGCCGCAGCAGCGGCTCAGCCAGTTGGCGCAGCGCCGCCAGCTCATACACCAACGCCGAATTGAACAACACGTCCGCGTTTTCCTGGTAGGGAAAGATGTGTTCCTTTTCCCCCCGCCGCACCGACTCCCAGCGCTCAATGGTCTTCTGCGCCGAATAGCCCCGCTCGCGCGCGTCACGCACAATGCGCCGCAGCAGGCGGCTGTCGGTGGTGGAAATCCGGTTGTGCCGGTCCAGGTTGAGCTGCGTCAGGCACGAAGCATAAATGCGAAAGGTTTGCTCCAACGGAATGGACGGCAGCAAACGCGGATTCAACCCGTGGATGCCCTCCAGAATGATCAACTGGTCTTTCTGTAACCGGAAAATCTCCCCCGGTTTGCTTGTGCCGCTGCGGAAGTCAAACTTCGGAATCTGCACTTCCTCCCCAGCGATCAGACGCTTCAAATGTTCTTCCAACAAGGGCGTATTCAGCGCTTCCAGCACCTCAAAATTATACTGCCCGTTCTTGTCCTTCGGGGTTTTCTCCCGATCCACAAAATAGTTATCCATTTCAATCGGCAACGGCGAGATACCCTGCGCCAGCAGTTGCACCGACAGCCGCTTCGAGGTGGTGGTCTTGCCCGAAGAGGAAGGCCCCGCGATGAGCACAATTTTTACCTGCTGCCGCCGGCGCACGATCTGCTCGGCCATCTCGGCCACCTGTCGCTCGTGCAGCGCCTCCGACACCAGGATGATTTCCCGCGCCTTGCCTTTCTCGATGGTCTCATTCAACGCGCCCACGTTTTCGATCTCCAGGCGCTCCAACCACTTTCCATACTCGCGGAAACTGCCCAGCAGCTTCGCGTATACGGGCATCGGCAGGATCTGCTTGGGGGCATGCCGCCGGGGGAACTGCATGATAAAGCCCTCTCCATTCAAATCATGCAGCTCAAACCACCGCAGGTAGCCCGTAGACGGAACCATGTAGCCGTGATGGTAATCGCGGTGGTTTTGGATACTATACAGCACCAGCCCTTCTTTTTGGCGGTACTTGAGCAGCTTGACCTTGTCATCCATCTGCTTGCTGGCGAAAAAGGCGGTCGCCTCGGCCAATGGAACCACCTCGCGCTTCAAGGGGATATCCTCTTCCACCAATTGCAGCATCCGCTTACGCAAGGCTTTCAGTTCGCTCTTGTTCAGTTGCGCCCGGCCCATCACCTGGCAAAAATACCCCCCCGATGACACCGAGTGATCTACCGTTAAGAACGCTGGCGCGAACAAGTCGTCGAACGCCGCTTCCAGCAAGAAGACCAGCGAACGGCGGTAAATGCGGGCTCCGTCCGCGTCGCTCATGGTCACGGGCTTCACCTGAGACTCCATCTTAATGGGCTGAGTCAGTTCACGCAGTTCGTGATTGATGATCGCCCCCACGATGGGCGGATTGTCCCACTCAGGCAGGGCTCGCATGAATGTTTCGACGGTCGCGCCGCGCGGTCCACTGAACACACGTCCATCCGGTAAAATGATTTCCACCCATTGCCGCGGTTCCACCGCCACAATCTCTTTGCCAGCTTCCATCGTCTCTCCTTGTAATCACGGTTCGAATAAAAGGTTAGGGAAGGACTCTACCGTTGAATCCCGGAATCCCTGTTTATTTCGCCACAGTAAATGGAATGATTTGCGCAAAATCATCCGGTCCCAACGTGCCGGGGTCAGCCGAGTTGAGCGCAAAGTCACTCAACTGATCCTCTTGGGTGGGCGAGCCTTCGGCGGGCCAGAACATATCGATGATGCGGGTGTGGTTTTTGGCCTCCGGCGCGCCGCCAAAACTCCACTGCGCAGCCTCCGCCGACACGTTGCGCACGCGCCAGACCCCCGTCGATGGATATCCCTCCTGGCCCAACACCACCACGACATAAGCCCAGGTGGCGGGGTCGCCGCCGCCCAACATGGCTTTGTCAATGCGGATGGTCACCATCCGCGCTCCGGGATCCACCACCACCTTGAAACTGGCCTCCGTCTTTTGCACCGGTTGACCGTTCGCATCAGGCGTGAATACCTGCTGCGACCAGCCCTCCGCCCATAAGGCATAATCCCAGCCGTAACTTTCCGCCAGCGCCGCGTTGCGCCCTGGTAGCATCAGCCGGGCCCCTGTTCCAGCGCCAGGATCCTGGTCAATGTAAATATCAATCGTCTGAAGAGACAAATTGATCGATGAGTTCCACGGGTTTGGCACAGGGCCGTAGAATCCCACCCGGAAAATCAAACTGGTGTCATCTTCGGCAATCGCCAACGACTTGAAGTCATATACCTGCCGATCGAACACCCCATCGGTCGGGTATGTGTAAGTTCCCGGCCCGTGGTCGTCATTCTCCGGGTCGGCAATCTCCGCAATCGGGGTCGAAACGCTCAAATCCGGCAAAATCACCTGGGCGGGGCCATCAGCCGGCAGCAGTTGGTTAGCAGGCTGCGCCGCCACCACGATCCGGAATTCCTCTTGTGGCTTCAACTCGGGGAACAACGCCAGAGGCACGGCAAACTCGCGCACGTCGCCGCTCGCGGCTGTGCTGCCCACGCCTTCCGCCGTCAATTCCCAGCCATTTTTCCCAGGCTGGTACACATCTAGCGTGTCGCTGCCATTCCATTCCACCAGCGTGCTGGCCCCAATGCCCAGGGGCACGGGCGGTTCGTCCGCCATCGGGCGCGATGTCGCCACGGCGTCCAGTCCTTCGCGGCGCACATAAAAGCCCAGCCGTTCCACCGGAACCAGCGACTCGCCAAAAGTCATGCGGAAGTAAAGGAACTTCTGGTCAATGGCATAAGCCAGGCTGGTCGCCGGAGACATGCCCTCGGCTGAATAGAACGCAGCCTTGTCCCACTCGCCGGGCGAATCCGCGCCATCGATCACCGGAGTGGACATGCCATTCAACGGCCGGTCCGCTGCCGCCGGTTTGGCCTGGATGATCGGCGTATACACGAACTGCGGCACAGGCTCGCCCAGTGTCTCGAATACCTTTTGCAGCAAAGCCCGGTAGCCTTCGTCAAAATACGAATCTTGCCCGGAATCTTGATCCGTTCCATACCACCAGAACCAGTCAGAGCCTTCCGCCAGATACATGTAATCTTTGGCCAGCGCCAGGTCCTCAGGCGAAACGGGCTTCACCCCGCGCTCGTAATCGGCCAACACCGCGCGAGTCTGGCCCAGGTAATTCCAGGCCGTGTTTTCCTCGCTCTCTCCAATCCAGGTGTCGTAGTTCGGGCTGAACCACGCCCCGGGGAAAAGGTCTTCGATCACGCGCTGCTCGGGGAATTTCGCCAGGTAATCGGACGGCGTGATGGTTTCAATGCCCTCGGTCTCCGAGAACAGGCGGTACATCTCACTGAGGAAGTCGATGGCGTCGTTATCGTAATTCTCCCACGCGTTCTCCCCGTCCAGGATGATACTGACCACGTGCGGACCTTCGGCCCCTTCTTTCTCCAACTGGGCGCGAATGTTTTCCAGGCGGCGCATCAAATCTTCTGCCCCGGCCTTGCCATTCATGCCTGAGTAGTTGAATCCAATCTGGTCCGAAATGACCCCATCGCGGAAGAAGACCGCCATGCGGTTGCCAGCCAGGTCTTTGACGTAATACGGGCGATACAGCGCATCCGCTTCCTGCACGGTTTCCTGCCCGTCGCGGGTGAAGCTGCCCAGGCCCAACGACTTGGCCAAAACCGGCTCGCCGGTCGCCATCCACTGGTAGCCGGCATCGATGATGAACGGCGCCACTAATTGCGCCACCGAGCCTTCGCCGGGCCACAAGCCGCGCGGAGCCTGCCCAAAGATGTCTTCGTAGATTTCTACGCTCTTTTCCAGGTGCGCCACCGCGTCCGCCGGATACATGAACGCATTCGGCAGCTCGGACGCGGGATTACCCACCCGTTGCAAGGCCGTGTTGGTGATGAGCGGCAGAATCGGGTGAGCATACGGCGTGGTGATGACCTCGATCTGCCCGGCTTGCTGCATCTCGGCGTGCAGAGGCAGAATTTCGCCCATCACCTTCAGCACATGGCCGAACACAATCTGCTTATCTTCCTCGCTAAAGCCTTCACCCTGGTCCACCAGGGCCTTCAAGGGCTGATCCGCCAGGATGCTGGGATCGAACCAGGCCAGGTTGAACCAGATTTGCAAATCTCGGTAATCCTGCTCGGTGAAGGTTCCCAGGGCCGCGTTGATCGAGGCTGCGTCGCCGCTGCCGCGTTTGTCCAACAGCGCCTGATACCGCGGGTAACGCGCCAGGATCTTCTTCCAGTTCACGTCGAAGAAGCGCTCCAGGATAAAGCGCTGCTCTTCTTCGGTCAGCTCAGCGGCTGGCTTTTCCGCCATCACCCAGTACAAATCTTTGGCCCCATTCTCCAGGTAGTCTTGAATCTGGCGGATCAGCACCGGGGTGAAGTTAAAAGTCACATGCACATCCGGGTACTGGCGCACCAGGGCGGCCATGTCATAATAATCCTTGGTTCCGTGTACGCGCACCCAGGGCCGGGTGTAGACCCCGTTATCGTCTTTGTAATACAACGGCTGGTGTTGGTGCCAGACCAGGTTCACATAAAGCGTCTCCGCCTCCACCGCCGCGGCGGTGGGCGTGGTGGCAGCCGCCTCGGTCGGTTTTGCCGTGGCGCTGGGAGCAGCAGTCGGCTCTGCCGTGGGCGTGGGGGTGCCCTGGCAGGCGGTTAATATCAGCGATAAAACGACCATCAACTGGAACATCCATGTGATTCGTTTCATTTCAAAATCCCTCCGCTGTTCCCCCTCCACATTCATCTCGCCGAATTTGGTTTTCATAAAAGGGCTGTACAAACCCTGCCCTGATAATTATAGGCTCATTGGGAATTAGCGTGGTGAACCGCATTTATGCGGGACCTACCACGGCAACTCCTAGAGAGCCTAATTATAACTCAGGTCATCAGACGGCTTTTCCTGTATAATACCGCACATGACTAACACCTGGCGCCTCCTCACTCACCCTCCCGCCCTTGGCGCGTGGAATATGGCCGTCGACGAGGCCATCCTCGAATCCGCCGGGCACGGCGATTCTCCGCCCACGCTGCGATTGTACGCCTGGGCCCCGGCTTGCCTCTCTCTCGGCTATGCGCAAAATGCTGCCGACGTAGATCATGCCGCCCTGGCCCAAGCCGGTTATGTCCTTGTGCGCCGCCCCACCGGTGGCCGCGCCGTACTGCATACCGACGAGTTGACCTACTCCATCATTGCCCCCTTGAAAGAGCCGATCGTCGCCGGAACCATTCTCGAGTCGTACAGCCGCCTGTCCAAAGCCCTTCTAAAGGCGCTGGAACTGCTCGGACTGCCCGCCCGCGCCGATAAAGAATACCTGGACCCTGGGCAAGCCAAGACCAATGGCCCGGTGTGCTTCGAGGTCCCCTCGAACTACGAAATCACCGCGGCCGGCAAAAAGCTCATCGGCAGCGCTCAAGCCCGCCGCCTGGGCGGCGTGCTGCAGCACGGCTCGCTGCCCCTCTTTGGCGACCTGACTCGCATCACCCGCGTGCTGTGCTACCCCGACGAATCCGCCCGCCAACAGGCCGCCGAACGCCTGCTGGAGCACGCCACCACCATCGAAAGCGTGCTGGGCTACTCCTTAGATTGGGACACCACCGCCCACGCCTTCGCCCGCGCTTTTCAGACCACCTTCAACATCGAACTGGTCCCCGGCGAATTGTCCCCTACCGAACAACAGCGCGCTGCCGAATTAATCGCCGAAAAATATGCCAACCCCGAATGGTTGATGCGGTTATGATCTGTTTCTCACCTCTCCCTCCGGGAGAGGTCGCGCCGTGCTTCCCTGGCACTGCCCGCCAGGGCAAGTGTGACGGCGCGGGTGAGGGTACAACAAAGCGCTGCAAAGGGCAAAATCGCCCTCACCCTAACCCTCTCCCGGTGGGAGAGGGAACAGAATTACTCGTGATATTAAAAGGCTAGACTCCAGAAGCTTTTTCACTTTACTCTTCCACAAACACCACATCCCCAAAGCCCAACCCGCGCAGCAAACGCCCCAGGTAGTTTTCAGCGTTTTGCCCTGCCTGGTCTAAAATGCCATCTTCCATCGCCGCATTGAGAATCTCTTTCTCGGCTGCCTCGCGCGCCGTCTTCTCCAGGTTCACATCCCCTTTGGTCAGCAGACCCGTCTCCCGGTCATAGACATACGACTTCTCGTTATCCAGAGCGGCGATGAACACCTCTGGCTCTGGCAAGCGCACGTACACAACGCTGCCTTCGATCCACAGATCCTCCGGCATCATCTTCTCCAGGTCCACGCCGCCAATGACCACCCCGTGCCCCACAAACAACAACCGGTCGCCGAAGAGAAACCCCAGCTCGTTCTGCCCAATTTCGGCTGTAATGACCTTCTCCACGCTGTACTGGATCGTCTCCAGGCGGGCCAACGAACGCACTTCTTGAATGATCGTGATCGGGTCCGGTATGACCGTCGGCGTGGGATTCATGAATTCCGCCACCTTGGTCTGCACAGTCTGGTTGGCTTGTTCAAAGGGCTGCACGGCGGCTTTCACCGTGTTTTCCACCATCGTCTTGGCTACGAAGATCATCCCCACCCCAATCAACGCCAGAATAAACAGCCCGCCAAACAACACCGCCCATTTTTTTCGATCCATGATCACCACTCCTTTCCTAACCACTCCGTCCCAAGCGTTCAATACCTGACCCGCATTTCCAAGTCACGGAATCCATCTCGGGGTTCTCCGAAGAGCCGGTTTCCTCTTTCTTTACTTATTGATTATAATCCATGTCATTGAAACACCATTCCGACCCCCGCGTTCCTCTCCTGAGCGCGCCCGCACAGCATCGCAGGCAAGCCCTGATCCTGGCTGTGCTAAGCTTGCTCCTCTGCCTGGGCCTGCTCAGCGGCTGCTTGGGTGAAAACCCCGAAACCGGACCCGCACCAGCCGACACGCCGGCGGCCCCGCCCCCCCCCCGCCGCCCCGCCGCCCCCCCCCCCCCCCGCCCCCGCCGCCGCGCCCCCCCCCGCCCGCGCCCGCTGGACGGCGTGATCGACGCCTGGCAGGAGGTCGCCTCGACGCTGGCGCGCAAC
>CAYOHX010000129.1:0-15544 GCA_964403875.1 uncultured Anaerolinea sp. | reverse complement strand
CGAAGCCACTCACACACCCCTAAATGCGGGACCTACCACGGCAACTCCTAGAGAGCCCGAAAACCCGCTGGATCATCGAGAATTGGCGTGGAGATATTCGTGCCAAATACGAATCAAGAGCGACCGTCCCCTTTCGAGAGCCGGTCGCTCATCCTTTTATAAATCAACTGCGGCGCTGCGGGTTACAACCCCAGAATTTTCTTCCCTTCTGGAATCACCATCACATGGTCAACCAGGCCGTATTCCACTGCCTGTTCAGCGCTCATATAGCGATCCCGCTCCGTGTCTCGCTGGATTGACTCAACCGGCTGTCCTGTGTGCGCAGCCAACACCTGGTTGAGACGAGCCTTCAAACGCAAAATCTCCCGCGCCTGGATTTCGATTTCCGTGGCTTGCCCCTGCGCCCCGCCCAGAGGCTGGTGCATGTGGATCGTAGCATTCGGCAGCGCATAGCGTTGGCCCTTGGTTCCGGCCGTTAGCAGCACCGTGCCGAAAGAAGCCGTCACGCCCACCGCCAGCGTGCTAATGGGGTTTGGAATGACCTGCATGGCATCGTAAATAGCCAGCCCGGCATAAACCACGCCGCCCGGAGAGTTGATATACATTTGAATGGGAGCTTCGCGATCTTCGTTGCTCAGGTAGAGTAGTTGGGCCACAATCGCATTGGCCACCTTGTCATCAATGGCTGTGCCCAGGTAAATAATCCGGTTCCGCAGCAGCATCGAGTAAATATCAAACGACCGTTGATTCTGATCGGTCACCATGACCTGCGCGGCAGGGAAGAAATCCATGTTCATCGATTCACCTCGTTGAATTCGAACGCTTAAACCTCGTTCTTCACCCATTATAGTTTTTTTGATAGGGCTTCGTCAATGGAAGCCACCCGTTTGTACGCGATTCATATACAACTCTAATAACCTCTCAGTTCAGCCCCCTGGGAAAAGAGGCCGAGTGTCCCCCAATAACTTTGGAACCTACCCGAAAAATTATTGTGGAGGTTTGCAATTTTGAGGGGACAGCGCTGCCGACGGAATTGGCTATAATCTATTTATCTCTCTAATCGTCTTTCGACATCCCCTGGAAAACTTCTGATGAATAAAATCTCCTCCGCATCTTGTCCCCGCGCCGCGCTCACGCGCCGCCAATTCCTTCATGGGCTCAGCGCCGCGGCGGCTGGGTTGGCCCTGGCTGCCTGCCAACCCCAAAAGGCAACTTCCGCGCTGCCGCTCTCCGGCAACAAATCCGGCGACCATAAAGCGCTGGTATCCATCCACAACGCGGACAGTTACGACCCCACCCTCATCCGCAAGCAGGTCCAGGCCCTCTTCGACGACCTCGGCGGCTTGCAAGACATTCTAGCCCACGGAAACCGGGTAGCCATTAAAACCAATCTGACCGGCGGGGTCTCATCCCGCGGTTTGACCGGCATTCCCGAAATCGAGAGTTACCTGACCCATCCCGAGGTGGTACGCGCCATCATCGAGCTGTTTCGCGACGCTGGAGCCAGAGATATCTTCGTTGTCGAAGCCGTCTATGAGCCCGAATCCTGGCCCGCTTACGGCTACACGGATATGGTGAAAGCCACTGGAGCAACGCTTATCGATCTCAACACCTTTGCCCCCTATTCTGGTTTCGAGAACACCTCCGTTGGGACAAATCCCTTCATCTACGAAACGTTCCCTTTCAACCCTGTTCTCAATGAAATAGACGTATTTGTTTCAGTTTCCAAAATGAAATGTCACAACATTGCCGGGGTTACCCATTCAATGAAGAACCTGGTCGGGCTGGCTCCCCTCCAACCCTTTGAAATCAACCGGGGTGACCACTACCGCTCCCAGTTCCACGGGACTGGCGACGTTACTCGCGCCCGTTTGCCCCGTGTAATCATGGACTTGAACCGCGCTCGGCCCATCCACCTCTCCGTTATTGACGGCATTTGGACCACCGAAGCAGGCGAAGGACCTTGGATCCCCGCCATGACGCCCATCCGCCCCAATCTTCTCCTGGCAGGCAAAGACCCCGTCGCCACCGATACCGTTGCCACCGCCGCTCAGGGCTTCGACCCGCTCAGCAACTTTCCAAACGAACCTTTTATCCACGGCGACAACCACCTCAACCTGGCCGCGGGGTTGGGCCTCGGCGTCAACCGGCTGGATGCAATCAAAATTGTTGGCGAAAAATTAGCCGACGTTGTGACACCTTTCAAACCCAGCTATTAGGGCTGTTCAAGCGGGACCTGGTTTCGCGCCCAACTGGCGCACCCGCCCGAAAAATTCGGCGTTCAACGCCGGGGCTGCCTCATCCGCCTTCACCTTGCCGATAAACTCCGCCAGGGCTTCCACGGTCAGCTTCACCAACGCGCGGCCTTTCTCAGCCGAAGCCGTTCGGGCATCCCCGGCGTAATGCTCAGGGTAGTTCGCGTACCAGCCAATCCCCGTGAAAGCTCCTGGCAAATGCGCCATCCGTCCCAACGGATCAGCCACTTTGTCCGGCACACGGTCCATGTGCACCAGGTCCGGGTAATTTGCCAGAGTCACGCTCGTCTCACATTCGCAAGCGTGCATGTGGTTTTCGGTTTCCAACAAATCCCTCCATTGCTGCGCCCGCTCCTCCCCCAACTCTCCCTTATACAGATACACGCTGTATGGTTTCTCCGCCCACAAAGTGCTTTGGGCCAGGAAAGGCAGCAAATAGTTATTTCCACCATGCGCATTATAGAGAATGATCTTCTCGAAGCCATTTCGCCCAATCTCATCCAGCACATGGAGCAGCAGGTCCAACAGCAGCGTGGGCGGCAGTGTCAGCGTGCCCGGATAACAGCGCGCTTCATAGATTTGCCCAAAGTAAAACGGCGGGAACACCACCGCCGGCTCCAGCTCAGCCGCCAGGCAAGCCTCACGGTGTCCATTCAAGAAATCCGTCCCCAATGGCAAATGCTCGGCGTGTTTTTCAACTACACCCAAAGTCAGGATACAAACGCCCGTCTCTTTCACGGCGCGGGCAAAATCAGCAGAAGTTAACTGTTCCCAAAGCATATCATCCTCCATATACACCTCAAATTCAGGGGTTTTTCCAACCCTCTGAGTAGTTACTCTGAATTATAATATCCACTATCTTTCCGATCATCAGGTGGGAGTTGCCGATCCTTTACCTGTGCCGTCTGCCAAACTATCCACGACCAGGAGTTTTAACCGTGCCCGATCAATCTGAACTCATCCATCCCTATTTGAACCCAGACCTGCCTATTGCGGACCGTGTTCAGGACCTTCTCTCCCGCATGACCCTCCCCGAAAAAATTAGCCAGATGCGCAATGGCTGTTCAGCCATCCCCCGACTGGGGATTCCCGCCTACGATTTTTGGAACGAAGGCCTTCACGGCGTGGCGCGCAATGGGCGCGCGACCGTTTTTCCCCAGGCCATCGGCATGGCCGCCACCTGGGACAAAGACTTGGTCAAACGCGTCGCTTCTGCTATCAGTGAAGAAGGCCGCGCCAAATACCACGAAGCCTTGCGCAAAAATGGCAAGAACCTCATTTATCAAGGCATCACGTTCTGGTCTCCCAATGTCAACATTTTCCGCGATCCCCGCTGGGGACGTGGTCAAGAAACCTGGGGAGAAGACCCCTACCTCACCGGCGAAATGGGCGCTGAGTTCGTCAAGGGTTTGCAAGGGGATCACCCGCGCTACATGAAAGCCGCCGCCTGCGCCAAGCACTACGCCGTTCACTCTGGCCCGGAACGTGATCGCCACACCTTCAACGCGGTAGTCTCCAAGCGCGACCTCAACGCCACCTACCTGCCCGCTTTCAAGAAGCTTGTCACCGAAGCAAAAGTGGAAGCCGTCATGGGCGCTTATAACCGCACCAATGACGAAGCCTGCTGCGCCAGTGAACTTCTTCTCGACCATTACCTTCGCGAAAAATGGGGTTTCCAGGGCCACGTCGTGTCCGATTGCGGCGCGCTCAGCGACATCCACCTCAATCACAAAATTACCAACGACCCCGCCGAAACTTGCGCCCTGGCCCTCAAGCACGGCTGCGATCTCGGCTGCGATCATGTGTATTTCGATCATCTCCAGGAAGCCATTGACCGTGGCCTGATCACCGAAGCCGACATCGACGTTTCCCTGGCCCGCACCCTTGCCACACGCTTCAAACTGGGCATGTTCGACCCGCAAGAAATGGTTCCCTATAGCGCAATCTCAATGGATGTCGTCGGTTGCCAGGCTCATGTTGACCTGGCTTACGAAGCCGCCCGGAAATCCATCGTCCTGCTCAAGAACAAGAATAACATTCTGCCCCTCAAAAATTTACGCACCGCTCTCGTGGTAGGCCCCAGCGCCACCAGCCTGGAAGTGCTCTTGGGCAACTACTACGGCATGAACAAGACCCTCACCAGCATCCTGGAAGGCATCCTGGGAGCGGTACCCGAAGGCGTCAAGCTCGAATACCGCCAGGGCTGCATGTTGAACCAACCCAACAAGGCCCCCATGGACTGGTCTGTTTACGAGGCCGCCTCGGCGGATGTCACCATTGCCTGCGTGGGCTTTTCGCCGCTCATGGAAGGCGAAGAAGGCGACGCCATCCTCTCTGATCAAAATGGCGACCGCCTCAGCATCGACCTGCCCGCCGCGCAAGCCGACTATCTCAAGAAGATTATCGTTGGCGGCGCGAAAGTGGTTCTGGTTGTCACCGGTGGCAGCCCCATTGTCTTGGGTGAATTGGCCGATATGGTGGAAGCTGTCGTCTACGTCTGGTACCCCGGCCAGGAAGGCGGACGCGCCGTCGCCGATGTCCTCTTCGGCAACGCCGTTCCCTCTGGCAAACTCCCCCTCACCTTCCCCAAATCCATCAGCCAGCTCCCGCCCTTCGAAGATTACCGCATGACCGGACGCACCTACCGATACGCCGCCGCCGAACCGCTTTATCCCTTCGGCTTTGGCCTTAGCTACACGCAATTTGAGTACACCAACCTCTCCCTTTCGGCCAACCAGATCAAGACTCGTGGCAGTGTGGTGGCTCGCTTCACCCTCTCCAACAAGGGTTCGATCGCTGCCGATGAGGTTGTTCAGTACTATCTCTCTGACCTGGAAGCCTCGGTCGAAGTTCCCGTTGCCAGCCTGATCGGCTTCGAGCGCGTCCATCTTGAGCCCGGACAAAGTCGCGATATCGAGTTCACCGTCACCCCCGATATGATGAAGCTGGTGAATGATGAAGGCGAACTCGTTTTAGAGCCCGGCATGTTCCGCTTGAACATCGGAAGTTGTTCGCCTGGTGTCCGCGCCCTCGAACTCGGCGCCGCCAAACCGCTGTGTGCGGTCTTTGAAGTCAAATAGGCATCGTTCGCGGGCGGGTTGACCGCCCGCGAAATATCTCGCCACCCGCAAGCTTATTTTGCTCCGGAGTGATTTACTAATGGAACAACCTCAAGCACCCAAAGCCAAACAACCCCCGGTCCTATTCCAAAAGACCCAGGCCATCAACACCCAGATTACAGAACTCCTGGGCGGCCCGTTGATCACTTATTGGAACAACCCCCGCGGCGCGGTCTGTCATAACGACGTGATCGTGTTGTATGAAATCCTGGAAAAGCTGGGCAAACAGGAAAACATTTACCTGTTTCTCAAATCCAGCGGCGGGCACGGCCAGGCCGCCATGCGCCTTGTTCATCTCCTCCGCCAATATTGCAATCGCTTGATTGCCCTGGTCCCCCTGGAATGCGCCTCAGCCGCCACAATGATTACCCTCGGGGCCGATGAAATCCAAATGGGGTCTATGGCCTACCTCACTGCCGTGGATACTTCACTGACCCATGATCTGTCCCCCATCGACCGCGACAACAGCCGCGTCAGCGTCAGCCTCAACGAACTCACCCGCGTCATCCAACTCTGGCGCTCCGAGCAGCAAGACTCCAAAGAGAACCCCTACAAAGCTCTCTTCCAATATGTCCACCCCCTGGTCATCGGCGCTGTCGACCGGGCCGAATCCCTCTCCATCATGCTGTGCAAGGAACTACTCTCCCATCATATCTCGGATGAAACCGTGGCCGACCGTATCGCCAACACCCTCAATTCCAAATACCCTTCGCACAACTATCCCATCTTGTACGAAGAAGCCCAAAAGATCGGCCTCAAAGTGTCCCGCATGGACGCAGGCATCAATACGCTCCTGTTAGAGTTGAACGAACTTTACAGCGAGATGGGCCAGAAAGCCACCACCGATTTTGACGAGACCCACGCCCACGGCAACGAAATCCTCAACATCTGGGAAACCGGCGACATTCAGATTGTCTACCAGCAAGACCAGGATTGGTTCTACCGCATTGAAGAGCGCCGCTGGATCACGATGAACGACAACAGCAGTTGGCGCCGCACCGAACGCATCAACGGAAAAACTCGCAAGAGCACCTTGCACATCGCTTGATTACCGAATACCTGTCCGAAAATTCGGAAGCAAAGGGCTCAGATTGAGAATTATTTGAGCTCCCCTCGCTTAATTTCCGCCAGCTTCTCCACCTCTGGCCGCTCCCGATAGAAGGGATCAATCGGATAGCACCCCGACACCATTCCGTTTCGCGGCGCTGTTGTGCAGTCGCTGAACGTGCGACAAATGCGTTTACCTTGCAGCGGCCTCCCCGCCAAAATATCGCCGGGCATCTCCGGATAAGCCAGCACCATCCGCCCCAGCCCAACCACATCAGCCTGCCCGCCACCAACCACCGCCTGAGCAACATTCGGCAGCCACTCTTGCAAGCAAGAATACGCCGAGCCAACGAAGATCAACGCTGGAAAGCGCGCCTTCAACTCCGCCGCCGCTGCAATCTGTCTTGCCACACCCATCAGCGGGTCTTCTGGCGGCAGATACCCGTCTGAAGGCGGAAAGTAAGCCGGGCGCTGAATGTGTGGGTTGTAATACGGGCTGCCCGCGGTTGCGCAAATCATCCTTACGCCCATCGTTTGCAGTAAATGGATCAACCGGGCTGGCTCATCCAGGTCGTACCCCACTCCCGTGCCATCCCCACCAAACAGGAATGGCGTGTCGCGTCCAGCGACCACCGCCTGCCCCACCCGATCTGGGCCTGGTCGGAATGGCACAAAATCGTACAGGCTCAAACGCACTGCAATGCGCAACCCCGGCGCCGCGGCTTGAATGCCCGTGATAATCTCCCGCGTCAGCCGCGTGCGGTTCTCAAAGCTGCCTCCATACCGCCCAGGACGTTCTACCGCCGAGAGCAATTCATGCAGTAAATACCCGTGGCAGTGCTTCACATCCACGAAGTCAAAGCCTGCCTCCTGGGCCAGCATCGCTGCGCGAATATAGTCCTGAGCCAGTTCCGCCAACTCATCGTCACTGAACACCTTTCCCGAAGGGAGGGGCAGCCCGAAGCGCGGGTTGAGCAATGGGTGGTCATACGCCAGCCGCGGCTCCAGCGCTTTGCCGTTGGGGCGGCAGAACCGTCCAGAATGGGTCAATTGCAACCCCACCACCAGCCCTTCATCGCTCCCCCATGCCATGCGGTGGCTCTTCACCAGGGTATCGCGCAAATAGACCAACCCGGCCAGTGTCTCTGGCGCAATGATTAGTTGATTGGGGTTGGCCCGCCCATCGGGGCGCACCGCGGCTGCTTCGCCCCCCCACACCAACTTGGCCCCGCTCGCGCCAAAATTTCGCCAGCGTCGCAAGGTCAAATCCGATGGATTCCCATCTGGCTGCGCGTCCCACCCTTCCATCGGCAGCACCGCGAAACGGTTGCCAATGGTCAGACCGTCCGCCACCACCGGTTGGGCCAAAGGCGAAAGCCCCGCTTCAGCCAGGGTCTCGTCGAAGGGCAGTTCAATGCCGTTCGTTCTCAGATAGGCTTTGAAATCCGCGGCCGTCTTGAAGGAAGCGGGTTTACGGTACGCCATGCTATTTTTTCGCGCGGGCTTCTTTAACCCAGGCCAACATATTGGCAATATTCGGCCCCGCCGTAGAGAAATCGCCGCTCGCCAGCATCGATTTCGAGATTAAAGCGCTGCCAATCCCCAGGCAAGCAGCCCCAGCCCCGATCCATTTACTCACATTCTCCTGCGTCGGTTCCACCCCGCCCGAAGGCATCAGCTTTGCCCACGGCAACGGTCCCAACACGGCTTTGATCAATTCCACGCTCGGTGGGAAGATCTTGATGATCTCGCAGCCAGCTTCTTCCGCGTTCGAAATCTCGGTTGGCGTAGCCGTGCCAGGCATATAGGCGGTCTTCCGCCGGTTGCAAAGTTTGGCCACTTCGGGGTTAAAGTTCGGGCTAACGATAAAATTAGCTCCGTGCGCAATGAACAAAGCGGCTGTTGGCGCTTCCAGAATGGACCCCACCCCAAAGATGAGACCCGGGTTAGCCTTGCGAAAATGCTCCACCAGGCCGCTGAACACCGCCAAAGCGCCTTCACCGCGGTTGGTGAATTCAACGCAACGCGCCCCACCGGCAGCAATCGCATCCACCGCGGCAATGGCCTTCTCCAGGTTGGGCGTATAGAACAGCGGCACGACACCATCGGAAAGGACGGTTGAGTAGAAAGTCAGTCGGTCCACAGCAGGCATGGCAATCCTCCTTACAGGCGGCGGAGATGAAACCCACCGTCCACATGAATAACTTCGCCGGTTGAGTAGGGCAAGCCCCCCTCGGCGATGGCAACAACGGCGCGGGCCACATCCTCTGCCTTACCCCAACGGGAAAGTGGCAGCAGCCCGCCTTCAATCATCCGATCATACTTTTCCTGCACCACGGCAGTCATATCCGTTTCAATAATCCCAGGGCGCACTTCATACACCAAAATCCCGTGCGCCGCCAACCGATCGGCAAACAGAGTTGTCATCATGCCCATCCCGGCTTTAGACAGGCAGTACTCGCCTCGCGAGGTGCTGCTGGTCGTCGCGCTGGTCGAACCGATGTTGACGATCATGGCAGGCAAACCGTCCGCTCGCGCCGGATGCGCAATCATCCACCGGGCCACCTGTTGGGTCAAGAAGAACGGCCCCTTCAGGTTGGTCCCCATCACCTCGTCGTAGCTTGCCTCCCCCATCTCCAACAGGTCAGCCCGCACTCGGGGAGCCATACCAGCATTGTTCACCAACAGGTCCAGGCCCCCAAAAGCTGCCAGCGTCTCTTCCACCAACCGCGCGCGGTCAGCAGTCTGGCTGATATCGGCTTGAATAGCCTGTGCCGTGCCCCCAGCCGCGCGGATCGCCTGGACGGTTTCACCCGCAGCCTGTGCCCCGCCACGGTAGTTGATCGCCACGCTCCACCCCTTCTCCGCCAGGGCCAATGAGATCGCCCGGCCAATGCCGCGGCTGCCGCCAGTCACAAGTCCAATCTTAGCCATGAAGCACCTTCGCCAGCGCTTCCAGGAAGAAGTACTCTCCCCACATCACACTCTCGTCCACCCCCAGCGCTTTTCGTTGGTGATACATGCCATGCTTGAGAATCCCTTCCCAACCCGGGGTCTGGTCTGCCAGGAAATCGGGGGTGCAAAGTGTATCCAGGATGTTCAGCGCAACAGCCCGATACAGTCGAGCGCGCCCCCAATCATGCGTCAAACGAGAGAGATTCAATAACCCTGAAGCCGCGATGGCCGCCGCCGAGCTTTCGTAAGGATAGGCCGGGTTGGGTTCATCCCAATCATTGGGCGGCACGCCGTGCGTGGGTGTTCGTTCAATGTAGAACCGGGCGCAGGCTTCTGCTGTTTCCAAAAAGCGCTCGTCTCCGCTCAATTCATACACCGTACCAAACCCATACAACGCCCAGGCTTGCCCACGCGCCCACGCGGAATCTGCCCGCCACCCTTGCTGTGTGCTCTGGCGCAGAAACTCCCCGCTTTGCAAGTCAAAAATCCCTTCGTGGGCCGTGCTTCCGTCACCGCGCACCAACACGCGCCGGGTGGTCAGGCAGTGCCGGAGGGCAATCGATTCGAGAGCCCGGTCACCACTTTGCTGTGCCGCGTAAAAAACGATTCCCACATTCATCATGATATCGATGAACAGGCTGTCTTGCGCCAGAAACGAACGCAGATACTGGCCTTTTTCCTGAAAGCGCAACCCCATCGTCCGTCCAGCCTGGATCAAAACATCGTTCAAGGCAGCATCCCCGGTCAGATCATACCACCGCTTGTACGTGGACCAAAACAAGAAACCCAAATCATGCACGCTGCGATCCAGCTTGCGCGGTTCGATCAAGCGGCTGTAGTGTTCTGCTCGCTCACGCCAAAGCTCTTCCCCGGTGTGTTGGTACAACAGCCACAACTGCCCGCCCAAAAACCCCTCACACCAATTCGTCCAACTTTCCTCGCCCAAATTCCACACCCCACCGCGGGTCACCATCGGGAACTGATCTGGGCGCCGGGTCACCAATCGAGCCAATTGGTGAGCGGCAAACGTAAAAGCTTCTTCGTAGCGTGGGTTGAGTTGCGATTCGGCCATTCTTAGGAGATCCTGTAGAGATGGGAATACAAGTAATTTTAACATAAGTTTCATTCCGAAATTCGGTAGGTATGGGCGTATGGAGTCTTTAGGGATTGCCTTGGCAGCCACCACGCCTATTCCCACTGCGCCTATGCTACAATACCCGTGGAGGACCTATGGCTCACACAAAAATCACTGTCATCGGCGCGGGCAGCGCCAGTTTTGGTTTGAACACCGTTGGCTCCCTGATGAAAAGCAAAAAATTACGCGGCAGCCACATTGCCCTGGTAGATCGCAACCCCGAAGCCCTGGGCTTGATGCATCGCCTGGCCCAGCGTCTCAACCGCGAATGGGACGCCCAAATGACACTTTCCGCCCACACGCACCACAAAGAAGCCCTCCCTGGCACTGCCTTTGTCGTTGCCGCAATCGAGGTTCCTCCCCGCGAGCAGCTCTGGCGCATGGATTATGAAATCCCCCTCAAGTATGGCGTCCGCCAACCCTACGCCGAAAACGGTGGCCCAGGCGGCTTTGCCCATGCCGCCCGCAACATCGGCCCGGTGCTGGAAATCGCCCATGACATGGAAGCCCTCTGTCCCGACGCTTACTACATCAACTTTACCAACCCCATGGTGCGCATCTGCGACGCCATCAACCGCTATAGCAAAATTAAGGCCATTGGCCTTTGCCACCAGATTTATGAAGGTTACGCCATGGCCGGGTACATCCTGGCCGACAAAATCGGCATTCAACGCCCCGAAGGTTTCGTCAGCACCCACGCCGACCGGGCCTACTGGGGCAAGATCTTCCAGCTCATCCACGCCACCGTCCCGCTCATCGATATCAAAGCCGCCGGCCTCAACCATTTTACCTGGATCATGGACATCCGCGACCGCCGCACGGGTGAAGATCTCTATCCCGCCTTGCGCGAAGGCTGGAACAAGGCCCCCGATTGGTTCGAGCCCCTCACCCGTCGGGTTTATGACGCCTTTGGCTGGATGCCTGTTCCCGGCGATGAGCACCTGGATGAATACCTGCCCTGGTGCAGCGACCCCTTGACCAAGCCCTGGGAGAAATACGATCTCAGCCTCTATGATTGGGACGCCAATGCCGCCCACCGCCAGGAAGGGCACCACGAAATTGGCCTGATGGGTGAAGGAAAAAAGAGCATCGACCATCTCAAGGATGCCGACAGCGAAGGCGCGCTGGAAGTGATCGAAGCAGTTTCGGGGGCAGGCAATGACTACCACCTGGCGGTCAACTTACCCAACACCGGCCAGATCAGCAATCTGCCACTCAACACCATTGTCGAAACCCCCGCTGTGCTTTCTGGCATGGGTCCCCGGCCTGTGTCGATGGGCGCGCTGCCCGAAGGCGTGGCCGAACTGCTCCGCCGCGAAGCCGCCGTGGTCAAATTGTGCGTGGATTCCGCCGTGAGCGGTGACCGCAGTTTAGCTCTGCAGTGCCTGCTCCTCGATCCCGTCATCACCGATCTCGACGTTGCCCGTCAGGTGCTGGATGACTACCTGTCCACTTACCGCGAGCATCTGCCCCAGTTCTGGCGCTAGACGCCGAAGTCCACCTTCACTGCCCCCGCCGAACGGATAGAGATGGGGTAGCAGGCGCCCGCGCCGAATACCGCCTCCATTCGCTCCACATAAGCGGCCACTTTCTCTTGAGGCACGAATACCTGGATGGTGCCGGCAAACCCGCCGCCATGCACTCGCCACGCCCCGCTTTGACCCAGCAGGTTGCGCGTCAGCGCCTGGGCCAAGGCCACGCCCTGCTCCAACGGCTTGCGCGGAGAGTAGCAGTTCTGCAACTGCATCCACGAACTGCGCCCCGACTCAACGACCAACGCTAAGAAACGCTCGAACTGCCCGCTTTCCAAAGCCTCCACCTGCTCTACCACGCGCGCATCGTCCTCATAAAAGTGGAATGCGCGCAGTAAAGCCCGGTCGCTCACTTTACCGTGAAGCTGAGGCAGCCCCTCCAGCAAATCCTGCTTCGTGAAATCCCGCAGCACGCGCCCGCCCAAAGCCTCCGCCACCGAGCGCATCTCCTGCGCTACCCCGGCGTAATCCTCGGTCAAATCGGCATGGTCGCCCCCCGTCTCCACGATCACCAGCGCATGCCCCGACTGGCGGAAATCATAATTGACCTTCTTGACCACCGGTTTTTCAACATCTTTGAAATCGATGGTCACAAACCCACCCACCGCCGAAGTCGTCTGGTCCATCAACCCGCTGGGTTTGCCGAAATAGAAATTCTCCGCGTATTGCCCAATCTGCGCCGCGCTCACCGGGTCGATCCGCCCCTGGTTATACAACTGGCTCAGGATCGTCACCAGCATCACTTCATAGGATGCCGATGAACTCAACCCCGAGCCCTTGGGCACAGCGCTGGTCATACAAGCGTTGAAGCCGCCAATCTCGTAGCCGAGCGCCTTTAATCGGGCGCACACCCCCCGGATCAAGGCCGCCGAAGTATTCTTTTCCGCATCCACCATGTCCAGGTTGCTCAAATTAACCGTCACCTGCGGGTAACCCTCTGAATCAACCCGGATCACGCCGTGATGCGCTGGGCCAGCCACGGCAATCAAATCCAGGTCCACCGCTGCCGCCAACACCCGCCCCGCGTTATGGTCGGTATGATTGCCCCCCACTTCGGTGCGGCCTGGCGCGCTAAAAAAGGCCGCCTCCAGTGTGTCGGGAAACACCGCCTGGAACCGGCCCAACAATTCCAAATAACGCTGTGTCTGAGCCGCCAACGGTTCCGGGCTGCCCCCATATAATTCCGTTAAGACGAGCCGCCCAGCGGCAGATTCGATGATTTTCGTGAGCTGAGGCAAATTCGACATGGCTAACCTCATCAGGATCGGGGTCGGATCATCCCAAAGATAGGGTCAATAGGAATGGAGATCGTGAAATCCGCGGGGTTCGCCACGCCAATCCCCAACGGCCCAATTATAGCCGAACTCCACCGAAAGCCCGTTATAATATCCCGCGATGCTATACCTAAAATCTTACGACGCCATTGTTTTCGACCTGGACGGCGTGCTGGTAGACACCGAACCTCTGGCCTGGGAAGTCTACCTTGAGATCTTTGCCGCCCAGGGCATCGCCCTCACCCAAGCGCAAGCCGCCGCCACCATGGGTATCGACATGCCCGGCACAGCCCGCCTTCTTTTGGATAACACCGGCCTGAATTGGTCTCCCGAGTTGCTCCTCGAAAAGCACCTCACCCGCCTGTACAAACGCTTTGAACAAGAACTACGCCCCTTCCAAGGGGCCGTAGAACTGGTCCACCTGCTCGATTCCGCACACATCCCCCTGGGACTGGCCTCAAACAGCCCCGTCGAGTATGTTCGGCGAGTTCTTCGCGCCACCCACCTGGAAACTCACTTTAAAGCCATCATCGGGCGCGATTTGGTCATTCACCCCAAGCCGCAACCCGATGTTTACCTTGAAGCCTGCCGCCAACTATCCGCACCCCCCGCCCGCTGCCTGGCAATTGAAGACTCCAGCGTCGGGCTGCAAGCCGCGCTCAGCGCGGGCCTCTCTGTCGCCTGGATTCACCCGCCCGTTGCCGAGCCCATTCCGGCCAACGTCTGGCGCTTTTCCTGCCTTACGGAACTCCTCGGCTCCCTCTGAACCTCTCCCTCTCAGGGAGAGGTCGCGCCGCCACACCTTCCCAGCAGAAAACCGGGAAGGTGCGGCGGCGCGGTTGAGGTTAAAAACCCCGCCTAAGGCCCGGTGACGGTCTCGTACCCGGCTGCACTCCACTGAATGATTCCACCCGACATGCTGGTCACATTTTCAAACCCAGCCGCCTTGAGGATATCTCGGCCCTCCTGGCTGCGGTTGCCCGAGCGGCACATCACCACCACCGGTTGATCGCGCGGCACTTCGTTCACCCGGCTGGCCAGTTCGCCCAACGGGATCAACGTTGCCCCCGGCACGTGCCGTTGGTTCCACTCATCCACCTCGCGCACATCCAAGACGAAAGCGCCGCTGTCGCGCAGCTTGGCCGCATCAGCAACCGATACCTGAGACGCCAGGCCGGTCTTCTCGGGCTGCAAGAGCGCAAAAGCCGCCACGAGGATCGCTGCAATGATGAAAACAGGAACAAGCCATTTCCACGGTAAAGAAGTCGAAGTCTTTTTAACAGGTTTTACAGGTTTTTTGGCCATTCTTGGGTTCTCCTAGAAATATAGATGCACGCCGGGATCCTTTGGTTACATCCCATGAATACTTTTCCTGCCCGGCGCAACAATTTCGCCCTTTCTTTTGCCACGCAGGGCGCGCATCCACCTGGTCACTCGCCCAGGGTAGAAATCAATCCACACGCTGCCGATCAATACCAGGAGCAACAAGAGCCGCACCCAGATGGCTGGCTGGACGAACGTGAAAACAAACAACACCACCACCGCCTCCAATCCAATCCCCAAGGGGTGCAAGCGCCCCGGCCTGCGCACATAACGCACCGCTGAGATGAACCCACAGGCCAGCGCAATCAACCACAGGGCAATCTCCAACGCTTCAAACGGCCCCGGCAGCGCTCGCCCTTCAGCCCGGTCGCGGATTCCGCGCATCATCCCGCGTTCCATCACATACCCCGCGTTAAGAACCAGCTTGATCGCCCCCTCGGGCGCGCCTTCAGGAAAGATAAAGCGGTGGCGGACAATCAAGCGAGTAGTATCCTGATCCACCGGACGCAAATACCACAGCCATGTCCAGCGCAGGCCCATCTCATTCAATGTCTCCGTCGCCCCCGCCAGCACATACACTCCCGCCCGATTTTCTTGCAGCGCGAACATATCGATGATCATCCCCTGTCCAATGGCAGGGTTTTGCCATTCCGGGTGAATCCGATTCGCATTCACATAGCGGTCTTTCTCTTTCGCGGCCAACATAAACATATTCTCGATGAACGTATAGCTGTAATATGCTGCGCGTGTATCCCCCATCTGGATCAGCCAGGGGTAAATTTCATTCGCTGGAGCCTGTATCGTGATCCCATGATTCCAATCCAGCCACGGCTGCGCAATCAACGCATCACCTGGCAGCGCCAGGGCAATTTCTTCATCGGTCGCGTTCCAGGTGGGAATCACA
>CAYOHX010000128.1:0-15561 GCA_964403875.1 uncultured Anaerolinea sp. | reverse complement strand
GACATTTCTCTTTCGCTCAGTTCGGCTCCTACCGCCTCGTCGCTCAGGCTGAAGACGCCGAGGGCAACCTCGCTCTCCCAACTCCTTTCTCCGCTACTTCTGGCTCCCTCTCCTTCCTTCCTTTCATTGAAAAATAGGCGCTTTAGGGAAGAACTCATGTGTCAATCAAATATCAACCAAAAACAGACTCTAGTCATTGCACTCATAGGCTTGTTCTTGCTGTCTAGCTTATTCTTTAATTCCATTAATCCAGTTTCTGCACAAATGATTGGTAAAAACCAAATCGGTACGCCGTATGCCGTTGCCATGCTGGCCGGTGAGGATTTGCAGATCCAATCTATCACCATGGTGCCGGCAAATCCGCAGCCGAATGAACCTACCGATATTACGATTGTGGTTAGAAATGCTGGTAGTGGCGCTGTATTGGATGGCTTTTATACCTATCTCTACCTGGACCCGGCTCAACAGCCGCCCAATGGCACTACCCCCCACACCAGTCGGTATGGTCATTTCTTAGGGTTGAACAGTGGTGCCACATTTTCATGGTCATATACCGATGTGACGTTTCCAACCGCTGGATGTGGACATAGAATTTATGTCTGGGTAGATCGTGAGAACAGCATAAACGAAGACAACGAAACAAATAATGTTTCATTTGTAGATTTCTGTGTTGGAGCACCTGATGGGGACAGTTTTGAAGGTGACAACACCTGCGCCGAAGCAAAGCCGATTCTTACCGATGGAACAACCCAGGCCCATACCTTCACACCCATAGGAGATGTGGATTGGGTAAAATTTGATGCTGTTGGCGGGGCCTGGTATGTGATCAGTGGACAAAATGTTGGCGCAAACGCCAGTGTTGAGCTAGAACTTCGAAGAAGCTGTGACCAACCCCCCAGTTTTGGCGGCGGTAATCCGGAAATCGAGATCCAACCGCCAACCGATGGAACGTATTATATACGCGCCGTGAACACCAACAATAACAGCGCCACACAAACCGACTACACGCTTTCTGTGCGCACAACTGCCGACTGCGTAGGCTTTTTTGAACCCAATGATACAAAAGATACCGCAAAGGATATTACCCCTGGTGAAGCAGCCCAAACGCACTCCTTCTGCCGGGCGAATGATGCAGATTGGGTAACCTTTGCCACCCAGGCAGGGCAAACTTATCAGATTACATCTGCCCCTATAGGCAGTAACGCAGCACCCACTCTCGAGGGATTTGACTCTGCACACCCTAGTGAAATGATTCAGGGATCTACACTCACTTTTTCTGCAGCTACATCATCACGGTTTTATGTTAAAGCAGTCAATTCGCGCACAGAGTTTGGCGCAAATACCAATTATTCACTTTCAGTGACAACCCAAGGTTGCTCTGCTGATCCACATGAACCAGATAACGACCGGGCGAATGCTCATTCGATGATAATCGTCAGCGATCCAGAGCAGCACAATTTTTGCCCCTCAACTGATAATGATTGGCTCAAGTTCACTGCCCAGGCAGGCCAAACCTACACGATTGAAACAACAGGCATCGGGCGCTTATCCGATACACAAATTTGTCTGCGCGACAACTTGGGAAACCAGATTGCCTGTGATGATGATTCGGGCGTGCAAAATGGCTCGAAGATTACGTGGCAAGCAAACGCCCCCGGCGAATACTATGTTCAGGTCAATCAGCCTGTGCAGAATACCGCTGGGCCAGATACGCTTTACGAAGTGAGTATTTCAAGTGGCCAGTGCCGGCTGGATCTTTATGAACCAGACGATACTTCTCAGCAAGCTCGAGTGATGAACCTTGGCTCTGCTATGCTGCATAACTTTTGCCCAGTGGCCGATAAGGACTGGGTAAAGGTGACAATTCCATCGGCGGGCCGCTATACATTTCAAACACAGCTCCAATCTGCAGGAAGTGACACAATATTGAATCTGTACGAGGAAAATGGCCAATCCCTGCTGGCCAGTAATGATGATTTTAGCGCAGGCCTTGCATCGCAAATATCCTATAACTTTACAACCCCCGGAACCTATTACCTCGAGATTAGCCACTACAACCCATCAAGGATTGGACGAAGCACCACTTATACACTAATAGGCCTGGCCGGAATTGTCACTCCAACGCCCACAGCCACCCAGTCTACCCCTACCGCAACGCCGACCCGCACACCGCCGCCCAATTCTGGCATCAAAACCCTGATTCTGACCAATCGCGAACGGTTTAATACATTGTACGGAGCCGCACGTACCAATACTTTGTTTTCGAAACTGGTAGAACTCTCGAATAACCCTTATGTGCAGGGTGAAATCATTGATGCTGGCGCCAACAATTCTGTAGCTTCTCAATATTCAGATTGGGTTAACCATCTAGATAAAGTTGTAAAAGCAAATCAGGTTGCCTCAGAAATCCGTAGCATGGCATTCAATTACCTGGATGCGCATTCAAGTGTGAACTATATCCTCATTGTTGGCGATGATCAGATCATACCCTTTCGCCGAATTGCCGACCGCACGAATTTTCCAGAGTCTACCTATACTTTTGTCGACCCAACCACAGCCATTGGTGCTGCGCTGGCAGATGACTATTTCTTTACGGATGATTATTATGCAGATCGACAACCCACCGCCTGGCAAAACAACGAGATCTACATCCCGGACCTACCCATTGGCCGGCTAATCCACACCCCTGAACAAATCATTGGGTTGATCGATGCCTTCAATACAAATAGCGAGTTAATAATTAGCAAAACCCTTATCTCTGGGTACGATTTTGTTAAGGATTCAGCCACCAACACATGCGAACTATACAGCCAAGATATCGGATCGGCTAATCTTGATTGCACTTTAATTGGTGAAACCTGGTCCGGGACTCAATTGAGAACAAAGCAGCTTGCGACAGTCCCAGCCTATAAGGTCCAATCGATTAACGGTCACGCAAATCATGTCTCACAAGGGGCTCCGCAAAGTCCAGCAGTTACATCGAACGATATTCTAAACGGCTCAACAGACCTTACTGGCGCTTTAATTTATTCGGTTGGCTGCCATGCTGGCCTTGATCCCGAATTACCCACAAACAACATGGTTTCGCTAGCTCAGGCCTTTGCGCAAAAAGGTGCCAATTACCTTGGCAATACCGGGTATGGTTGGGGCAGCACAGAGGGGGCCTTCTTCTCCGAACGCGTTATGCAGGACTTTACCCAAGAACTATTAAGGGGCGGGAGCACCACAATTGGCACCGCATTAACTTCTGCCAAACAACGGTACTATCAAGAAGCAGATGGATTTGAGGTGCGTGATGAAAAAGTACTACAACAGGTAATCTTGTATGGGTTTCCCATGTATTCCATTCGATCAGGAGCGGTTTTAGGGGAAGAAGACCCGTTCCCCAATGCCTCTATATCATTCAATATCCCTACGCCAAACCCACTTACCCCTGGGGCCATCCAACCACAAGCCGAAACTACACCAACCCCTGATAAGGCTGTGTTGTCTATCCGCATTGGCTCAGGTGGTGGAGAAGATGGTCTTTCACCCAGTTCACAACTAACAGGCTATACGTTAATTGAGACAAACCAAGGAAATTACTACCAGCTTGACGGGCATACCAGCACACGCGCAGAAGCTCCGCTGGAACCCAGGCTTTTTACCCCCCTATCTCTTCCAGACGGCAACCATGTTCGCGGCGTACTCTTCACAGGCGGAACCTTTGAAGACACATTAGTGAACCCGGTAATTGCATCTGGAACGAATGAGTATGCGCCAGTTTCTTTGGAACCCAGTTTTTCTAGTCAGGGTTTCTACCCACCCATACCTTTTTCACTTCAATCTGCAGAAAACATCTTGGGCGCGCAGGATCATCTATCCATAAGCCTGGGACAGTTTAACCCGCTCACCGGTACGCAGCGGCTTTACGACAACGTCTTATACGATGTCTATTTTTCTACCTCGACAGATCAGACCGGTCCCGAAATACGTTCAGTCACCGGCATGTATGACACAAAGAGCCAAAGGGCTTATTTCAAGGTTGAGACAAACGATCCCTCTAATATTGCCAGAGTGGTTGTTGCGTATGCAGTTGGAAATCAGTGGGCTAGCCAGGATCTTATCTATAACTCAGCTTCTTACAAATGGCTTGGATATGTTCCACAGATCAGAGATTCAGCATACTTTGTACAGGTTCTCGATGGCGCTGGCAACGTAACCGTTTTATCTAGAAAGGGGGGCTATTTTCACTTGGATGAGGTGGTATTAGATGATGACGGTCATAGGGCATATCTGCCCATGATAAAGAAATAGGGTATTAAGAATTCATCAAGGAGTAACTATGAAGCGAATAATTGTATTAAATATGCTTGTCATTCTCCTGCTGCTTTTGCCACTATCGGTGCAAAACAACAGACTTGCCCCCGTGGCAAATGTAGAAGCCATAGCTCTTTCGCAGTCAGAGCCTCAACAGAAACGAGTAGATGTTAAGTATGGTTCTGAGAAAATTGAGATTCGCATCACGGAATCTGACAAAAGTCAGCCGGTAACGGTTGCTGTTTTAGACGCAAGTTATGGTCATCCCCTATTCCCCGATATGCTGGTTCTTTCACCCAACGGTCAATTCGTGGCCTATGTAACTTCTACGAACGCCTACTTAATCGACGCCGATTTGTGGGTGGCCCACACCGATGGATCAGGCACATCAGTCATCGCTCACTTCGATGAAGGGCTTTACACCGTTGCGCCGGTCTGGTCACCTGATAGCAACCAACTGGCTTATGTTACAAAACAAATTGAATCAGCACCAGATGAAGGACTCGAACTGTGGACAATTGGTCGAGATGGATTGAATTCACAGTTGGTTCTAGATGGTGACCATTTAAAACCCGCAATATTTGAGCGCACTCCGCATGAGATATTGCGCTGGCCCTCTACCAATGCAATTGAATTCATCGATCATTGGTCAAAGCCAGCGGTACGCTACACGCTAGACCTATCTTCTGGAATTGTTAGCCAGCAGGAGACGGAATATCAGGAGAGCATTGCACCCTCTTCGGGCATTACCACCCAAGCCGCCTTGCCATGTACGGTGCCCATTTATAACCAGTCCAATTACACCGACAATATGAGAACGTGCAACCAAACCATTCGTGCTGCGGGGTGCGCACTAACCTCCACCGCTATGGTTTTCAGATACTTTGGCGTCAATACCGACCCGCAAGCGCTTAATTCCTGTCTAGGAAATAGTGCATGCCCAATCTACTGGTACACAGCCACGGGTAGCTGCTCTGAACGCAAGGTTTCGGTTACTGGCGTTCATCATGCGTTTTCCTATACCACCATCCAGAATGATCTCAATGCAGGCAAGCCTGTTCTGGTTTGGATGAGCAAAGGCTCTAACGGCACACATTATGTTGTGGTCACATCGGGTTCTGGCACATCTCCAAGTGGATACACCATTAACGACCCAGCGGATGGCAGCACCAATAAGACCCTACAAAACTACGTCAATGCTGGATGGAGCTTACGTGACCTGATCCGCTATTCAGGTACTCCCAGTTGCAGTTCAGCGGGCACAGAAGGGGGACAGATCAATTATGGAGAGACCAAGAGCGCATCCATAAACCCCGCCGGAAATTATGATGACTGGTGGTTCAACGCCAATGCAGGAGATATTATCGAGATTCGGCAGAACAAGAATGGCTCCAGTCTCGATTCGTACGTTCAACTGCTAGACTCATCGATGAATGTTATTACCTACGATGATGATTCTGGTGGTGATCGCAACTCCTACCTGCGCCGCACACTCAGTTCGGGTGGGCGCTACACCATCCGAGCGAGAGGATACAGTTCTAGTACAGGCGCATATACGCTCAACCTGATCAGACAGGCCTCTGCCCCTGCCTGCGATGGCGAAGGCGACCCACGCAATATTTCCTTCGGGCAAACACTCAGCGGCAATCTTTGCAACAACTCCGATTCAGACACCTTTTACTTCTCGGCAACCTCTGGCCGCGCCATTCAAATTGACATGGTCAAATCGACCAGCGGCCTGGATTCTTACCTCGATTTGTATAATTCGGGTGGAAGTAAAGTGGCAGAAAATGATGATGGCGGAGGCAATGCCAACTCACGCATCACCTACACCGTCCCATCCTCTGGAACCTACCGGGTTGTCGCCCGCAGTTACAGGAGCAGCAGTTCGGGCAACTATAACCTAACCGTCAGGGCAGTCGCCAGCAATAGCCCCACTGGGAACCTGGCCCGAGGAAAGCCCGTCGCCGTTTCTTCCACAGAGGTTTCGGGATACGAAGGCTATCGCGCCACAGATGGCAACATGGGAACGCGCTGGTCCTCTCGTTTCAGCGACCCGCAGTGGCTGTATATTGACCTTGGAAGCAACACCTATGTTAATCAGGTGGTGTTGAAGTGGGAAGCAGCATACGGGCGCAGCTTTGGCATCTACGCCAAGAGCGCCAGTGCCTGTGGTAATTGTTGGACCAATTACTATTGGACAAACAGCGGGCGCGGTGGCACAAACACCATTAGCATTCCGCGGGGACAATATCGCTATGTAATGATTTACGGCTCTGGACGCGGCACAGGCTGGGGATACTCTCTGTGGGAAGTGGAACTCTATGATACAAGTACGCTAACCATGCCCGAAGTATTACCAGATGACCCCGAGAAGGTCCCTGATGATACTTCGGTTGCACCGCTGCCTTTGGCAGACCCCGATAAAGAGATTCTGCTGCATGAGTTCAATGGTGTGCTGGGCCAAGAAGAATTGCCACTAGATGAAGGCAACCCTGCCGAGGTAACACTTGCCAGCGAGTTGCCACACAACGTGTTCGCATATATTCACTCGCCTGATGAAGGTGGCCTCTTTACCCTATCAACCGATGATGGCTCCATTTTATTTGACGGCGAAGCTCAGAGCAGTGTGGGTGCAGAGCCGGTCAATATCATCGCCTATTCATGGCGTTCAAATATTGATGGACAACTCAGTTCTGCCCAAACCTTCACCTTGATGCCTACCGATCTAAGACCCGGCTTACATACGATCTACTTCAAAGCTCAAAATGAGTTTGGAGAATGGTCCTTAGAAGATTCTGTCCAACTGAATGTAGCTTGGTCAAATACAGTTTTTGTGCCTATGGTCAAGCGCTAACCTCTTCGGTTTATGCACAAGGGGTGTCTGGTTGGTAATCCAGACACCCCTCTATTCTTGGAATCACTTTACAGTGTTGGCATAAGAATCGGATCATCAGTAAAATCGGGGCTCAAGTGACGTATTCTAGAGCCCCATGCTTCATAATGAATTCGCAAGGAGTGATATTTGAACTGCAGATTCCAGTCTTTATTTCTTGTGATTGCAATCATTTCTTCATTCTTCAATAGGGCGGGACCGCACACCAAAAGCATTTCATCACCGCTCGCAACAGCAAGTGGGGTTTTCAACGAGACTTTTGCCGACTATAACCACAAATTCTACACTTACGATGCCGACTGGAATATCTGGAATCACTCCTTGCAAGTCTCAAAGCTAGATCTGGCAAACCAGTTAGACAATGATATCGTTACACTTGCCAGCGGAGATTTCTTGCTTTTTTGGTATCAGCCCGATTTGGACTCGAGTGTAATTTATGCCATGCGCCTCGACAGATCTGGCAACCGGCTGTGGCCAAACCCAGTGCTGATCTCTCAACCAGGCAGCGCCGCATATAAAGGAGACATCCACGCGGCAGTAGATAAGACAGGGTATACCTATGTGGTTTGGCACGAAAATATCGATGGGGCAAACGATATCTTTGCACAACGCGTAGACCCAGATGGTAACCTGATGTGGCCTAACCCTATGCGCGTCAGCAAAAACCCCGCTATAAACGCAGACGAACCAGCGGTAACAATAGATGCAGATAACCGGGCAGTCATTGCTTGGGCCGATGCCCTCTCTAATAACCTGGTTAACATCTATGCTCAAAAGCTGAGCCTGGCAGGTTTGCCCATGTGGGCAGAAGATATTCAGGTTAATCAATCGCCTCTGAATTTCTATTCTTGGGATTACACCATAACCGCTATCCGGGCAGATGGAGCCGGGAATACCGTGGTAGGCTGGTTGAGCAAATCGCCTATCGACCCGCTGACAGTGCGAGCGCAGAATTATGAAGAAAGTTTTAGCACAAACTTTTACAAAAACTTCGCTAGCCAGGTTGACTGGAATACCTCTGTCAGCCAGCTTGGCCTGTTGATGCACTCTGGAGGGGTGATGACCTGCCCCCAAGAATCGGGGCTGGTCACCCAATAGTTCAGTTGAATAATAGAGGATTTCAGTTCTACCAACAAGTATTTACGTTCAACAAGGTAGGTACGTACCGCTTAGTCTTTTATGCCAAAGATACGGATGGCAATTTCTCAATCCCTTACAATCTTTCTATCCGTTTTGGCCATTCGATTTTTCTTACCATTCGCACAAAGGTAAATTTTTATCTTTTTAGATAAGGAAAAACCAAACATGATAAATCGATTATGTTCCATGTTACTTGCTTTGTTAATTACCTTTTTGCAGATTCCTGGCAGCGCAAGCTCCACTCCTGATATCAATCCATGGCTGATCTCCAACGAAATAAAAACAGAGCGAGATATTCAGCCAACCACCTCTTTGCAAGCAGTTCAAACTACCACAGAAGATTTTTCAACGTTTAGCTTTGCAGGTATGACGGACCACACCAGGTGGGATATCTGGAATCGTTCGCTGGAGTTAGATAGGTTGGATGCTCCCGCCCAAGCGAATCCAAAAATTGTGGGTGTAGGGAATGGCGAGTCTATTGTGGTATGGGCGGATGAGAGCAATGGCGATAGCGATATTTATGCCCAGCGCATCGATTCCCGCGGTAACCGCTTATGGCAAAATGACTTGCGGGTAAATTCAGTTGGAAATTCTGCCTGGCAAAATTCCCCAAATATATCGTCCAACGGCAACGGAACGATCGTGATTGTATGGCGCGACGGGCGGAATAACCGTGCTGATCTCTATGCTCAACGGATGGATTTAAATGGCAGCTTGATCTGGCCTTCTGACAGGCTAATTAATGTTGACACTGGTATCAGAAGCAAAGAGTCCCCGTGCCTTGCGATCAACAACAGCGGACAGATATTGATTGCCTGGCAGGATGACCGCAGCGCCCATATAGATATTTACGCACAACGGTTTGATCTTAATGGTAACCGCATGTGGCCAAACGATTTACGCATCAACACGGATACAGGAACCGAATTCCAGCAGTTCCCTTCCATTACCGCTGATCTCAGCGATCAATTTATCATTACCTGGTCAGACAGGCGGAATAATGGTGATGCTGATATCTATGCCCAGCGTATTGACGCGAACGGCAATCGGGCTTGGGGCAACGATATTCGCGTGAGTTCGGATAGCGGATCGGGATGGCAATCCTTCCCTGTGATTGCAGGTATTGGCGGTGGGCTGTACATGTTGGCTTGGGAAGACAGCCGAAATGAGGCTCCTTTTCGGGATATTTATACTCAGGTTATAAACGCTAGCGGAACTCGCCTGTTAGCGCAGGATCTCCGCGTTAACGGGTCAAATGGATTCACAGGGGCAAGCAGACCTACCATTGCCTCGGAAATGAACGGGCAAGGCCAAATTGCCTGGATGGATGGGAAGTCTGGCTACCAACAGGTTTATACTCAACTTATCGATCAGAGTGGGACCCGCTTATTGGCCCAGGATATTCGCGTTAGTATGATTGAGGAAACGGCTGACCAGGAATCCCCAGCAATCGCTATGACAGGAAGTAATTCCGCTACAATAGTCTGGACCGGGGACAGCGATTTTAATACCGATATTTTTTCTCAATCTATCGACCAAACCGGAAACAGGAGTTGGCCCACTGATAAACGTGTCAATGCTGGCAATGGCACAGCAAAGCAGATAACTCCTGCAATCGCCGCAGATCCTGCCGGAAATGCGGTAGTGGTGTGGCGGGATTTACGGAATGAATCTTGTGCTATATATGCTCAAGCTCTGGATAGTTCTGGGAATCGGTTGTGGAAGGCTGATCAACACATCGCAAATGTACGGTACTGCCAGGCGACTGACGATACAACCATTACTGCAAACACCAGCGGGAATTTCCTCATCGTCTGGTCGGATGGTGACATATTTGCTCAATTGCTTGACATCTCTGGCAACCGCTTATGGCCAAGTAATTTGGTAATCAGTGCCGGGTCCTACCTACAGGAAAGTCCCGCAGCTACCGCCTTAACCAATGGTGAATTTATCATCACTTGGGTTGGCTGGGGTACAGGCACTGGAGAGACTAGTATTTTTGCTCAACGGGTCGATACGCTCGGAACAATTCATTGGCCGGGTGATCGGCAGGTAAACAGCGTTCCCGATACCTTTCGACTTGCTCCCGCAGTTGCTGCAGACAGCAGTGGGAGTTCGATAATCGTATGGCAGGATCAACGAAATCAGCAAAATGGAACCCCCTTATATGATATCTATGCCCAACGCCTGGATATCGATGGAAACCGAACCTGGTTAAACGATTTACAGGTGAGTGATCCTAATAACTCTGAGCATAATGATCCGCAAATTACTGGTATTGCGGGAGAACGATTTATCGTTACATGGCAAGACCCTCGCTTATTCGACAGCTATGGATGGGACATCTTTGCTCAGCGGATTGACAGTAACAGAACCCGCGCCTGGACAAATGATTTGCGTGTGAATACTGACTCCAATAACACGTATCAAGGAACTCCAATGATTATCTCCAATGCAGATGGGCAAGCCCTCGTTGCTTGGACAGATAATCGAAATGGTAATGTCCAGATTTATGCACAGCGGCTGGATGCCACTGGAAAGCATATTTGGGCATCAGACATGCAGGCAACAAAAGAAAGTACATTTACTGGTGAATATTTTATTTCTTCCACCAGAGACCAAAATGGGAATGCAATAATTGTCTGGCAGGACGCACGTTTTGGCAATGGTGATACCTTTATCCAGAAAATGGGGACCGATGGGATCGCTGTATGGTCAGCTGATTTACAACTCACGAATCCGGACTATTTCTACTTTTCAGAGGGCGCCGCTCAATCATTAACGGTAGCCTTGGCTGGCAGCAATATTCGCTCTGCAACGCTGACATCAAATTATCAAGCGAACAGCGGCAGTGTTCAGTTCTCGTTGAGTAACAATGGTGGAACTACTTGGGAAGCAGTTACCCCGGGGATCAATCACATCTTTATTTCAACCGGCAAAGAATTACGCTGGATGATAAATCTGAATGCGGACCCAGCCTGGTCACGTTCCCCAGTTGTTAATAGTGTAAATATTGAATATAGTACGGATGAAATCGGAGCCGACCCTTACGAGAACGACAATACATGCGATCTGGCGCGTCCGATCGGAATCAACGGCGCTGCCCAAACTCATACCATCCACCAGCCCGCTGATGCCGACTGGGCCTGGTTCGACGCCACCGCGGGCACAACTTACGTGGTCGAAACGATCAACTCCGGTTCACTCGCACAAACTGAAGCCGTCATTCTCTCTACCTGCTCTTCCCCACTCTCCGGCACCACTCGCTCCTTCGGTAACGGCTATTCCGTCTCTTTCTCTGCTGCCGTTTCTGCTCGCCACTACATCAAGATCAGCCACCCTGACCCCACCGCCTCTGGCCCAGATACCTCCTACACCCTCTCTCTCCGCGCCATGCGCCCCTCTGCACTCGCCTTGATCGTTGCTGGCCAGGATGCCAGCCGCAGTGCTGAGAACAACATTCTCTTTGCCGCTGACCGAGCCTACCGCGTCTTCCTCAACGCCGGTCTCGGCAAAGCCAATGTCCGCTACCTCGCCCCCCTTCCCAGCCACGATGCCGATGGCGATGGCCACAATGATGTCGCTGCACTCTCTTCCCCCGACAGCCTGCGCGACAGCATCCAATCTTGGGCGCGCGAGCGCGGTGTCGGTCTCGGAGTCCCACTCTACATCTACCTCGTCGACCACGGCCTGATCGATCGCTTCAAGACCAGCGGTAACGCTGCCAATCAACAGGTCAACGCTGCCAATCTCAACTTATGGCTCTCCAACCTCCAGGCCACCACCGGAGCAGACAACATCACCCTCATCATCGATGCTTGTTATTCTGGCTCTTTCATCGATGTCTCCCCTTCTGGCCCTGATTCTATCTCCGGCCATGGCCGCGTTATCATCACCTCTGCCTCTTCCTCTTCCCTCGCTTATGGCCCCGCCGATGGACGCGGTCTCTACTTCTCGAATGCCTTCTTCAGCGCTCTCGAAAGCCAGCAATCTGTCTGGGCTTCCTTCTCCGCCGCCCGCGAGGCCCTTGCCGTGCAGGGACAAGGCCAACTCCCCTTCCTGGATGACAATGGCGATCAGAAAATGGATAGCCTGGATGGCTCCCTGGCCGCTCAACGTGCTTTGGTCCGTGTCGCCTTAGGAGGACAGTCTCCACAGCTTACCTGGCTCAGTGTGGATGCCGATAGCGGTTTGCTCCGCCTTCGCGTCTCAGATGACTCCGCCTGGGTACAGCCCTATGTGGAGATCTTCTCCCCTTCCTTCCAGATCCCTGTTGATGATGGCCTGGGCACCACCCGTTTGGTGGATGTCCCCGTTGTGGCCTTGTCTGACCCAGATGGCGATGGCATCTTTGAAGGACATTTCTCTTTCGCTCAGTTCGGCTCCTACCGCCTCGTCGCTCAGGCTGAAGATGCTGAGGGCAACCTCGCCCTCCCAACTCCTTTCTCCGCTACTTCTGGCTCCCTCTCCTTCCTTCCTTTCATTAAAAAATAGGCGCTGACGATGTCCACTTTTTCGGAGAAAGCCCAATAAAACTACGAAACAAATCAGGGGCAATGATAACAAACGAAAATCCCTTTCTCTCAGATTGCTTCGAATTTTAACCAAGTGCTAAATCGAAAAACCGCTCAAGGAAAAACATAATGGTCAAGTTTCTTCAGAATGAGAAGCCAGAGCCGGGTCGAGATCTACCGCTGGTTATTTGAGCAACCGGATTGCCCCCTCGATAAAGTCCAACTGCCCTGTTTTGAAGCACTGTTTCTCGAGCCCTTCTACCATTTCATGCGCCAGCAGCTCCTGGCCCATGAAATGGAGAAAGCGCGAGAACTTGGCTCGGATGTGGTCAGCCTACTCCACATCGCACCGGCACACAATTTGGATTTCAGAACGATTACATCGCCACTGCTGAAAACACCCGGCCTGCCCGAATCCGCAACGGAGGTCTGGAAATCGCTGGTGACCCTACCGGGCCGGTTCATCAGCGTCGGTACCGAAACGCTGTTTGGGCACCTGGATCCAGAGCGTTTTCCCGAATTGAAAGATTGGCAAAACTACATCCAGGCGCGCTATACTTGGATAGCATCTTGAAGTAATCATGTTCAGCACCATGAACCTTCGCTTATCCAATTACGGCCACCGCTACGCCAGCGAGATATTCCAGACAGGGAACATCGATCTATCCGCTCTCGACCCAGCACTACGATTGATGCTCGATCTGTGGACGGGTATTCTCGTCTCAGATCAAGAGCAGCCCGAGCTGCTCGAATTGGAGCGGCGCGGGTTCATTGAGCGCGTACCCGAAACGGTAATCCAAGCAGAAACAGAGCTGCGCTACCGCCGCAACCCGCTCGAACACGTCAGCAAAATTATTTTTGAGCTGACTACCCGCTGCAATTTCAACTGCCAGCACTGCTATAACGCTACTCTCCCGCGCGTTACAGAAACCAATCTGGCGGTGTTGAAAAATGCTGTGGATGTCTTTCGGGCCATTGGCATTGAACGGTTTGATTTCATTGGCGGCGAGGTCACCAAATACGGCAGGGGGTGGCTGGGTCTTGCGCAATACTGCCGGCGACAGGGTGCGAACATCGTCACCATTTATACCAATGGTTGGTGGCTGGAGCAAACGAACTTGGCTGATGTCGAAAATGTGTGCAATAAACTACATCAACTAGTTCCCGGGGTAGGAAATAATATCAATCCACACGATCTGGTTAGGTGGCAGCTTTTCTTTACCCTGCTGCGTTCCACACTGAATAGCCTTGCCACAAAATCCAGTGCAGACCTGCTGCGCAGTCTATCCAGAGAAGGAAACCAGTCAGATGAAGCCCTGATTGCCCAGATCGAAAGCATGTCTGACCCAGAAGAAAAAGTCAAAGCAATCGGCGGACTGGCCGAGCAGCGCCCTAGACTGATTACCCAGTTATCTAAAATTAGCCAGGCAATTCCATCTGATTACTGGCAGTCGCGCGCGCTGACGGTTTTGATCAGTATCTCTATCCACCGTTCGCCTGAGATCTGTATCGAGTTGCTGCGCGCCATGCGCAATGAAAATCAAAAATTCTTTCTTTTCCATATCCTTGCACGCGAGTTACCCAAAGAATATCACCCACACCTGCTCACTGTTTTAGATTCCTTTCGGGAGATGGAGGAACGGAATTCTGCCTTGCTGGTGTCATCTCTTTTCTTGAAAGGCCAGGGGGTGGTGCAGGCAATGCCGCTCGCCCTGCAGATTGAGGAAGAGCGGCACAGAGCATCTACGCTTTCAGTTCTAACGCCAAATTTACCAGTTGAATATCTGGATGAAGTCTTGCAAGCAGCCCGCAGGATCACCGATCCGGGGATGCGGGCCTCGCTGATCTCCAGCCTGGCCGAACGCTATACAGGGGCCCCAAGGAGAATGTTGGTGCTGGAAACGTTGGAGGCCATTAACCAGATCGCGGATTTGGAAACCCGAACCAGTATGCTCACCCATGTTGAGAAACTATTGGTGGCTACAGAACCGACAGCCTTAGATTTGGCTTTTCCGCCCGATCAAGGAGATGGCAGGGTAACGGAGGCTTTTGCCGAATCGACCGTCCTTGCCATGCAAGCCGCCACTCAGGTTGAAGAGAACAAAGAACGAGCACGCGCGCTTGCCAACGCCAGCCTGCTGGTCAAGAAAATGGAGGATCAACAGACCATTCGCGAAGAGTCACTGCACTGCGCATACGAGATCCAAGATCCGGCAGAACGCGCCAGAACGCTGGCCGCACTGGCAAGAAGCACCCAGGAGGATTGGGGGTATCAGGCCGCCGAGGGTGGACGGGCCGCCCCGGGAGCGATCGCGGCTGAAACAGCCCGTTCCAAAGTACTGGAGGAAGTTTTTCAGGCGCTGAAGGGGCCATTCTACAGCCCACTGTGCATGCAAATTGCTGCCCAACATCCAGATCGCTTGAAACTACTGAAAGAAATCGCCTCCGACCTACCAGAGAATCGGATCCAGGCGGGTTTTGAAACCCTTTTTACAACCAAACGCTGGATGGCAAATGAAGATGGCCAGGCGGTGTTGAAGGCAATTGTGGAAAAACTGCCAGGGACACAGATCGATCGCATCCTGCAGTGGATGCGCGAGCATCCTCTATTTGGCGATGAAGATAAAGTTAAAGTACTGGAAATTCTGGCCCCAAGACTGAGCCAGACGCAAATTCGGGCCATATTGGACGGTAAATACTTCAGGGAATATG
>CAYOHX010000127.1:0-15562 GCA_964403875.1 uncultured Anaerolinea sp. | reverse complement strand
CTCACACACCCCTAAATGCGGATTTCACCACGCCAATTCCCAATGACCTGTAATCATAGCATGGAAAATCGGGTTGTGGATGAAATGGGTTTCACGCCGTTGGATCCCAAAGAGCCCTGGTGAGCAGAAACGGGGCCTTGTGAAAAAATGGTATAATTCCATCTAAGTGTTATTGACGGATCGGAGCACTTTAGGAATTATTTTGGGCAATGCGCTTTTCTATTTCAAAAGTTCTTAAAGCAGCATCATAGAGGAGTAACTTTCTTTGGCATTCGACCCTTTTAAGTGGTTAGTGGGCTTATTTTCCCTGGACATCGGCATCGATCTGGGTACAGCGAACACGCTGGTGAACGTCCGGGGCAAGGGGATTGTAATCAACGAACCGTCCTGGGTGACGATCGACAAACGCTCACGCGAGGTGGAAGCGATTGGCGTGCGCGCAAAGGAAATGGTCGGGCGCACCCCGGCGAATATGATCACTATTCGCCCGCTGCGTGATGGGGTGATTTCGGAGTTTGAAATTACGCAGGAAATGCTGCGGTATTTCATTGGGAAAGCGCACCAGCAGAGCATGGTCCCGGTTCCCCGTCCAAGGGTGGTGATTGGCATCCCTTCGGGGGCGACGCAGGTGGAGAAAAATGCGGTCTATGACGCAGCCAATGCGGCGGGAGCGCGCGAGGTGTACCTGATTGAGGAACCGCGCGCGGCTGCATTGGGGGCGGGCTTGCCCGTTTCGGAGATCCACGGCAACATGGTCGTGGATATTGGCGGCGGCACGACCGAGGTGGCGGTAATCTCGATGAATGGGATCGTTGTGTCGCGCTCGCTGCGCGTGGCTGGAGATGAGCTCGATCAAGATATCATCACCTATATTCGAAACAAGTACAACCTGTTCATCGGCGAGCGCATGGCGGAACAGGCTAAAATGCAGATTGGCTCGGCTTACCCGCTGCCTACGGAAAAGACGATGACCGTGCGCGGGCGCAACCTGGTGACGGGGCTGCCGGAGGCGATTGAGATTTCCTCGGTTGAGATTCGCGAGGCCATTGCCGGGTCGGTGCAGGTCATTGTGGATACGGTGAAAGACGCGTTGGACGAAGCGCCTCCGGAAATCGTGGCCGACCTGATCGAATCGGGCGTGTGTCTGGCGGGCGGCGGCGCGCAGTTGCTGGGGCTTTCTGAACGGTTGAGCGAAGAGCTGCGCCTGCGGGTTTGGGTTGCCGAAGATCCTATGACCTGCGTGGCGCGCGGCGCCGGGATGATCCTGGAGGATTTGGAGCGTTACAAGCGCCTTTTGGTTGGGCTGGAACGCAACGGTTCTCGGGGCTAGGCGGTAAAACGTGGCTAAGGCGATTCGTTTGGATTTGTGAAATAAATGATCGCTGCTTTACAAAAATATTGGCGCGCGGGAGCGCTCATTTTAGTGGCGGCTGGTATCCTGGCCCTGGCGCTGGGAGGATACCTTGCGCCTGCTTTTAAGGTGGTCACGGCGCCGTTGATTTCGGCCCAGCGCTGGGTATCGACGCGCTTTCTGACGGTGTATGAGATGGTGCGGTCGCCGCAGGACATGGCTGCGATCCGCGAAGAGAACATGCGTCTGGAACAAGAAAATGCCCTGCTGCAGAGCCAGATCATCCAGCTTCAGGAGCAGTTGAACGATACGGCTGTACTGGAGGCTTTGCTTCAGTTCGCGCGCCAGCGTCCCAACGATAGTTACATTGCCGCATCGGTCATCATGCGCGATCCCAGTCCTTTTATGCGCTACATGATCATTGATCAAGGTTCGGATTCGGGCTTGAGGCACGGTATGCCGGTGGTGACGGCTGAAGGGCTGGTGGGGCGCGTTGACGCGGTGGTGGCCAACGCCGCTCGAGTGCAGTTGATCACCGACGCGGGCTCGGCGGTGAATGTACGCCTGTCCAAATCGGGAGTCGAGGCCATTTTGACCGGTTCGATTACCGGAGATGTGTCGATGGAAATGATTCCCCAGACCGCCTCGCTTCAGGCGGGGGATGTGATTTTGACTTCTGGTTTGGGCGGAAATTATCCTTCGAATATTCTGGTGGGGCAGGTGTTGAATGTGCGGCGGTTGGAGACCGAGCTGTTCCAAACAGCCTCGGTGCAGCCAGCGGTGGACTTTAGTAATTTGCAGGCGGTGCTGGTGGTGACCAGTTTCTCGCCAGTGGACGTGAGCCCGCTCATCCCCGCGGAGACGACTCCGTGATTGGCATCATCCTGGCTGTACCCGTGTTTCTGTTCGTGATGATGCTGCAAACGACGGTGGTCAGCAGTTTGCCGCTGTTGAATGGGACCGCCGACCTGGTGCTGCTGGTGTTGACGGCCTGGGCGGTGCAGGAACGAGTGCGCTCGGCTCTGGAATGGGCCGCCATTGGCGGAGCGCTGGTTGGATTGATTTCGCACGTTTCGTGGGTGGCGCCGGTGGCGGGTTATCTGGCGGTGGTGGTTTTGGCCCGCGTCTTGCGCGCGCGCATCTGGCAGTCGCCGCTGGTTTCATTGTTTTTGGCTACGTTCGCGGGCTCGGTTCTGTTGCCCGCGTTGACCTGGGCCTCGCTCCAGTTTGAGGGCACGTCGCTGCCGTTGATGGAAAGCATCAACCGGGTGGTGCTGCCGGGGACGTTGTTGAATTTGCTGCTGGCGTTGCCAGTTTACATGATCATTGCGGGCCTGGCTCAGTCCGTTTACCCTGAAGAGGTGGTGGAATGAACCAAAAGAATGGACAGGATCGCTCTACGGGCCATTGGGATCGATGGCGCTTGTGGGCTGTGTATGCGGTGATTGGGCTGATCTTTGGTGTTTACTCGTTCCGGCTGTTTGAGTTGCAAATCGCACAGGGAGCTTCGTATCAAGATCAGGCAGATGAGAACCGCCGCACAGAAGTGAACGTGCAAACCCAGCGGGGAATTATCTATGATCGCAATGGGTTTGTCCTGGCGCAGAATGTGCCGTCGTATAATGTGCAGATTACACCGGCGGAACTACCCGGTGATCCTTCAGCCTTAGGTGATTCGACGGCCCTGGCGACCGACCTGGATCCCAATGTGCAGGAAGTATATCGTAAGCTGTCGGCGCTCATCGACATGCCGGTGAGCAACGGCGAGATCAATGAGGAGACGGTGCGCGTCTTTTCTCCTTGCAACACCACGCTGGGTATCACGCAAGTGGTGTTCATCGCCGATACCAACGCGCCTTATGATCCGGTCAACATCAAGTGCGGCATCGATGAAGAAACCGCCATGACCATTCGGGCGATGTCAGCCGATTTGCCGGGCGTGAGCATTGAGGTGGAGTCGGTCCGCGATTATCCCACCGGCTCGCTCACAGCCACGGTGATTGGCTTTTTGGGCTCCATCCCTGCTACCCTGGAAGATTATTACGTTTCGAAGGGATTTGTTGCCGATCGTGACAAGATTGGCTACGCCGGAATTGAGGCCACCCAGCAAGATATTTTGGGAGGCAAGAACGGCTTGCGGGTGGTGGAGGTGGACGTTTCGGGCAAGGAGATTCGTAACCTGGAAACGCCGGTGGATGCGGTGCCAGGGAACAACATTAGCCTGACGATTGACACACGTCTGCAAGCCATTGCCCAAGAGTCGTTGGTTGGGACGATCAACTTCTGGAATACCTATCTGAACGAAGAACGGTCGCGGAACGGGGTGGTTATTGCCATGAACCCGAAGACGGGTGAGATTTTGGCGATGATTTCTTACCCCACCTATGAGAACGACCGCATGACGCGCATCATCCCATACGATTATTATCAGCAGCTTCAAGAAGACCCTTTCAGGCCTCTGTTCAATCACGCCATTTCCGCCGAGCATCCGCCCGGATCGGTGTATAAAATGCCGACCGCGGTGGGGGCGTTGAACGAGGGGGTGGTGACGGCGGACCAGATTTTGACCGACCCCGGCAAGATCACCGTGATCCAGAAAGGCCTGGTGAACGACCCTGGACGGCCCATCGAGTACGTGTGCTACGATGAAAACGGGCACGGCGACGTGGATTGGCTGAGGGGGGTGATGTTGTCATGCGATGTGTATTTCTACAAAATCGGCGGTGGGTTTGCCGGCGAGGTGGAAACCGGTCTGAATATCTGGCGGTTGGGCGAATATTCGCGCGCGTTGGGATATGGATTGCGCAGTGGAATTGAGCTGCCGGGCGAAGAAGATGGACTGATCCCTGATCCGGACTGGAAGCGTGTTAATTTAGGCGAGACCTGGACGACCGGCGACACCTACATCGCGTCGATGGGGCAGGGTTACATCTTGTCAACCCCGCTGCAAGTATTGCTCTCGGCGTCGATTCTGGCTAACAATGGCGCATTCATGCAGCCAACGCTCATCCGCGAAGTGTATAACGCCGAGGGCGAGGTGGTTCGGCCTTTTGCGCCGCGCTTGAAGTGGGACGTCACCAAGGACCCGGTGATCCATGTTTACGACGAAAACAACCTGTTGACCGGTGAAATGAAAACGATCGAGCCTTGGGTGGTTGAGAAAGCCAAAGAAGCCATGCGGTTGGTGGTGACGGAAGGAACGGCAAAGAACACATTCGATGGCATGACCATTGGCTCGGCGGGCAAGACCGGCACGGCGGAATACTGCGATGACCGGGCTCAGCAGCGCGGCCTGTGCGTGCGCGGAAGTTGGCCCACGCATTCGTGGTATTTTGGGTATGCGCCCTTTGATGATCCCGAGATCGCGGTGGTTGCTTTCGTGTATAATGGTGGCGAAGGGGCGAGCGTAGCTGGTCCGATCGTCCGCACGGTAATGGAAGGATATTTCGAACTCAAGGCCATTGATGCGGCCCGTGGGCAATAGATCCCGGGCAGGAAAAACCGAGTAGTGTATGCTGACCGATAAGCGTTCCACGATCAACATCAAAGGAGTGAAAGACGGCCTGCTCATTACCCTGGGGGAAGGGGAATGGGCGGAAGTGGAGGCCGTGCTGCTGCAAACCGTGGCGGAACGCGAGGCGTTTTTGAAGGGCGCGCGAGTGACGTTGGATGTGGGGAATCACATTTTGCACGCGGTGGATTTGGGCGCGCTGCGCGACAAGCTTTCGGAGCGGAGCATTTCGTTGTGGGCGGTGTTGAGCAATTCCCCGGTCACTGAGCAGACCGCCCAGGTGTTGGGGTTGGCCACTCGGCTTTCCAGTCCGCGCCCCGAACGGGCCATTCGCTCGCTGGACACGAATATTTCTGGCGACCAGGCTTTGTTTGTGCACCGCACGGTGCGCTCGGGTTTCAAGGTGTCGCACAAGGGGCATATCGTGGTTTTGGGAGACGTGAACCCTGGCGGCGAGGTGTTGGCAGGGGGCAGTATTGTGGTGTGGGGTAAGTTGAAGGGGACCGTACACGCGGGCGTGGAAGGGGACGAAAGCGCGGTGGTGTGCGCGTTGGAGATGGACCCCATGCAACTACGCATCGCGGGGTTTACACGAGAAGCTGCTCAGCGCCGGGGAAAACTCGAACCTGAGATGTGTTGGATCAAGGAAGGCCGCCTGGTGGCTGAAATTTGGAAAGCAAAGAAATAATTTAGAGGGAGAACTACAAATACATGGCAGCTACAGTCGTCACGGTTACATCCGGGAAAGGTGGCGTTGGAAAAACAACCACCACAGCCAACCTTGCGGTGGCCCTTGCCGTTGGGGGCAAAAAGGTGGTTTGTATCGACGGAGATATTGGTTTGCGGAATTTGGATGTGGTGTTGGGGCTGGAAAACCGGATCGTCTACGATCTGGTAGATATTGTAGAAGGACGCTGCCGTCTGCGCCAGGCGATGATCCGGGATAAACGGCTGCCAGAGTTGTACTTGATCCCGGCGGCGCAGACGCGGGATAAGAGCGCGGTTTCGCCAAGCGACATGGTTCGCCTTTGTGACGATTTGCGCAGCGAGTTTGATTGGATTCTGATCGACTCGCCGGCGGGAATCGAGCGCGGGTTCCGCAACTCGATCGCCCCGGCGGACGTGGTGGTGGTGGTGACCAACCCCGAGGTTTCGGCGGTGCGTGACGCTGACCGGATCATTGGCTTGATCGAGGCGGAAGAAAAAGGCCCCGCCCGGTTGATCCTCAACCGGCTCAATCCCACTCTGGTCAAACGTGGGGATATGCTTTCGGCGGATGATATTTTGGATCTGCTGGCGATTGAGTTGATCGGTATTGTTCCGGAGGACGAGAATGTGGTGATTAGCACCAATCGCGGCACGCCGGTGGCGTTGGATGGGAAGACGCGCGCGGGCGAAGCCTATAATAACATTGCCCGGCGGTTGAGCGGCGAGAAAGTGCCGTTCATGAACCTGGAGGATAAGCAAGGACTCTTCCAGAAGATTGCCCGGATGATGCGCTCCGGAGGTTAACATGGCAGGTTGGCTTGATCGCTTATTTGGAACAAAGGCCTCCAGCGCGGATCAGGCAAAAGACCGCCTGAAATTGGTGTTGATCAACGATCGCACCGATCTAACGCCGGCGCAAATGGAAGATCTGAAAAACGAATTGATCGCGGTCATTGCGCGATATATCACCATTGACACCGCGGGGGTGAACATCACCATGGCGCAGGAAGGGCGCGAGCACCGGCTGTTGGCGGATATTCCGCTGCGGCCCGCCACGCGCCGGCGAAGCTCGTAAGAGGAGCAGTGCAGAGTCAGAGCTGGAAGAATTTTGATTTTTGGCTGTTGGGCGCGGTCATTGTTCTATCCATTTTCGGGGTGGCAATGGTCCGCTCGGCGATTGCCGGCAACGAAGTGCTGTCGGGCCTGGTGGAGCGGCAGGCGATCTTTGTGGGCATCAGCTTTGTGGTTATCATCGTCCTGACGATGATCGACTACCGTTATTGGTCGGCCCTTTCGCGGCTGATGTATATTGTGGCCATCCTGGCCTTGTTGGTGATTTATGTTTACGGCGAAGCAAAATTTGGCTCGGCGCGCTGGCTGGACACGGGATTGATCTTGATCCAGCCTTCAGAGCTGGCGAAGATCATCGTCATCATCGTTTTGGCGGATTACTTCGCGCGGAACAAGAACAAGCCCCGCAATTTTCGCTGGGTGGTGATGAGCTTCCTGGTGACTTTTGGGGTGGTGATCTGGATTTTGCTCCAGCCGAACTTGAGCACGTCCATTGTGATCTTTGTGCTGTGGTTTTCGATGATGTGGGTGAGTGGGCTGCCGGTCAAATACCTGGGCATTTTCGCGCTGGTTGGAATTTTGGGGCTCGTCTTGTTCATTGGGCTCATGGTCTTGGGTGTCGAAATCCCGTTCATTCAAGATTACCAGATTGCGCGGGTGATGAACTTCCTGTTCCCCGATCCAAATGCGCGGCATGGGAACTCGTACAACGTGGAGCAAGCCTTGGTGACGATTGGATCGGGTGGGCTGTTTGGACAGGGGTATGGCACGAGCACCCAGGTGCAGCTCCGCTTTTTGAAGGTTCGCCACACCGACTTTATCTTCTCGGCCATGGCGGCGGAGTTTGGCTTTGTGGGCACGGTGCTGATCATTGCGCTGCTGTTTTTTGTGGCGCTGCGCTGCTTTAGGGCGGCAGCCAAGGCAGCCGACCCATTTGGTTCGTTGATTGCGTATGGATTTGGCGTGCTGTTGTTTTTCCAGATGGCCGTTAATATTGGGGTGAACCTGAACGTCATACCTGTAACGGGATTGACATTACCGTTCATCAGTTATGGCGGAAGCTCGTTGGTCTCGTTATCGGTTGGGATTGGCTTGGTGGAGAGCGTGATTCTCCGCCATAAATCTTTAGATTTTTGAACGGAGCAGACATGGCAGACTCAAGCACCCCTGTTCGAGTGCGATTTGCGCCATCTCCTACGGGTCGAATGCACCTTGGGAGTGGGCGGACGGCGTTGTATGATTATTTGATTGCTCGCAAGACTGGCGGGCAATTTATTTTGCGAATCGAGGATACCGACCAGAAGCGATATGTGCCCAGCGCCGAACAGGAGTTGATCGACGGTCTGCATTGGTTGGGGATCACCTGGGATGAGGGGCCGGATGTGGGCGGACCGTATGGGCCATACCGGCAGACCGAGCGCAAAGAGCGGCACCAGGAATACGCCAGGCAGTTGGTGGAAATGGGGCACGCCTATTATTGTTTTTGTGCCCCGGAGCGCCTGGAGCGCGTACGGCAGATGCAACAGAAGAACAAGGAGCCGGTGCGCTATGATGGTTTGTGCCGGCGGTTAGATCCGGCTGAGGCGGCTGGGCGCGTTGCGGCGGGAGAACGGCACGTGGTGCGCTTTAAGATGCCTCGCGAAGGGAAAACCACGGTGACGGACCTGCTGCGCGGCGCGATCACGGTGGAGAACGAGGTGCTGGATGACACGGTGTTGGTCAAGTCGGACGGTCTGGCTACCTATCACCTGGCGGCGATGGCGGATGACTTCGATATGAAGATCACTCACGTGATCCGGGGGGCGGAGTGGCTGCCGAGCTTGCCGCTGCACGCGCGAATCATCCGGTCGTTTGGCTGGCCCGAACCGGTGTGGGTGCATTTGTCGGTGTTCCTCAAGCCGAGCGGAAAGGGCAAAATGAGCAAGCGCGAGTCGGCGGATTTGCTTAAGGACGGGTATTCGATTTTCGTCAAGGATTTGCAAGATTTGGGCTATCTGCCGGAAGGGGTGGTGAATTGGACGGCGCTGATGGGTTGGAGCCTGGATGATCACACGGAATTCTTTACGTTGGAGGATTTGGTCGAGGTTTTCAGCCTGGAGCGATTGAATCCTTCTCCGGCGGCGATCAATTTTGCCAAGTTTGATCATTTCAACGGGTTGCATATCCGTAACCTGAGCGTGCCAGACCTGGCGGCTCGATTGAGACCTTTCTTCGAAAAGGCAGGCTACCGACCGAGCGAAGAGATGATGTTGAAGATCACGCCGCTGATCCAGCAGCGCATGACCACATTGGATGAGGGTCCGGAATTGGCCGGGTTCTTGTTCAACGCCGAAGTTTCGCCGGATCCGGCCGAACTGGTGGCCAAGGGGCTGACAACCGCGGAGTCGAGGATGGCGGCCCGGCGCAGCCTGGAGGTGTTGGTGGGGGTTGAGGCATGGACGCCAGCGCTGATGGAACCGCCGATGCGGGCGCTGGTAGAGACGTTGGGCTGGAGCGCTGGGCAAGTGTTTGGCATTCTGCGCGTGGCGATTACGGGGTTGAAGGTGAGCCCGCCGCTGTTTGAGAGCATGGAAGTGATTGGCCGGGAGAAGTGCCTGGAGCGGCTGCGCGCGGCAATTGCCGTTTTGGAAAAAATGGAATGAGAAAATCTCTGGACGAGGGTGGGTAAGCATGGTAGAATAGCCTTCGTCCAGAGAGTATGACACTGGGGGCTCGTCTAACGGCAGGACGACTGACTCTGGATCAGTTAGTAGCAGTTCGAATCTGTTGCCCCCAGCCTAAACCCCTCGGAAGAGGGGTTTTCCTTTAAAACCCCCGGTTGATTAAAGAGGTTTTGATCAAAGATGTCACATAATATTCCTCTCTTGGCTCTCACTGTGTGGTTTTTCGTGATTTTTCAACCAGCTCCTGTGGCGCCGAAGACTTTTCTTGATGATGAAGCTGGGATCGCTGCTTATTTTCAATTCGATGGCCCAGTCAATCTTGAAAGCAACTTATTAACCAACCAATTTCGTATCATAACTTCCAATAATGGAAATTACCTGTTGGGAATGGTGCGGTCGCCTGGATGGGAAAGCTACTCACAGATGGACGTAAAGGTTTTAGTCCATAATGATGGGTGGGCGGTCGCTTATTATCCCTCCAATATGCCTTCAACTCTTATTACTCCGCGTGAACCGGGAGGTCTATTTACACTTGAAAGTGTCTTAAACAACATAGCTGAAGCTTTGGAGTTAGAACCTCCAACTATTTTCTTCCATGATTTTCGTTATCCTGACGCTGAAAAAATGATTTACCTGGAAATGGCTCCAACTGGGCAAGTCGACCGTACCACCGAGATTCGATTGCCATTAGGAAATAATTACTATCATCGGGCTTACTACCTTGTTTCAGAAGGTCTCTTTGGTACAAGTTGGTTGTATCTCGATAACGTAGAAATCAGCTATGTGCACGATGGATTACGAACCGCAGATATTCCATCGGCAAAGATGGTTCCGGGCGCATTACACTTATTGAGATTAAAAACATTTTGGGGCGGCGCATTGGCTAGTTTTGTTGTTACTTATTCGGGATCCAACGATCTTCCGATTAGTGGTGCTGATCGAACCAGGTTGGTATCGTTGGGGGCCGTACCGCAGGCTTTACGTGATGCTGCTGCGGATGTTCCTCGCACATATCATTCATTCATACCAATAATCTTAAAATAACCCCCAAAATCGAAACCGGCGGGTTAGGTGAGTAGAAAGATGATGTGAAAGCGTCAGTTGGGAATTACCACTTTGCAAATTGAACGCCGCCAGCGGTTTTCCAGACCTTCCTTTCCGGCGAATTCTTGAAAGATTTTCTCGAGAACCGGGGCTATTTCCTGGTAGGAGGGGATTTCGTCTGCCATAAACGGCCACGAGATCCAAGAATATAGTGTTTGGGTGTCAGGGCAGTACTCGGGCACGTCAAAATCCCACCAGGAGTGCAATTTGAGTCCCGCCTCGGTCAGGTTTGCTGTCATCGTTTTATAAGCCCATCCCGGGTTATGATCTGGCGGGACAGGTGTGCGTAGGGGTTCGGGCAGAAGGTCGTTCCAGGGCGGTGGAAGGCAGCCGGCAGGCGCTCCACCCGTTGCAATGAGGATCAACATCACCGCGCCGGGACGGCAAACGCGAGGCGCATCTAATACAGAATGCCACGGGCCTTTACTGTTCACGATCAGATCGATGGATTGATCGGCGGCTGGGAGACGCACTTTTCCGTTGTTGAAACTGGCTCGGGCATTGTGGAGCACAAAATGGACGTTGGTAACGCCTCGTTCCACGGCTGCCTGGCGGGCCAGGTGGATGTAATCCTCGGTTGCGTCATAGGCCAGCACCGACCGGACATGGGGAGCTATGGTCAAGGCCAGTTCGCCTTGGGCGCAGCCTACTTCCAGCACATCCATATCGGGCTTGAGGTGATCCATGACCAGGGTTAGGAAGTTGTCTTCTCCGTGCCAGGGTGGGAGAGCATGATGCCCTGGGTAATAATAGCCCTTTTGTTTCTTGGCTAACCAGGCGTACCATTCTTCACTGTGTGGTACGAGTTTCATTTCGCCCCACTTACTTCAGACTCATGATCTTGTACCGGTCGCCAATGCTCACCTTGCTCAAACCCACCGATCCCAACCGGCTGAACAACTCGCGCCACTGGGGTTGGGCGGCGAAGACTCGTTGGAAGATGGGCAGGGCTTCGTCTATGCGGCCCAGGTCGGCCAGGGTGGAGGCGTGCCAGAAAGGCATTTCCAGCATGTCGGGGGCCAGTTCCGCGGCAGCGCGATACGATTCGAGGGCCTGGTCGATGCGATTGGCGCTCAGGTGATCATCTCCGGCGTTCATCAGGTCATAGGCCTGGTGGAGGCGCATGAGGCGGCGTAGTTCTTCCAGGGGTCGAGGGTGGTCCTCGACACGCAGATCCATGAGTTTGTCGGCCCAGGGCTGGCCGGTGGATGCGGGTTTGACCACCAGAATGGCGGCGGATTGTTGTCCGCGAATGTCGCCGCCGGCAGCCTGGGCGGCAATCAAAGCAGCCAACAGGCGTTGGGGCAGGCTGCCTTTTGCTGCCAGGAAGGCGGTGCGCATGGCGAGCCAAATGGTGTTATTGGCCATCATATTGGCCTGAACGGAGAAGCCTTCGCCGGTGAGGTGCCCAGCAGAGGCGATGCAGCGCGCGCCGGTATGGGCGGCAACTCGCCCGGCGGAGTCGACGATGGCTACCTGGCGCAGGTCGCGGCCAGTATCAGTCGTCAGGAGCGCGGTGAGGGTCTCCTGAGCAGTCAGGCCGCCGCGAAGCAGTTCGAGCCCCAGGGAGCCGTAGGAGGGGTTGACCATCGATTGGGTGGCGATGGCTCCCACCCCGGCGGCGGCCCAGGGGACGATGGAGCCGACAGAGAACCAGTGGGATTGCACGGCGACGCCCATCTCGCCGCTGGCGGGGTCGCGGGCAACGATGGAGAATGTATGCGCGAAAGGGAAGCGTTGGATAATTTCGGTCATGGGAGCACCTCGAAAACGATCAATTTCTTATGATTGTATAATAATTTTCCGGGATAATGTTTGTTACAATGGGGGCATGAACTTGACTCAACCGCTAAAATTTCGAATTTTTGGTTTCCCGGTACAGGTGCATTTTTCTTTCTGGATCATTGCCCTGCTGTTAGGGATGAGTTTGCGCAACCCGCTTTATATCGTAATGTGGGTGGTGGTGGTGTTCGGCTCGGTACTACTGCACGAGTTGGGACACGCAGTTTTGATGGCGCGATACGGACGCTATCCCTGGATCGAATTACGTTCTATGGGTGGGGCGACCATGAGCGCCCGGAATACGCTGCTGACTCACGGTCAGGAGATTTTGCTCAACCTGGCGGGGCCGTTGGCGGGGTTTCTTCTCGGTGGGATCGTCTACGGGCTTTCCTTGCTGCTGCCGCCGGGCGCTCCCATCTATGTGCGGGTGTTTGTCAGCTTGCTGATGTGGGTGAACATTGGCTGGGGAATTTTCAACTTGCTGCCCATCTTGCCGTTGGATGGCGGGAACGTGATGCGGCATCTGTGGCTGTGGTTGAGGAACCCGTATGACGAGAGCACACCGTTGAAAATTTCAATCGGTGTTGGCGTGCTGGTGATCGCGGCGTCCTTGTACCTGGGTTGGATCTGGGGCGCGATCCTGGGTGCTTATCTGACGTTCAGTAATTACATGGCCCTAACCCGGGGAACTCGCGGCTTGTTCTTTTAGCCCGAATTAGAAGCGCGCAATGGTTTTTCAACCTATTCTGTAGCCCTACAGAAACTACTCACGGCAGCGGTGAAAGTTCTCCAATCCTGGTGAGTAGCTGTACTATTCTCAGTAGGAGGGAACATGAGCAAGCCGGCGGCATTGGATGGGGCGAATCGGGATGCTTTTGGTCGCATGTTGATGGACTACCTTTTGAGAGGGGAGGCCAACGAGGTGGTGGAGCGCGAGGACGGTTTCATTGGCGCGTCACGCATGGGGCCGCCGACGTACTTTGCGCCTTATGAGGAATGGCGCGCGCATGAACAACAGGCCATGACGCGACTTGTGCCGGGCCGAGTTTTAGATGTGGGTTGCGGGGCAGGACGCCTGGGCCTCTATCTGCAATCGCAAGGTTTCGAGGTCGTGGGCATCGACAACTCGCCGCTCGCGGTGGAAGTGTGTCGAATGCGGGGGGTAAAGGATGCCCGCCTGCTTTCGGTGACTCAAATTGGTTCGCAGTTAGGGATGTTTGCCAACATTGTGATGCTTGGCAATAATTGGGGGCTGATGGGCAGCTTCCAGCGGGCACGTTGGCTGCTGCGCAAGATGCACCGCATGACCACTCCCGAAGCGCGCATCATCGCTGAGACCAATAACCCTTACGGCACGGAGGCGGCTTATCACCTGGCATACCACGCGTATAATCGACAGCGCGGGCGCATGTCGGGGCAACTGCGCATTCGCGTGCGCTATTTGACTTCGATCTCCACCTGGTTCGATTACTTGATGGTTTCGAAGGAAGAGATGGCCGAACTTGTCCAGGGGACCGGCTGGCGAATCCACGAGATTTTGGACAGTGAGGGCTCGAATTACGTTGCGATTTTAGAAAAGTGCTAGGGCATGACGATGGAGCTGCCGGAAGTGTTTCGGAGGAATATTACGGAATCGTACCCGGGCAGAGGCGCCGCATGGCTGGAGGGGTTGCCCGAGCGCATCCGGAAGTACGAGGAGCGCTGGAAAGTGCAGACGGGCGAGCCTTTTGCATTGAGTTATAGCTATTGCGCTCCGGCGATGATGGCGGATGGACGCGAGGCGGTGTTGAAACTGGGGGTACCTTGCGTGGACTTCACCCAGCAAGTGAAGGCTTTGCGCTTTTTCAATGGGCACGGCATGGTGCGGATGCTGCGGGGGAATGCCCGCGGCGGGGCGATGCTGCTGGAGCGGCTGCGCCCTGGTCAGACTCTTGCGGAGGAAGTGAGCGATGATGACGAGGCCACGCGCATCATTGCCCGTGTGTTGCAAGCCATGTGGGCGCCGGTAGCGGACAATCCGGGTTTTAAAACCTTTGCCGATTGGGGGAGGAACTTCCGGCGGATTCGAAAGAGGTTCGCGGGCAGAGAATGCCCGTTGTCCTGGCGCGTGGTGGATTGGGCGGAGGAGATGTTAACGGATCTGCTGGCATCTTCGGGCGAACAGGTCCTGTTGCACGGCGACCTGCACCACGAGAATGTACTTTCGGTGGCGGATGACCCTTTGGGATGGCGGGCCATTGACCCGTTTGGGCTTGTGGGCGAACGGGAGATTGACGTGGGGGCCATGCTGCGAAACCCGTACTTGAATCCACCGGTGGATGCTGCTATGCAGAGAAAGCTCGGACGGCGGCTGGCGATCTTTCATGAATTGTTGGGCTTTGACATCCAGCGCATGCGAGCCTGGGCGGGGGTATACTGCGCCGTGTCGGCGTGGTGGACGCTCGAGGTGGGCAGTGACGGCTGGCAGTTGGATGCCGAGCTGGCCAGGTATTTTATGGATTCGCCCTCACCCCGGCTCTCCCCCTGAGAGGGGGTGAGGAGCGGAGCAGGTTAATCGGGCAGGTCGAAGACCAGAATGGCGGTACGGGCAGCGGCCAGAAGCTGGTTCTGGCTGTTGATATATAGGCCAAAAATGTTCATGCCCTGGTCGGAGATCAGAGCCTGGTACCGCCCAGTGGAATCGTAGACCTGGATACCTTTGATGTCGCTGACGTAGATACGGCCTTGCTGATCCACGGCCACATCTTCGGCAGCGCGGAGCTGGCCTTCCAGGTCGCCATCACCGCCAAAGCGGTTGACATACTTGCCCTGGGCATCGTAGATCAAGACCAGGTCGTTGAAGGTTCCCAGCGTGTAGAGGTTGCCCAGGCCGTCGGCAGCCACGCGTCCGCGCAGTTCCGAATCGCCGGTTTGACCGCTGATCGCTTCTGAGATGTAGAGAGTCTGGTTACCTTGTCTGTCGAAGACCGCCAGATCGTCACCCCAAACCGTGTAGCGGAAGGCGACCAGGCCGCCATTGGCCAACGGCCAGGCGTCATCGAAGCCATCCCCGCCCTCGACCAGCCATTCCTCGACGAATGTGCCATCAGGCTGATATCGCAGCAGGCTGCCGGATTGGGTGATGAACAGGCTGCCATCCTGGCTAACAGCCAGAGAGGTAACATATCCTTGGGTTTGCATGTTCCACTGGGTGACGAAGTTGCCCTGCGCGTCAAAAACCTGGATGCGCCCGCCCTCGTAATCGGTGGCGAAGATGGACCCATTGGGGGCCTGGGCCACGCTGCGCAGATCTTCAAAGCAGCCTCCGCACACGCCTTCTTTGCCGATGGTCAGGGCAAGCGGGGCGAATGGAATGGGGGTGGCTGTGGGGGT
>CAYOHX010000126.1:0-15633 GCA_964403875.1 uncultured Anaerolinea sp. | reverse complement strand
CGAGGTGCTTCACGCCTCGCGCACTCCTCATGGTCGGGAACCTCCGTTTTCTCTATGGTCATCCGGCCTGTTTTGGATTAAACTCAACGCATGGATGACAACCTTGCAATAACCGTAGGGGCCGCGCTGAACAAACGCGGCCTGAAATTGATCACAGCCGAATCCTGCACGGGCGGGCTGATCGGCGATATGCTCACCGATGTGCCTGGCTCATCGGATTACTTTATCTGCGGCATTGTGGCTTATGCGTACGAAGCCAAGATGCGCCTGCTGGGTGTGCCGCCGGGCCTGCTGGCCCAGTATGGCGCGGTCAGCCGCGAAACGGTTATCGAAATGGCTCGCGGGGCGCGGATGGCGTTGGCGGAGGAGTACCCTTTGGATACACTGGTATCCCTCTCCGTTTCTGGCATCGCCGGGCCGGGCGGCGGTATGCCCGAGAAACCCGTTGGTCTGGTGTGGATTGGCCTGAGCGCTCCCGATGGCGACCGGGCCTGGCGTTTTGTGTGGGACGGCGACCGGCGCGCAAACAAGCAGTATTCCGCCCAGCAAGCGCTGCGCTTGCTCCTGGATTACTTGCGCAATGGTTTGCCCAAGGAGTAAGATAAGAGAATGGAACACATCCCTGACGAGGTGATTGCGCGTTGGACTTCGGACGGGAAAATCTTCCCGCAGCGTTTTGCCTGGCAGGGTCAGACCTATCTGGTCGAGTCGCTGGGGCGCGTCTGGCAGGATGAAAGCGGCGCGCACATGCTGGTCATGGTTTCCGGTGGTCAGGTGTTTCGCCTGACGTATCACCCGGGGAGCGGCTGGCGGCTGCGCCCCCCCAGGAGAACTTCCGCATGAACGAACCCAAGAAACGGATTTTGATACTCACCGCGGATGCGGGGTTTGGTCACCGCAGCGCGGCCAGGGCGGTAGTCGCCGGGTTGGAAGGAAAATACGGCGATCTCTGCCAGATCGATGTGGTCAATCCATTGGATGATAGGCGCGCCCCGATTCTTTTACGGGAAGGGCAGTATGACTACGACCGCCTCGTGCGTAGTGTGCCCGAGTTGTACCGCTTTGGTTATGACGCCAGCGATACTACGATCAGCAGCGCTATCATTGAGTCGGCCCTCACGGTGCTGCTGTTCGAGGTCATGCTCGACCTTGTGCGTAACTATCGCCCTGACGCCATTGTCACCACTTACCCGCTCTACCAGGCCTCTCTGGAGGCGGTTTTTACTTTACGCGGGCAGGAAATTCCCTTGATCACCGTGGTCACCGACCTGGCTGCCGTGCATCGGTTGTGGTTCATGCGCACGGTTGAGGTTTGCTGCGTGCCCACCCAGGCCGTTGCGGCCCAGGCTCTGTATCACGGTTTGACCGCTGACCAGGTGGTTGTGACCGGCATCCCGGTGAACCCCACCGCTTTTCAGGATAAACGCCCGCGGGCCCAAATTCGACAGGAGTTGGGCTGGCGCGATGATCTGGTGACCGTGCTGGCGGTGGGCAGCCGCCGTGTCGATCGCCTTCTGGATACGCTCAATGTACTCAATCACTTCGGCAGCCCATTGCAACTGGTGGTGGTAGCAGGCAAAGACCATGACCTCTATGAGGAACTACGCCAAATGGAGTGGCATGTTCCCATGCACCTGTACGAGTATGTGCCCAACGTTCCCCAATTCATGCGCGCCGCCGACTGCGTGGTTTCCAAAGCGGGCGGGCTGGTGGTAACCGAGGCGCTGGCGGCGGGCTGCCCGATGATGCTCATTGATGTCATCGCCGGGCAAGAAACCGGGAATGCCGATTATGTGGTCAGCGGCGAAGCGGGTGATCTGGCTCGCAGCGACATTGAAGTGCTCGAAACGATGAGCCACTGGATGATGAACGGGCAAGCTTTGCTGCTCGAGCGGGCACGCAATGCTGCCGCGTTAGGCAGGCCTGAGGCAGCCTATACCATTGCCGAGATGGTTTACCAGGCCGCATGCCGCGGACCGCAAGTTCACCGTCACTTGTTCAGCCGCCGCTCCTTGATTGACCTGCTCAACCGCAACCAGATCAAGTGGGGCGACACCAAAGAACTGCGCGACTACCGCAACGACCCGCCCGGATAGCTAGAGGTATTTTTCAACGGCCTGACAGAGCTTCTCCAGGTGGATAGAGCCTTCTACTTCCACGGCTGCCAGGTATGCTGATACACGCCACAGGTCTCGTCGTTCGGGAAATCCCGAATCAATGGGCAAGATTTCCTTGTATCCATTCAGAAAGTCCTCTGGCACAGGCTGGAAGTAGTCGATATAGGCCAGGTCGATCTCTGGATTTCCATAATAAATTGCCGGGTCGATGACCATTGCGCCTTGCGTGGTGCTGATGTAATTGTTCTGCTGGGCGTCTCCGTGCAACAGGCAAGGCGCTGCTTGGGGCAGATCCAGTCGGGGCAACCGGTGGATCAGTTTTTCCACCTGTCGAATTACATCCGTGGGCAGATGCCCTGAGTCGATTGCGCCCATGAACCGAGGCCACAGGCGGCGCTCGGTGTAAAATTCCAGCCAACCATCCGCGGGCCGGTTGTCCTGGTATAAAGGTCCAAAGTAGCCCTGGGTTGGAAAGCCGAAAACCTCGCCTTTGATTTGGTGAATTTGAGCCAGGGTTTGCCCCATCTGCCGCCAACGGAGCGGGGTCCGCTCAACTTCCTTGGCTGCCTCCAACACCAGGACCACTCCGCCCTCCACAGGTACACTGCCGATAGGCGCGGGGATTAACACGCCGGCGGTTCTTGCCAGGAAGCGCAGCCCGGCCAACTCCACCTCGAATTGATCCAGTCCGTTCGCCGCTTCACTTAATTTAGCGAAGACCGTATGTGCGCCATCTGAAAGTAGCGCGCAGTGGTGCGAGGCTAAATCATTGAGGTTCTGGCAGGTGTGAACTCGCCAGGTATCTCCATAGTATTCCGAGACTTTTTGTTCGATGGGCTCTCGGATTCCACGGTTCATCAAGCGGCTGGTCATGTTACAAACCTCCGCAGCGGACAACGGTTAGCGGACCGGAAATTGCGCCGATCTCTGGCTAATAGCTGACGGCTTATGGCTTACAGCTTCTTACCCTTTGCCTAACTTCGCCCGCTCTTCTTCGATGATCGACGGGTCGAGCTTTTTGAACAGCGGCAGGGGCTGCTGCAGGGACTGCCCGGGCTGCAACTGGCTGGGAACCCAGCGAATGCCTTCCGGGGCGGGGTTGTAGCGTAAAGCGGTATGCTCACCCAGCGAGTCGGAGACGGTTTCCACATGCTGGCCGCCAAACAGGGGTTGCGTATAACCGAAGTAGCCGTGCAATTTTTCGCTGGTATGTGGCAGGAACGGCGCCAGCAGGATGGAAAGCGAGTCGATGCAGCGCAGGGCTGTATAGACACTGCGCGCCGCCGCGGCCCGGTCAACCTTGACCTCTTTCCACGGGGCGGTCTGGTCCAGGTAGCGGTTGACCTCGGAGGCCAGGCGCATAGCTTCGCCCAGGGCGCTGCGCAGGCGCACGGCTTCCAACTCGGCGGCTACGGTTTCAAAGCCGGTTTCCACCGCCTTGATCAATTCCTCGTCCAGGCTGGTCAGCGGACCGGGTTCCGGAACCTGGCCTTCGAATTGCTTTACAGTGAAGGACAACACCCGGTTGGCCAGGTTGCCCCAGGTTGCCACCAGTTCATCATTGTTGCGTTTGTAGAAATCTTCCCAATCCCAATCCGCGTCGCGCGTTTCCGGCATGTTCGTCGTCAAGTAATAGCGCAGCGGGTCGGGATCGTAGCGGGTGAGGAAATCGCGGCCCCACACAGCCCAGTTGCGGCTGCCGGAGATCTTTTCGCCTTCCAGGTTCATGAACTCGTTGGCCGGAACATCGTAAGGCAGCGTTAACGGTTTGCCGCTTTCGGCTGTGCCGAAGTGCTTGTTGAACTGCGTGCCCGTGCCGATGAGCTGGGCGGGCCAGATGACGGCATGGAAGGGGATGTTGTCTTTGCCGATGAAGTAGAAAGTTTGCGCTTCGGGGTTTTCCCACCAATCGCGCCAGGCATCCGGCTGGCCGGTGAGCTTGGACCATTCGATGGATGCCGAGAGGTAGCCGATAACGGCCTCGAACCACACATACAGGCGCTTGGTGTCGCGCCCTTCCAGCGGCAGTGGAATGCCCCAGTCCAGGTCGCGGGTGATGGGCCGCCCGCGCAGCCCGTTGGCCAAGATTTGCCCCAGCGACTGGCGCAGCACATTGGGCCGCCAGTAGGATTCGCGAGTCTTGAGGAATTCCACCACGTCTTCCTGCAGCTTGCCCAAATCCAGATAGTGATGTTCGGTCTCGCGCAGTTCGGGCGTCGAGCCGTCGATTTTCGAGCGCGGATCGAGCAGCAGGGAGGGGTCCAGCAGGTTGCCGCACTTGTCGCACTGGTCGGAGCGCGCGCCGGTGAAGCCGCAGATGTAGCAAGTGCCTTCCACGTAACGATCGGGCAAGAAGCGGTTTTGCGAAGGCGCGAACCACTGCTTTTCGGTAGCCGTGTAGAGGAATCCGTTTTCCAGCAGCGATAGGAAGATAGCCTGCGACACACGGAAGTGATTGTCGGTGTGTGTCGAGGTGAATAGGTCGTAGGTGATGCCAAGCTGCTGGTATAGATCGAGGAAACCCTCGTGGAAGCGCTTGTAGATGGTTTCGGCGGGAACGTTTTCGGCGTCGGCCCGCACCGTGATGGGCGTGCCGTGTGCGTCTGAGCCCGAGACCATCAAGACCCGGTTGCCCTTCAAGCGGTGGTAGCGCGCCGCGATATCCGCCGGCAGGTACGAGCCGGTCAGGTTGCCGACGTGAATTTCAGCATTGGCGTAAGGCCAGGCTACAGCAATCAAAACGGGTTTGGTCATGGGTCACCTCGCGAGCAAAGAAAATTCCAACAAAAAACCCGGCAGGCGGGCCGCTTGCCGGGCTGAAGGGTTCGGGACAAGTTCAGGCAGCCAGACAGAGCGGAAAGATGATTTTTCCGCGCATCATCATGCTGCCCATCATATTCGTCGCGTGCATGCGTCTATGATAGCATAAAAGCGGGGCTGTGGGAAGATGCGCTTGGAAGAAAGACCCTACGGCATCGCCGGAATCACCAATTCCTGCCCCACCAACAACTGCGCTCCCTGCTCCAGCCCGTTGGCTTGCAGGATCGCCTCTGGGAGGGTATGCCAGCGCGCCGCGATGAGCGGCAAGGTATCTCCCGCCCGTACCGTGTCGCTCGCAGCCTGCCCGGTGATGTCCTTGGCTCGCCAGTTCCAGCGCAGCACCTCGAAACCCTTGTGCCCGGTGCGACCATTGGCCAGGTCGTTGCACCATTCATTATGAAAGAAGCCTGCCTGCGGATCGTTGGGGTCGTAAAGCAGAACATGCTCAATGGTAAACAGCTTCTCGGGTTTGTAGCGTATCACGTTACTCACCGCGTACACCCGCCCGGTCTCGTCCACGTCGGTCACCACCAGGATGTGATCAAATCCGTCTCCACCGCTGTAGGTGTAAACGATATCCGCCGGTTGCAGTGGATAGGTCGAAAAATCAAACGACCCCAGGGGCTGGTCGATTTTTTGAATGATATAGGTATCAGGTGGGAACAGCGACCAGGGCCGTCCGTTCTTTTCGGGGCTGGGCAGCCAGAAAGATTTCGGCCCTTCCATCCACCCCCCATAACCCGGCGGGAAGAGACGCCCGTCTGCGCAGATCGACCAGGCCAGCGGTCCGCACATGGTTACCGGCGACTCGGTTTTGCCGTTTTCCAGCCAGTCGATCTCAAAGGCCACCTCAAAGGCCGCTTCGGTCGTCCCGGCCAGGTAAGCCGCGCCTGCCGCCGCCAGATCTGGCTGAGACCAATCCGCGGCTTCCATCACGCCCGCCGCCCGATCCGGAGCTTGCCCGGAAGCCACCATCCAATCGCAGGGCGTCAGGCGCAGACCCGGCAAAATTGTCCTGTCGCCGGCGGGCGCTCCCTCGCTCCAGTACCCTGCGGCATAGCTTTCCCAGGCCGTGGGCGGAGCCTGGTTGAGTGAAATAGCCAAAATGTGGGTCCCGTCGTGTTCATCATCGCGCAGGAAAGCAGCAAACCCGGCCACATGCAACGCATTGAGAGCAGGTTGCAGTCGCCAGGCGTCGCGGATGTCGTTCACGTCCAGCGCCAACACACCTGCCTCCAGCGCCATGTTCATTCCCTTCGCCGCGTTCCAAACGCGCGACAACCGCCGTTCAGAAAGCGGCCTCGAGAAACCCAGCAGCGCATCGGCATAAGCCAGCATTTGCTCTGGGCTCAGCCCAGCCTGTTCCGCGGCGCTCAGGCAGCCTGCCGGCTGGGCAAACTCGGCTTCGGGCAGAGCCTGAGACTCCCGTGTGGGTTCAGGGCTGGGAGCGGGTAGGGTTGGGTTGCTCGCGACCTCTATGGGCGCAGGTTCGACGCGCGGCGCGGGGGTGAAGCTGGGTTTCGGCAGCGGAGTATATGTAAACGAGGGCGCGGGCCCAACGCAGCCAGCCAACAGCGCGGCTGCTGCGCAAAAGGTGAATGTCAGGGAGAGGGTCCGTTTTTTCATGAGCGTGCTCCCATTTTAAACTGCCCTGGCCCGGATGGCAACTTGACTTTCTCCATGCCCGTCATTACAATCGCCTTACAAAGGCATGAAATCGACTCCCGAACACATCCAGCAAATTCTCGACACGCTGCCCTCGCGGCCAGGTTGTTACATATATAAGAACAATCTGGGTGAGATTATTTATGTGGGCAAAGCGATCAGTCTGCGCAACCGGGTGCGCTCTTACTTCAGCGGCGAGCATGATTTCAAAACTCGCCAGTTGGTCAAGAACATCGCCCACATTGAATGGATCGTGGTCGATTCCGAGCTTGAGGCCCTCATCCTCGAGATGAACCTCATCAAGAAGCACCGCCCGCGCTACAACATCAAGCTCAAGGACGATAAACGCTACCCTTACATCAAGGTGCATTGGAACGATCCCTTCCCCAAGGTGACCATCACCCGCAACATGGTACAGGATGGCTCGCGCTATTTTGGCCCTTTCACCAGCGCCTGGGCCGTGCATCAAACCTTGGACGTGATGCGCCGCATCTTTCCCTACCTGACCTGTGACCGCGAGATCACCGGGCAGGATGCGCGCGCTTGCCTGTTTTACGACATCAAACTATGCACCGCGCCGTGTATCGGGGCGATCAACCAGGAAGATTATCGCCGCGTTATTGACGACCTGTGCAGCTTTTTACAGGGCCGCACCGAGCCGGTCATTCTGCGCCTGCGCCAGGAGATGGATGCTGCCGCCGAAAATTTGAACTTCGAACGCGCCGCCCAAATCCGCGACCAGTTGGCGGCCATTGACCGGGTGGTGGAAAAGCAGCGCGTCATCTCCAGCGAAAAGATGGACTCGGACGTGATTGCGATGGCCCGCACCAACGGCGAGGCCTGCGTGCAAATTTTTTTCATCCGCAGCGGCAAGATGATTGGGCGCGAGTATTTCATTTTGGAAGGCACTTCCGATGAGAACGACGCCGAGATTGTGGCTCAGTTCATCAAGCAGTTTTATGCCGATGCTGCCAATATTCCCGAGCAAGTGCTCCTGCCCAACGATGTAGAAGAAGCCAAAATTATCGAGCAGTGGCTGCGCACCCGCCGCAGTGGAGAAAAGGTGCAGTTGGTGGTGCCCAACCACGGCGAAGACCGCGAGTTGGTGGAAATGGCTACCGAGAATGCCATCGAGACGCTCACCTCGCTGCGCGTGCAATGGGAAGCCGACTCGAACAAGCAGCAGCAGGCTTTAGGTGAAATCCAACAGGCTTTGAACCTGAAAGAGACCCCCAACAAAATCGAGTGTTACGATATTTCCAATACCCAGGGCACTGCCACGGTGGCCAGCATGGTGGTATTCGAGCAGGGCACACCCAGCAAGAAGCTCTACCGGCGCTTCAACATCCAGCGGGCCGAGGGCCCCGATGATTTCGCCAGCATGGAAGAGGCGCTCACACGGCGCTTCAAGCGTTGGCAAGCTGCCCAGGAGGCGAAGTTGGAACCGGGCCAAAAGCTGGACCCGTCTTTCGCCTTACTACCCGATTTGCTGATCGTGGATGGCGGCAAGGGGCAATTGGGCCGGGCCGTCAAGGTGCTGGAAGAGTTTGGATTGTTTGGCCAGGTGCCTGTAGTCGGTTTGGCCAAGCAGCAAGAAGAATTGTTCCTGCCCGGTCATCAGGAGTCGATCATGCTCCCGCGCAATTCGCAGGGGTTGTTCCTGGTGCAGCGCATTCGGGATGAAGCTCACCGCTTTGCCATCACTGCTCACCGCAACCAGCGCAACAAAATTGGCATGGCCTCGGTGTTGGACAAAATCCCCGGCATTGGCCCGGCTCGCCGGCGCTGGCTGCTCACCCATTTTGGCTCTCTGGAAGCCATCCGCCAGGCCAGCATTGAAGAATTGACCGCCGCCCCCGGCATCACCTCCGAGTTGGCCCAGAAGATCAAAACGCATTTGGAGTGACTCGCGTAGGGTTGTCATTGTAGAGGCAATTCATGAATTGCCCCTACAATGACAACCGCCACAATCACCCATTAATCACCCTTTAATCTACCCCTTGCATTTTTGGCAGTCGTGTATAATTTCACTAACAGGACTGTTTAACTGGGCTTTTGTCCCGCGCGAGGAGAGTGCTGATGAAAGCGAAACTTCTGGTCGGGTTGGGATTCCCCCTGATCTTGGGGGTAATTTTTATGCTGGCGGGTGGAGCAAGTCAAACCGTCCACGCCGCCCAGCCGCCGCAGGATACCCCCGGGGTGCGCGGCGCTATGCTTTACGACAACTGGTTTGCCACCTTGAATGTGGCGGCTCCCTCGGGCAACATGCCTCTTTGGGACACCCAAACCACCAACACCCGCTCCGGCGAAGACACCTGGCGCTGCGTCACATGCCACGGCTGGGATTACCTGGGTAAGGATGGAGCCAACGGCAGCGGATCCAATTACACCGGCTTCCCCGGCCTGGCCCGCGCCAAAGAAATGAGCGTGGCCGAAATCACCGCGGCACTGACCGGTGAAACCAATCCCCAGCACGATTTCTCCAATTACTTGAGTGAAGACGACCTGAGCGACCTGGCGGAATTCATGCAAGTAGCCGAGAGTGGTTATGTGAACCTGATCACCCTCAAGGTGGAAGGCGGCGATCTGGACGCGGGCAAGCAGCTCTATGACGAGCAGTGCGCCTCCTGCCACGGGGCTGATGGCGCATTGCTCAAGTTCCGCTTTGAGGGCCGTGACGCCACCCTGGGCACCCTGGCGCTGCTTGATCCGTGGCGCTTCTTGCACAAAACCCAATACGGGACCCCCGGCACCGATATGGTTGTTGGCGCTCACATAGGTTCCACGCTGGAAAACGGGCGCGACATCCTGCTGTACGCGCAATCGCTGCCCAGCGGCATGGAAATTGAAGAAGTTCAGCCGCCTCTGACTGGCGAAGAAGTGGAAGAACCCGAAGCGTTGGGCGGCCCGGCCAGCGACGTGGTCACCGGTATTGCCACGGCCCTGGGGGCCATGTTCACCAGCCTGGGCTTTGCCATCCTGCTGGGGGCTTTCCTGGTAGGCGTTATTTTCCTGGTCGTGTGGCTCGTCCGCGACCGTAAATCCAAGTAATCTCGGGCGAGAACCTGCCCAACAAAAGGAGCGCGCATGAACAAACCTCTTCCGCTGTGGATGCGCCCGTGGGTGCGTATTACCTTCGCGGTGGTCGTGTTGATCTCCCTTGGCGCGGCTGCCAGCGGCATCTATATGACCCAGACCGTCCCTGAGCAGCCCATTCAGTTCCCGCACAACTTCCACGTCGGGTCCGGCATCCCCTGCATGTACTGCCACCCTGGCGCGCAGTGGGGACCGACCGCCGGCTTGCCCACGACCGAAAAGTGCCTGGGCTGCCACCAACAAGTGGAAAAGCGCACCCCGGAGATCGAAAAACTGCTCAATTACGCGGCCAATGGCCAATCGATCCCCTGGGTTCCGGTAGCCATCCAGCCCGATTTCGTGCAGTTCAACCACCGCCCTCACGTGGCCGCGGGGGTTGAGTGCGCGACTTGCCACGGCGACCTCACCAAGATGACCGTGGCCGAGCCGCAGCGTGGGCAGAACATGGGCTGGTGCCTGGACTGCCATCAAAAGCAGGGCCCTGAAAAATGGGAGCGCCTGTCTGACTGCTCTCTTTGTCACTATTAAACAGACGCTGGGAGGAACAAAATCGCTATGAGTGGAATCATTTCTCGGCGCAATTTCCTGAAACTGGCCGGCATGGGGGCCACCGCCGCGGTACTCACCGGCTGCGGCCCGGCCGCGCGCTACGTCACGCGCAACCCTTACTACGACATGCCCGAATACAACCAGACCGGGCTGAGCACCTACTATGCCACCACCTGCCGCGAGTGCCCGGCGGGCTGCGGCCTGATCATGCGCACCTTCGAGGGACGGGCCATTAAGGCGGAGGGCAACCCTGCCCACCCGGTGAACGGCGGCAAGCTTTGTTCGCGCGGCCTCACCGCTGTGCAGGGTTTGTATAACCCCGATCGCTTTAAGAGCGCGGTCCAGCGCCCCCAGCGTGGTGACCCGGCTGTGGAAGAAGTGACATGGGACACCGCGCTCCAGGTGGTGAAGGACACCCTGGATGGGTCCCCCAGTCAGGTGGCTTTCTTGCTCGGCCTCAACCAGGACCATCTGGCCGATCTGGTTACCCAACTGGCTGAAGCCATCGGCGCGCCTGCCCCGCTGCGCTACGGCGCGCTGGGCATGTTTGAAGGCCGCGCCACCCTGGTCAAGGCCGCCGAACAGGTCTTCGGTCAGGCGGTTTTCCCTTATTTCGACATTGCCGGAGCCGACCTGGTGGTCTCTTTTGGCGCCAACTTCCTGGAAGCCTGGCTCTCACCCGTGGCTTACAGCCGCGCTTATGGCCGCTTTCGCCGGGCCGAGCCGCTCAAACCGCGCGGCTACCTGGTCTCCTTTGAGGCGCGCCGTTCACTCACTTCCGGCAACGCCGACGAGTGGTACCCGGTGACGCCGGGCAGCGAGGGCTTGTTGGCCGCCGCCCTGGGCAAGCTGCTTTCCGAAACCCCCGGTTTCTCTGCCGTTGTCGATTATGCCGCCGTGGACGTGCAGGCTGCTTGCGCCGCCGCCGGCATCGAGCCCGAAAAGCTTGAAAAACTGGCTCAGCTCGTCGCCCAGGCCGAGCATCCCTTGTTCCTCCCGGGCGGAAACGCCCTCGGTCATGCCGATGGCTTGGCTGCCGCGGTCAATATCCTGGTGTTGAATGCTGGGCGGGGCAACTTTGGCACACCGGGTGGCGTCTATCTGACCACCAGCCCGGCGGGCAGCGCCACGCTCACCGACCTGCGCACCCTGGTTGACCGAATGCGCACCGGACAGGTCAGCACGCTGTTCATCCACGGCTGCAATCCGATCTTTGAACTGCCTCCCACCCTGGGTTTCACCCAGGCCTTGGCCAATGTCAAGACCGTTATCAGCTTTGCCTCCTTCCCGGACGAAACTTCCCTGCAAGCCGATTGGGTTCTGCCCGATCACACCCCGTTGGAAGGTTGGGGGTACCAGTACACCCTGGCGGGCGTGGATCGCCCCGTGCTCTCTGGAGCCCAACCGGTGGTGACGCCGCTTTACGAAACTCGTGCCACAGCCGACGTGTTTCTCTCGACGGGCAAGCTGCCCTTCAAAGACGAGGTCGAGTTCATTCAAGCGAAGTTGGAAGAGAAAGTCGGCCAGCCCGACGCCAACATCTCCGCCGCCGATCTGCCTTCGTTGTGGGCCAAATATCTCCAGGCTGGAGGCTGGTGGCTGGCTGCGCCCAGCTTATCGGCCCCCGAGAAGAATTTCGCTGGTGGGGCTGCCGCCGCCCAGCCGCAAGTGGTGGGGGAGGGGCAATTCCATCTGGTGACCTACCCCACCCTCTTTGGCGATGGCAGTGGGGCCAACCGCCCCTGGCTTCAAGAAACTCCCGATCCCGCGACCACGGTCATGTGGAACTCGTGGATCGAGATCAACCCCAAGACAGCCGAGGCGTTGGGGCTGCACGACGACGATATCGTCAAGGTCAAGTCGGAGGCCGGCGAGGTGGAGGCGGTGGTCTATCTCTATCCCGCCATCCGTCCCGATACGGTTGCCATCCCCTTTGGGCAGGGTCACACCGCCCTGGGCCGCTGGGCCGAGCGGCGCGGCTGCAACCCGGCGGAACTGCTCAAGGTGACCATGAACGAGGCCGGCGACCTGGCCTTTGGCGACACCCTGGTAACCATTACCCCCACCGGCAAACGCCGCCCCATCGCGCGCGCTGAAAGCCGCGTGGGCGTCTACGGCGATCATTAACGGTTACGGCGTAAGGAGGAATGACAATGGCTGAAGAACAATACCCCGAGAAGTGGGGAATGGTCATCGACCAGGATATCTGCACCGGCTGCCAGGCCTGTGTCACGGCCTGCTCAATGGAGAACAACGTTCCCTTCACCGGCGAAGAAGAGGTGGCTTATGGTCGTGGCATGCACTGGCTGCGCATTCAACGCTATTGGGAAGGGGAATACCCCGAGGTGTCGCCCACCCACACGCCCATGATGTGCCAGCAGTGCGGGCGCGCGCCCTGCGAGCCGGTTTGCCCGGTTTTTGCCACAGTGCATAGCGAAGCCGAATCGATCAACCTGCAAGTTTACAATCGCTGCATTGGCACGCGCTACTGTGCCAACAACTGCCCTTACATTGCCCGCAGCTTCAACTGGTTCGACTATGAAGTGCCCGCCCCCATGAATTACTACCTCAACCCCAGCGTCACCGTCCGGCGGCGTGGTGTCATGGAAAAATGCACCTTCTGTGTCCAACGCATTTACGCCGGTCAGGAAACCGCCAAGAAGGAAGGACGGGCTCTGCGAGATGGCGACGTGGTCCCGGCTTGCGCACAGGCCTGCCCCGTCGATGCCATCATCTTTGGCGATCTAACCGACCCGAACAGCCGTGTCAGCCAGGCGGCCCGCAGTGAGCGCGGTTACATTCAATTGGAAGAACTCGGCACCGCCCCTCGCGTCACCTACCTGAAGGGAGGAGGAACTTATGGCGGCTGAAACACAGTCCATTCCCACCCCGCGCGCCTCTGATCATCACGAAGAGGAAGACCTGCGCGATCAGTTGATGTTTGACCCTCGTCCGCGCGAAGAGATGAACCACATGGTCATGGACGCCATGACCCACACCACCCCGCGCTACTGGCTTGCCGTGGGCATCCTGGCGGTCATCGTGGGTGTATGCCTCTTTGGCATGTGGGGCTACATGATCGCCACCGGCATTGGCATCGCTGGAATTCGCAAGCCGGTTTATTGGGGCGTGTTCATCGTTTCACTGGTCTTCTGGATCGGTATCAGCCATGCTGGGACGTTCGTTTCGGCCATTTTGCGCGTGTTCAAAGCCGAATTCCGCCGCCCCTTCACCCGCGCCGCCGAGTTGATGACCACTTTTGGTCTGGCGGCGGGGGCGCTTTACCCACTCATCCACTTGGGCCGGGTGTGGGTCTTCTACTGGATGATCCCCTATCCGAATGCCCGCTGGCTGTGGCCCAATTTCCGCTCGCCCCTGGTGTGGGACTTTTTGGCCATCACCACTTACCTGTTGAGCAGCACCATCTATCTGTTCTTGCCGCTCATCCCCGATCTGGCCATGGCCCGCGATCGTTCCACCGGCTGGCGGCACTTTATCTATAAAGCCTTAGCGCTGGGTTGGCGTGGCACCGAGGCGGAATGGTTCCGCCTGCGCAAAGCCATCGGCATCTTTGCCATCGCCATCATCCCGGTCATGTTCTCTGTGCACACGATTGTGTCCTGGGACTTTGCCGTGGCCCAAACTGCCATGTGGAACTCGACCATCTTCGGACCCTACTTCATCATCGGCGCCATTCTTTCGGGTGTTTCGGCGGTAGTCACCATTTTGATTGTTCTCCGCAGCACCATGAAGCATATGGATTACTTCATCCGCCCCGAGCACATCGACGCCTTGGGCAAGCTGCTGTTGGTCTTCTCTATGGCTTGGGCCTATTTCTTCTTCAACGACTACATGGTCTCCTGGTATGGCGGCCTGGAAGCGGTGCGCAACGTTCTCACGCTTCACGCCAGCGGCCCTTCGGCCTGGATCTGGTACTGTATGCTCATCTTCAATATTGCCATCCCCTGGTTGACCTTGTGGAACAAAAAGATTCGCCGCACGCCCTGGGCTATGTTCATCATCACGCTGCTCATCAACGTGGGCATGTTCTTCGAGCGCTACACGATCATCCCCATGACCCTGGGTCACCAACGCATGCCCTTTGACTGGGGAGAGTACACCCCGCGGCTGCCGGAAATCAGCATTTTCATTGGCTCGTTTGCACTGTTCATGCTGCTCTATCTGCTGGCCTCCCGAGTCATCCCGCTGGTCCCGGTCTGGGAAGTACAAGAAGGTCAGGAAGCGCACAGCCTGCGCAAGGTGGGCAAGACCAAGGTGCCCTCGGTTGCAGAGTTGGAGTAAGGAGGCAAACATGGCTAAACCGATTGTTCACCTGGCATTGTTTAAAGAAGATCAACTCGACCATGCGGCTGAGGCCATTCATGCCCTGCGCGAAATGGGTGTGAATGACAAAGACATTTCCGTCATTTCTGGCGTGCCCTTCTCCGAGAAAATCCTGGGGCGCCCCATGTCCTGGACGCGCATTCCCATTATCGGCGGGGTGGGTGCTCTGGCGGGCTTCCTGGTGTCTCTGTTTCTCAACTTTGGCACGCCCCTGCTGTATCCCATCCGGGTGGGCGGAATGCCCTATCAAACCATCCCCACGTCCATAGTGGTCACCTTTGAGCTGACCATGCTTGGCCTGCTCATCAGCACCTTCATTGGTGTGTTCGTCGAGACGATTTCCCCCTCTTTTGGGCCGCAAGGGTATGACCCCCGCGTCACCGATGGGCATATTGGGGTGCTGTTTTCAAGCCAGCCCGAGCTGGACCCGTCATTGCATGAAGCTTTGAGCAAGCTGGGCGCCGAAATCGTTCATGGGGCGGAGGCTAAGAAACTATGGCTGTTCTAAAACGCTTGATTATCATTTTGGGCCTGGTCACAGCGCCACTGTTGTTAGGTTTGCTCTTCACCTACGATGTCATCAAGATCGAATGGATCAGCTTCATGGAGATCCAGCCGTCCTTCAATGCCCAGGAAGCTCCGCTGCCGCTGCCGCCGCGTTCCATCCCGGTGCAAGGAGCGGCTTATATCGCTGAGCTGGGCGCGCCGGTTAACCCGGTGGTTGCCGATGAAGCTTCGCTGGCCCGGGGAAAAGAGCAGTATGCCATCAACTGCCAGATTTGCCACGGCCCGAACGCCGACGGCAAGGGGCCTTTCGCGGTGTACCTGCGCCAGCGCCCGCCGGTCAGTTTGCTGGAAGGCAGGCCCTTGACCAATAGTGATGGGGCGCTGTTCCTCACCATCACCGACGGCATCGATGGAGCCATGCCCCCGCTCAAGGAGAATCTCCCCGAGCCAAATATGCGTTGGGATATCGTCAACTATATTCGCTCCCTACAAGGCAAATAGCAATTCCCCAAAATAGAAGCAGGCGGCGCGTTCG
>CAYOHX010000125.1:0-15714 GCA_964403875.1 uncultured Anaerolinea sp. | reverse complement strand
CCCGCCCCAAGACTGGGGCGGGGTTAGGGGTGGGGTTGACTTTGGGAAAACCATAAGCGCCCCCTGCTGCAACGTGCAAGTCCAGATAAGAAAGGGTATAATTTGCCTTAGATGTAAAATTATTCAGAACAGGCGTTTGGGGCTTTGTGGTTCTGGATGATTGTTTTCACACCTACACAACAATCGAGGGGCTACTGGATGGGTGACGCTGGGTGGGCTTTACTGGTTGTGTTAGGCGCGGTTCTGGGCGGTGGCTTAGGCTGGCTGCTGCGCAGCCGTTTTGCGCGCCCAGCCGCGACTCATGATTCCAGCCTGGCGGAACTGGAGTTTGTCAATTCCCTATCCCAGGTTGTCTATGAGGTAGATAAGACCGGGCGATTGGTATATATCAACAGGCCCGGTTTAGATTTGTTTGGCTTAACTTCGGCGGATGTGGCTCGCGGGGTGACCGTGTTTGAGTTGACCGCCGAAGAAGATCACGCCCGGTTGAAAGCCAACCTGGCGGAAATCGATCAGAAGAAGGTGGTGGAAAATGAATACACCGGCCTTGCCAGAGATGGGCGGCGATTCCAATATAAGGTTTACGCCAACCCCATCTTCAATGATGGTAAGGTTGTGGGCATCCGGGGCATGCTGTTTGATGTTACCGAATCGAAACGGATGATGGCGGAGCTAGGACAGGTGAATGAGTGGCTGCGGGTGATGCTGGAAACCGCCCCGGTGGCCATCTTCGATCTGGATCGCGAGGGTCGCGTTGGGCGCTTGTGGAACCGGGGCGCCGAGCGCATTTTGGGTTGGAAGGCAGAGGAAGTGTATGGCAAGGTTCTCCCGACCGTGCCCGAGGATCGTATCGCGGATTATCTCGAATTAATGGCGCAGAGTCTGCAAGGGAAGACCCTTGAAGGGGTCGATGTGCGCCGGGTCCGCAAGGATGGCTCGCCCATTGATTATAGCGTCTATTCCGCTCCCACCTACGATGGACAGGGGCAAATCACTGGCAATATTTCCGTATTGGTGGATGTCACTGCCCGGAAATCCGCTGACCAGGCTCTTCGGGAGAGCGAAAAACGCTTCCGAAATATCGCTCACAACGCTCCGATCGTTTTCTTCGCGCTGGACTCGAATTTGTCCTTCACGCTGGCTGAAGGAAAACACGCTTTCTTCCCAAAACTGGCCATTGGCCAAGTGATTGGCCGTTCCGCGGACGAAATTTACCAGGATAACCCGAAATTCGTGGAGAGCCTCCGGCACAGCCTGGAAGGGCAAGAACATCGCGTGGAGTTGGAGGTGGGTGACTTCACTTTTGATGTTTGGCTTTCGCCAGAGCGGGATGAGCAAGGCCAAATCATCGGGGTGGTGGGCGTGGGCACCGACATCAGCAAACGGCGCGAGGTTCAACGAGAGCTACATAACAGTGAGCGCCGCTTCCGTTCGTTGGCGCAAAATTCGAAGGACCTCATCTTTGTGCTGGATCCTGAAGGCCGCATTATCTACCAATCACCATCGATCAGCCATATCCTGGGTTACCCAGGGCTTACGTTGGCGGGCCGGTCAGCCTGGGAATTGGTTCACCCCGAGGACCTGGAAACGGCTACGGAGGCTTTCAGTGAGGTTCTCGCTCACACCAATCCGGGCATTCCCACCGAGTTCCGAGTGCGAAAGGCCGATGATACCTATATCATGCTCGAGGCCCTGGCTTCGGACCTGACCGATGATCCTGCGGTGGATGGCGTGGTGATTACGGCGCGCGAAATTACCGAACGCAAGCGGGTGGAAAGCGAGCTGCGCCGCTTGAACCGGGCCTTGCGCACCACCAGCGAGTGCAATATGGCCCTGGTGCGAGCCACCGATGAGGCGTCTCTGCTGCGGGATGTATGCAGCATCATTGTGCGCCTGGGCGGGTACCAGTTGGCTTGGGTGGGGTATGTTTCGGACCCAGAAGAGGGCGCGCCCGTGCAGTTGGTGGCCCAGGCCGGTGACAACGTGGACTACCTTTCCAAGTTGGTGGCCTGGTTCAATACCTCGGAGGCGGCTTCCAATCCGCTGCTCGAGGTCACCTTCACCCATTGGCCAATGGTGTATTCTAGCCTTTCCAGCCAGATCGATCAGGTCCCGTTGGCGGAAGAGGCCCTGGCCTACGGGTATGCCTCGATTTTGGCGCTGCCGCTCTTTTATATCGATGAGAATTTTGGCTGCCTGGTCATCTACTCGGACCGCTCCGATGCTTTTGATTTGAATGAAGCCACTCTGCTGCATGAGTTGGCCCATGATCTGGCCTTTGGAATCCACACCATTCGCGTGCGGGTGGCCAATCGTAAGAGCAGCCATCTTTTGGAACATTCCAACGCCGAATTGGCCCGCGCTTATGACGCCACCCTGGAGGGCTGGTCGCATGCCCTGGAACTGCGCGAGCGCGAGACGGCCGGCCACAGCCGCCGGGTGGTGGACCTGACCCTCGAAATCGCGGCGCGCATGGGCGTTTCCGCTGACGAAATGATCCACATCCGCCGCGGTTCCTTGCTGCACGATATCGGTAAGATGGGAATTCCCGATTCAATCTTGTTGAAGCCGGGGCCGCTGTCGGATGATGAATGGGTGACCATGCGCCAGCACCCCAATTATGCCTATGAACTCCTTTCCGGCATCGATTACCTGGCCCCGGCTTTACAAATCCCGTACGGCCACCACGAGCGCTGGGATGGCTCTGGTTATCCGCGGGGCCTTAAAAGCACGGAAATTCCCCTGGCGGCGCGTATCTTCGCGGTGGTGGACGTGTGGGATGCGCTCACCTCCGATCGCTCCTATCGCCCCGCCTGGCCAGAACAGGCCGTGGTTGATTACCTCAAAGAAAATGCGGGCCGATTGTTCGACCCGCAAGTGGTGGAGATTTTCCTATCGTTGTAACGCGGGAGCGCGTTCGGGGGATGGAAGCACGTCTTCGAGCGGCTTTTGACGGGTTTCGTGCGGCAAGGCCAGCGAGGCGATCCCAGCGATGGCGTAGCTGATGGCGAAGATCGTCAGGGGCAGCGCCAGACTGGTTCCAAGCAGGGCCGCGCCCAACGTGGGTGCAATGGCCCCGGAGATGCGCGTCATCCCGCTGGCAACCCCCATGCCCGTTCCCCGTAAATTGGTGGGGTAAGCCTCGGGGGTGAAGGCGTACAACGCCCCCCAGGCGCCCAGCGCGAAGAAAGACATCCATACGCCCATTGCCACCACCCAGGTCAGCGAGGTGACCACCGCAAACAGGTAGGTGAACAAACCACTGGCGATCAGGTAAAAAGCCAGGGTGCGCCGCCGCCCCCACTTTTCCACCAGGTAGGCTGCCGAGAAGTATCCCGGAAGCTGCGCCAGCGCCAGGATGAACGCGTTTTGATAGACTGGCAGCAGGGTCATGCCCTGGGCGCGGAAGAAGCCCGGCAGCCAGGTAAACACGCCGTAATATCCCAGGGAAATGGCGAACCAGATTAACCACAGCAGCAGGGTGGTGCGGCGCAGCGCCGGGCGCAGCAAGTCGGAGACCCGTGTGCGCGGAGCCGGTTGCATGGGCTCCAGGCGGAATTCGCCCATCTCCACGCCGTTTTCGTGGGCGATTTGCCGCAGCACGCTTTGAGCCTGGTCAGTTTTCCCGTTCACCATCAAATAGCGCGGCGATTCGGGAATGTGCCGCCGGATAAAGAAGATGATCAGGCCGGGCAGGGCAGAAACTGCCAGAAGCGCCCGCCATCCCAGGCGCGGCACAATCAGCCAGGCCAGGCCCGCCGCCAGAATGGAACCCAGCGCCCAAAAGGCTTCCAGCAGCACCAGGTAGCGCCCGCGTTTGCGGGATGGCAAGTATTCCGCAAAAATGCTGTAATCCACTGGCAAGGTCCCGCCCACGCCGAAACCGGTCAGGGCGCGCAGCACAAGCAACCAGATGAAGTTGGGCGAAAACGCCGAGGCCAACCCAAACACGGAGTCGATGGCCACCGTGCCAACAAAGCCGACTTTCCGCCCCAGCAGATCAGACAGGCGGCCCCAGAACCAGGCTCCGGCAAGCATGCCCAGGAAGATGGCCGTGCCCAACAACCCCTTCTGGGCGTTGGTCAGGCCCCATTCCGCGCCCGCCGCGGGCAGCACATAGGCGATCAGCAGCACTTCCATCGCATCGGCAGCCCAGCCCAAACCGCAAATCCACATCAGTTTGCGTTGGAACTTCCCATACCCGATGGCGTCCATGGCTTGATCATATGAGTAAGTTTTCATTGCATTCTCCTTGCACAGTATCGGGGCGGGAAGGTGAGACCCGCGTCCACGCAATAGTATATCATATATTGTCAATAGTACACTAAATTTATTGTTATAATTACACTAATAGTCGCGACCGTCTGATCGAAACCTACCCCGGCATCGCCCTAAGAACCATTTTTTAGTCACAACCTGGTTTCGTGCTACAATTTCAGAGGGTTGGATAGATCCCTGAATTTGGGATATGTGTGGCGCGCCAAGCACCCCACACACACCTCAAATTCAGGTCTCTTCCGCCTCTGGCTGAGTAGTTACTATATTTCCCTTTTCAGGATTGCCCGTATGGATGAACCCGTTCAAATTATTCGCAGAGACGCCACCACCACCCCCGGAAAGGCGAACGCCTTCGCGATGATCGTCGGCATGCCTCTAGCCGTTGTTGCCTGGATTTTGTTCCAGATGTTCTGGGGGGATGCTTCTTCTGAAAATCTCTTTGCGTGGATTCGTCAAAATGGTTTTCTGGCGGCGGTGATCATTCTGGTGGGGATCTTGCTGCATGAAGCCCTGCATGTGCTGGGCTGGGCCCTGCTGGGCAAACTGAAGTGGAAGGATTTTCAACTGGGCTTCAATGTGAAGGCCATGATGCCATATGCCCACGCGCGCAACCCCATGCCTATCGGCGCATATCGTTGGGGTTCGGCCTTGCCTGGGCTGCTCCTGGGTGTGCTGCCGCTGCTGGCGGGCCTCTTCCTGGGCGATGGGCGCTGGTTCCTTTTTGGGCTGGCCTTTTCGCTGGCAGCCCTGGGCGATGCGCTCATTCTGTGGCTGCTGCGCAAAGAGAAAAATTCAGTCTGGGTAGAAGATCACCCGACCGATCCTGGCTGTATGGTGCTGGAAGAAAAAACTGACGTTTCTTGATTTGTGTAGGAGGAAAAATGACTCATCTGACCCTGGCCGCAATGGTTTTGGCTGCCGAACCTGAAGGGCTTTTGCGCTGGTGGTGGCTGGCTCTGATTCTGTTTCTGGTCCTGTCTTTCTTGATCCTTTTCTTCTCACGCAAGATGGATAAGGACGATCAGCCCGTTCAGATGGCTCGCCGCTCGGCGGAAGCCCATGTTGAAGAAGCGGTTGTTGATCCCGCGGTGGTGAAAAGCGCTGGTTTCGATGACGAGCCCGAATCGCTGTTTTCCACGCCCGCGCCGGCGTCGCAGGATGATCTCAAGATCATCGAAGGCATTGGACCCAAAATCGATGGGCTGCTCAAAGCCGCCGGGATCAGCACTTTCGAGCAGTTGGCCGACGCGGATGTATCTCGCCTGCGTCAAATATTGGACGACGCCCATTTGCGCATCGCGGACCCCACCACCTGGCCCGAGCAGGCCCTCCTGGCTGCCCAGGGCAATCTGGATGAACTCAAGGATCTGCAAGATCGCCTCAACGCCGGGCGCAAAGCTTAGTGGTTCTCTCCCAAGTTATTGAGTAATATTTTTGGGGTGTTTACACCCCAAAAATAAACATCACTTATTTAGCGAGAAGACCACTTAGCTAGACTTTATCCATTGACCTGGCTTTACGGAGTGTAACACAGGGCATCGAGCCAGGGTTGAAGGTCCAAAAGCGGGATTTTCGCAATATCGCTCTGAAAAATGGATATCGGAAAATGTTGCGATTGCCAAATCTGACGTCGAACGAGCGCCAACGCATCCGAAAAGGTGGGGACCTTCTTGGTGTACCAGGCCGCCTGACGAACCGGCAGGGAGCGCTGCTTGGCCGACGAGTGGGCCAACAAAGTCACCAGGGAAAACAGCCCCAGCAAGGTGGGTGTGGTGCGCGTAATGGCTGGATCCGACCATTGCCGCTGGGTTTCTACGCCCAAATGGGTGCGGACCTCATGAAACGTGACTTCCACCCGCCAGCGGCGCACAAACCACATCAAAATTTGGCAGGGATCCAGGCTCGGATCGGTGGACAGCACCGCTTGGGTCTTGAATTGGCCTTGCGGATCGCGGATCAAGACCCAGCGGATGGGCAAGGCGGGCATCCCATTGTGAAACCAGACGGCGGTATCCGAGACGATTTCGACGGTGCGGTTGCGCTGGCCATACCAGTTCGGGATCGTGATGGGCTTCCACCGGGTGGATGGGTCCGCCGCGACTTTTTCCAAGGTCGGCAAGCGCTTGCCCTTCTTGCGCGGACGCCCTTTCTGGTTGGGCTTCCGTTCGGGGGCGGGTTCATACAAAGCGGCATCCAGTCGAAACCGGACGATCATGCAGATGGGCACGGGCAGGTTGGCCATGTGGGCCAGCAATTCGATGACGGCAAAGCTGCTGTCGGCTACTACCACCAGAAACCGATGAGGCAGCCAGCGCCGCACCTGCAACAACATCCAGGCCGCCCAGGCCGTCAGCGGCTTGTGGGGCCGCCCTTGCTGCTGGTAGTAGCGTTCCGAAGGACACAGCGCGGTCAGAAAGGGCAGCGCCCAGACGGATTGGGCCCAGGGGATCTCGGTCAACAGCATCAGGCTCAACCAGCGCAGCCCGCTGGCTTTGACGAAATGGCTGTGGCTGGAACGTACCGGGTCGCGGTAAATGCCTTTGGCTCGAATTTTGGCACCGCGCCGGCGCTCGATCGTGTCGTCCAATCCCAGCACGATGGCTCCACCGGGCACAAAAGTTTCCAACAACAGGGTCAGCAGCGCTCGGCTCAGCTCCAGGCTCGACCAGACCGCTCGATTGAGGATGCGGTGATAGTTCTGGAAATGGATCTCTTGGCTCAGTCCCAGCGTGCGCAGGATCGCCGTCACGGTGCGTTGGCCAGGCGCCAAAATCGCTCCGATCAACAGCAGGCGAACGGACGCCCAGATTCGTTTGGTAAAGTACGGAAGGAATAGGTCAAAAATCGTGTTATATTCGGGAGGCAGAGTAAACATGAGCAAACCTCTTGGCGGAGTTTTTGCACTAGTTTACTCTGCTTTTTCACCTCCTGAATGGATAAAGTCTAGCTTAGTGCCTGTCGGAAAATTCGGAAGGGAATCTCCAAAATAATATTTGGGGAAAGTTTTTCGTTGGATGCTGCACGGAAGCTCTCTCCGCCGCAGACAGCTTAAAAAAACAAATAACTACCCACGGCGGTTACGATCCCCAGGATAACCCCCATGACGACTTCGGTGGGGGTATGTCCGATGACTTCTTTGAGCTGTTTCTCGTTCACCGGGTGACCGCTGATTAATTCATTGATCAGGATATTGATCCGCTCCGCGTGGCGGCCAGCCTCGCGCCGCACTCCAGCGGCATCGTAGACGATCACCATCGCGATGGCCGTGGCGATGGCGAAGGCCGGAGTGTCAAAGCCTTCCAATAAGCCGATGGATAGCATGGTGGACACCACCAGCGCCGAGTGTGAACTGGGCATGCCCCCACTGCTGAACCATAAACCCCAGTTCCAGCGGCGGTGTTCAATGAACTCCAGGGGAACTTTGATAAATTGCGCCAAAGCCCAAGCAGCCAGGGCTGTCCACAAAATCTGGTTACGGGACAGCTCCTCCAGGAAGGTCAACCTGCTCGCTCCTCGTCCGAAACTTGTCGAACGCGCAGATCGGCTTCATCCAGCAAGGCCGCGCAGCGCTGCGCCAGGGCCTGGCCCCGCTCAAAGCTTGCCAGGGCATCGGCCAGCATGGGCTGAGAGGATTCGAGCTGGGTAATAATGCTTTCCAATTCATGAATGGCTTCTTCGTAGCTCATCGACTGCACGTCTGTTAAATCAGTCATCCTTCCCATCCTTTCCGGGTATCTCCAGGCTTTCGACCTGGACATTCACTTGTCCATCGGCAAAGCGCACCGCCAGGCCCTCGCCCGGAGCGATCTGCGCCGCGCGCGCAACCAGGCTTCCGTCGGTCCGCTGCACCACCGCGTAGCCTCGCGACAGAACCGCCAACGGATTGAGCGCACTCAGTCGCTCCTGGGCCGTCCGCCAATCGGCGCGGTACAAAGACAGCAGATGGTTGACGGCCTGCTGCCCGCGGCTGGTGAGGTTGTCCAGGCGTTGGCGTTCTGAGCGCAACCGCCAGACAGGCGAGAAGCGCTCGAGGCGCGCGCGCGCGGCCTGTACCTGGCCCTGGCGCAGCGCAATGGCCGTTTGCAGGGCGTTCTGCAGGCGGCGGCGGGTCTGGCCCAGGGCGGCCTGCATCTCCAGGCGGTCCGGAACAGCCAGCGCGGCGGCGGCGGTGGGCGTGGGCGCGCGCAAATCGGCGGCAAAATCGGCCAGGGTGAAATCTGTTTCGTGCCCCACCCCGCTGATGACCGGCACGGAACAGCCCGCGATGGCCCGCACCACCCACTCGTCGTTGAAGGCCCACAGGTCTTCCAACGAGCCCCCTCCGCGCGCCACCAGGATCACATCGGGGGGTTCAGCCAGGTGCTGCAAGGCCAGCAGCGCCTTGATGATCTCCACGGGGGCCTCGGCCCCCTGAACCGAGGTAGGAGATAGAATAACTTCGATCGACGGGTAGCGCCGCCGCAAAATGTTGAGCATGTCTTGCAAGGCGGCCCCGGTCGGCGAGGTCACCAGGCCAATGCGCCGCGGATAGGCAGGCAGAGGTCGTTTGCGGGCGGGATCGAAGAGGCCTTCTTCTTCCAGGCGGGTTTTCATGCGCATGAACTGCTGGTATAAATCGCCTTGCCCGCTGGCTCGCACGGTGTCGATGTACAACTGGTAGGTTCCGTCGCGTTCGTAAACGTTGAGCGAGCCGTGGGCCTCGATGGCCAGGCCGTTTTGCAGCGGGGCCGTGATACGCGCGGCCTGGGTGCGCCAGATGACGCAGCGCAGGGCTGAGTTCGCGTCTTTGAGGGTCAGGTAGATATGACCCGAAGAAGCGCGGGTGAAGTTGGAAATTTCGCCCTGCACCCACACATCCTGCAAGAGCAGGTCCTGCGCAAACAGGTCCCGCAGGTAGCGGGTCAACTCAGAGATGAGGAGCGGGCGAGGCATGGAATCCATCATTTTGCGTGATGATAAAGATACCAAGCATCTTCGCGCCTGTCAACAAATTGGGTCATTGGGAGTTGGCGTGGTTCACCACGGTAATTCCCAGAGAACCAACAAATTGGATCATCGGGAATAGGGTATACGTATCATGGTTAAATGAAATATGGCAGGATCGAAGTAGTTTGGTGTTCTTAAAATCTTCCTATGTTTGACATAAGATGCGTTTACCCTATCATTGGGAATCGGTGGACTGAAGCCCCCATTTTGGGTAGGCCAGGTCATTTTCAATTAAGTCTATCCCCTTTTTTGCTTCCAAAAAGCATTTTTTTACCCACATGCCTTATGTTAGAATATTACTATCTAACGTGAGGCCGGGGGGGGGGCTGGGCGATCTGATATTTCCATACATCGTTTGAAAGTTTATTCATATATGAGAGAGAGGTATGGGGGAGGTCGGTCCGCAGATCGAGCATCGAATAGTATAAGGAACGGGAGAATGCAAACGCTTTGGACACCCTGGCGGATGAAGTATATGATGGATCATGAAAAGTCGGCGGAGTGTGTCTTTTGTCGGGCCATCAGGCAAGCGGATGGTCCCGATAACCTGATCGTTTATCGCGGCGAGAAGGCATTCATTATTCTCAACCGCTACCCGTATACCAGCGGGCACGTCATGATTGTGCCCTTTGAGCATCAACCTTCTTTTGAGAATCTAGACTCGGCCACCCGCGCTGAAATCATGGAACTGATGAACATCAGCATGATCAGCCTGCGGGCCATCTATAATCCCGCGGCCTTTAATATGGGCGCGAATATCGGCGAGGCTGCCGGCGCGGGCATTGCCGCTCATGTCCACCTGCACGTGGTTCCGCGCTGGGCGGGCGACAACAACTTCATGGCTACCATCGGCGAGACACGGGTGCTTCCCGAGGCGCTGCCCGATACCTATCGCCGCATTCGCCGCCAGTTAGAAAAAGCCGGTCTGGTCGATCCCACCTAGCGCGAGCCTTCCCAGATCATCACGGCCAGGCCTTCCTTCGAGCGGGTCAACCCCACAAAGGTGCTGACCAGGCGTTTCAAGCGCCGGAAATAGGGGCTTAGTTCGGCATCCTGGAGCAGGCGGAAGCCGAATCGCTCGTAAAATCCAGCCAGCCCATTGCGGCAGGTCAGATATAGCGGCGGCGGCCACTCGGCTTGCAAGTGTTCGATCAACCGCCGGGCAATGCCCTGACCGCGAACTGCTTGGGCCACGGCCAGCGAGGCCAACTCACGCGTGCCGTCGGCGTGGGGCTTGACTTGGGCGCAACCCACAACGACGCCACCTTCGGTCTCGGCCAGCACAAAACGCCGCCAATCCAGACTGAGCGGATTGAGCCCCTCGGCGAAAATCATGCCCCAAATTTTCCACCGGTCGGCGGGCCGAGCCGGGCGCAAACGGAACGAATTTCCGGCCATCTAACGCGTAACGGTGAACTGGACAGCGGTCGAAGTGGCCATATTTCCGGCGGGATCATAAGCGCGTGCTTCCAACCGGTGCTCGCCAGCCGAAGCCTGCCAGACAAAGCTGTAGGGAGCGGTCAGGTTTTCGCCCACCTGGCTGCCATCCACCCACCATTCCATGCGTTTGATGCCCAATGCGTCACTGGCTTCGGCCTGGAAGGTGATGGAGCGGTTGGAAGGCATCTGGATGCTGGCCTGCGCCTGCGGGTAGGTGATGTTGACCAGCGGGGCGGTGTTATCCACCGTGACCTGGATGGTGGCGTTTTCAATCGTTTGGTCTTCGCGCACCACCAGCAGGCGCAGCGCGTAGAGCCCCTCCAACCCGCGGGTATCCCAAACGCCCAGCAGGCCGTCCTGCACGGGGTTGCTTCCGTCTGGCGCAACCTGCATCCAGGTGGCCGGGTTCAGGCCCGAACCGGCTTGCAGGCGATAAACCTGGAATCCGGCGCCGGCGGCGGTTCCGCGCAGATCAACCTCTCCGCTCACATACGCGAACAACTGCGGCGCGGTCAGGTTCACGTCTGCCGAAGCGGGGGGAGGTTGGATGGCATCATAAACCTCGGGAGGAACGGTCACGCCGTTGGCGGCGGCCCAGGCGCGGGCCTGGTAGGGAACTATCATGTAGACCCGCTCATCAATCAATTCGGATGGGGTGAACACGGTGGCTAAGCGGCCCGTCTCGCGATTGACCTGGACGGTCTGGAAGAGCGTGTCCGCGCCCGTGGGTTGGTTGCCGGTTAAAAAGATTTCTTCTACGAGGTTAGGGCAGGCCGCGGTGGGCAGCAGCCCGGAGGGGTCGCATACCGTCAGGCGGGTGAGGCCTTCGGGTTCGGGCCAGTCCTTCACGGGCAGGTCCCGATCCGCGTACTGTAACAGGGCATACCACATGCCTCCCGCCTGACGGGAATCCAGCAGAGTTTCACCTTTGGCGTTGGCGGGCAGGCCTAACCAGAACACGGCGACGTGGTCGGCAGTGTACCCAGCGGCCCACACCTGGCTGCCGTCCTCGGTCTGCCCGGCTTTGGCTCCCGCCGGTCGGCTGATCTCAAATGGGTTGGGGTAGCCCAAGCTGACCCGTCGAGCGGGTTCGTCGCTGAGTACGTCGTGAACCAGGTAGGCCAGAGCCGGACTGACCACAGCGGTGTGTTCGGGAGTGCTGTTATCGACCAGCACGCGCCCGTTGACGTCTTCAACGAACAGCACGGGCTGGGGGGCCAGAGCTCCGCCGCCTGCCGGGCGTCCACCGCTCAACCGGCCCATCGAGGGGAATACACTGTAAGCTTGGGCCAGTTCCAGGGTCGTCAGGCGTCCGCCTGAACGCAGCAGGCGGCTGTCTTGTTCCTCCACCAGGCCGCCCAGCCCCAGGTTGGATGCCAGCCGCCAGACGTTGCCCGCGCCCACCTGATCGAGAATTTGGGTGATGGGGGTCAGGTAATCGTTGGCCAGGGCCATGCGCAAACGCACCGGCCCGTGAAAAGCTTCATCAGAGCGGGCCTCGGTCAGCGGGTCATCGCTGGGGGGCAAATCCCACACCAGGCTGCCGGGTCCGTAGCTGTAGGCGAAAGAGGTCAAAGCCACAAAGGGGCTGAGTAAGGAGCCGGGTTCGTGCGCGGTCAGGTAAGCGGTTTCGCCCTCCAGGGTTGTGTCGCCCAGCAAGGCCAGCACTTCACCGCTATCTTCATCCAACAGCGCCGCGCTCACCGCCGTGCCCGCTGGAGCATTCATGGGCAAGTTGAGGGTGGGCAGCAGCCCGGCGGCCGAGCAGCCCGGGCTGACTTGGGGGCGCTCGCCCGTCAGCCGCCGCAGATATTCTTCGGTCAGGCAGGTCATTTGGGTTTGCAGATCGTAGTCCAGCGTGGTGATGATTCGGTAGCCACCCCGCTCCAGGCGTTCGCGTCCCAGGCGCGCGGATAAGTTGTCGACTACCAGAGCCGTGAAGGCAGCCGCAAAACGCTCGGTTTCCTGCGGAAGGGCACGAATGGTGGGCGGAGCGTCCCGCGCGGCTGTGAATTCATCGGCGGTGATGATCCCCTTAGCGAAAAGTGTTTCCAGCGCGGTTTGCCGGTTTTCTTCCGCGGCGACCGGCGCGTCCAGCGGGTTGAGGGCTGGCGTATCGATGAGCGGGGCGAGCAACGCGGCTTCCGAGAGGGAGATCGTGCCGGCGGAATGCCCCAGGTAGAGTTGAGCGGCTGATTCGGCGCCATAAGACAGGTGGCCAAAGGCGGCGCTGTTCAGGTACCATTCCAGCACCCTTGCCCGCCCGTACTGGCTGACCATTTGGGCTGCCAGGATGCGCATGCGCAGCGCGCGGCGCGTGGAGGGGGGCTCCTGGGCAAGCAGTAAATCGAGGGCCAGGTCTTCCGCCAGGGTGGCGGGTTGGGGGTCCGTCATCCGCCGCCAGTCGAAACCGGGGCTGGACCAAAATCCCGGCTCTTTGAGCGCTAGGACAACCCGCAGCAGTTCGGGTGAGAAATGATCCGGTTGGACCGGGTCGAGGTATAACACTTTGCGAGGTATGCCGGGGTTTTCAAGGGTCAGCAAGAGGTGTTCGCCGGTGCGATCATATAGGCGCGTGGGCTGCAAGAACAACCCTTGGGCCGGGTCCAGCAAGTCGGGTAGGTTGGAGAGCGAGGGCAGGTCGGCGGTCAGGCTGCCATAGAACAAGCTGACCACGACAGCCGCCGCCATGCCTGCCAGCAGAAGCAGCGCGGCTGACCCTGCTGCCAGACGTTGGGTGCGGCGTTGGACACTGCGTACCAGTTGACCCTGGCGACGATGGCGGCGAGCGATGAGCTGAAAGACCTGATAAGGGCGCACGGGGCTCGTTTAGGGGGTAGGGGTTCTTGAGGGAGCCCGCGTGGCTGCGGGCGTATGGGTCTTGGTGGGGAAGCGCGTGGACGAAGCCGTGGGGGTGGGGGTGCGGCTGCCGGTGGGGCGAGGCGTCATGGTGACCGTGGGTGGGATGGGGGTGTTGGTGGGTGTCGCCAGGACAGCAAGGCGCGCTTTCGCATAGTCGATCCATTCGGGGTCAACAGCTTCTTCCGGCAGTTCCAGGAGCAGTTTCCAATGGTTCGAGGCCGCCACCGGCTCATTAATGTCTTCCAGGGTGCGAGCCAGCCAGTAATACAGTTCGGCTTTGGCCTTGTCCGATTCCGCCAATCCCCGCGTGCGCTCAAATTGCATGTACGCATTCCGGGGTTGGCTGTCTGCGTAAAATGCCAGGCCAATGCCCATGCTGGAGCGATAGGAGAAGGGGTTGATCCGGAAGGCTTGCTGGTAATCAGCCAGTGCTTCTTTGGCCTGATTGAGGCTCATAAAAAGATCGCCCCGGCGTAAAAATGCGCGCCAATCGGTTTTATCTTTTTCGAGCACGGCAGTCAACATGTTCAGGGCTTTTTCGGTCTGGTTGGTGGCCTCATAGGCATTGACCAGCAGGGTGAGCGCTTCGCTGTCGTCTTCTTCATAGAGAATGTAAGTTTCCAGGGGTTCCAGCGATTCGGCCACCTGGCCGTTGGCCTGCATGGCCTGCCCCAACATGCGGTAGGCGGGCAGAAGGGTAATATCCAGGTCCAGGGCCCGCTGGGCCTCCGCCTGGGCTTCGGCGAATTTTTCTTCGGCCAGGTAGATCTGCGCGCGGTACAGGGGGATGAGCGGCGAATCGGGCAGCAATCCGGCGGCCTGATCCAAAAGTCGTTCGGCCTCGGCAAAGTCTTCATCCGCCAGACTGAGCGTGATCAAATCCAGGTAGGCATCGGGCAAGAACGGGTCCAGCGCAACGGCTTCGCTCAGGTCAGCGCGAGCCTGCTCAATGTCTTTCTCATCTAAAGCCAGCCTTGCCCGCGCCCGTCCCACGTAGCTGGGCGCAAAATTAGCGTCCATCTGAATGGCGTCCGTATACAAGCGGATGGCATCGCCATAATTCCCCGCCAGGCGGCGCGCTTCTCCCATGAAATATACGATGTCCACCGCGCCCGGTTGGGCAGTCGCGACCTGGATCATGTACTCGTAGAACCCGCCGTAATCTTTGCGATCTAAGGCCCGCAGCCCAATCCGATAAGCTTCAGAAGCCGAATGAGGGGTGTTCACATACATCGGCGTGGGGGTGTAGGTGGCTTCCAGTTGCATCCACAGTGGGGTGACACCGATGAAGGTAGGAGTTGGAGAGCGGACCACCGCGGAAGGAGTTGCCAACTGGGTGGGGGTGGGCACGGTGGGCATGAAAGCGGCGAAATCGTAAGCGGCAGGTTTTCTTTCCTGACCCAACAGGCGAATCAAACCAAATGCGGCGCCGATCAAAACCACCACCACGCCCGCTGTGATCCCCACGGTCATCATCGTCTTACGGCGCATGGCTTTGACATCCGGCTCATTACTGACGGCTGTTTGCCAGTTGCGTTTTTGCGCGCGGAGCGGCGCCACCGGATTTTCGGAGGGTGGGATTTGTCCCAGCACCACCAATCCTCGCCGGGCGGCGGCGTTATCGGGGTCCCGGCGCAGCACTTCGGTCAGACAAAAGATGCGCTCTTTATGGGTATCCACCATGGCGCTCATCCACAGCCAGTATTCCGGGTTGGCCTGGTTGATTTTTAGCAGCCGGGTGAACAGGTCACGGGCGCGGTTTCGATCGCCCGCCTCGACTGCCGCCATCGCCTCATCGCGCATTGTCTCTTCAGGGGTTGCCATGTATTGAGTTTAGCACAGGCATTAAAAGAGGGCAAGTGCTCCTGTTTGCGTTCCTGGACTTGTTATAATGGGCCCATGAACCCTCAAAGAACTTGGTTTTTCGTGATGGGGATCGTTTTGCTCCTGGCTGCTTCAGCCTGCGCGCCTACCCCTACGCTTGAATCTACGGCAACCCCGACCCCTCGCTATGAGTTGACGCCCTATCAGGCCCGCACCAAAACCCCTTCGCCTTCAAACGTTACCCCCGCCACTCCCCCGCCGCAGCCTTCGCCCCCCCCCCCGCCCCAAAAGCCCCCGGTGATCAAAGGGCAGGATATGTTAGGC
>CAYOHX010000124.1:0-15867 GCA_964403875.1 uncultured Anaerolinea sp. | reverse complement strand
CCACTCACACACCCCTAAATGCGGATTTCACCACGCCAATGCCCAATGACCCTATATTCGCGGAACGAGCCGGCCTATCGACAAAAATGAGACTCTATGAATATAATGGAGTTCGATACCCGTTGAAGTGAAAGACAGGTGAGTAAAGATGGACACGATTCATTTACGCCCGGTTCATTCGGAGCGAGATTTTAATTTTATGGCGGCTTTATTTTCCAGTATGGAGGACGAGCCAACCAGCGCGGCGCAGCTCAAAGAAGAGTATGAGGAGAAGCGCGAGCGGCTGACTCTGAGCGTAGCGGAGGATGAGGCCGGGGAGCTGTTGGGCTTCTATTGGGCGGGGCGCGAGGCGGCGACTCCGGAAAGGATGCGCCTGTACTTAATCGTGACACCCGAGCAGCGTGGGAAGGGTGTGGGACGCCAGCTATACGCGGATGTGCTCCGGGTTGCTCAGACGCAGGGAATCCGAAAACTGCGCACCAGTGTGCGCGATGACAGCCCGGAGAGTAAGTCCTTCGCCGAGCATCGCGGCTTTGTCGAACGCATGCACCAGTTTGGAATGGAATTGGATTTGCGCGGTTTTGACGATAAATCTTACGATCTTTTGATCGACCGTCTCAAGCGGCAGGGATTCCGGTTTACGAACATGGCGGAACTGGGGGATAGCGAAGAAGCGCAGCGCAAGCTGTACGCATTGAACGACACGGCGGCGGCGTCCACGCTGGGATCGGATGGCGAGCATTCGTGGGGTTCGTTTGAGGATTTTCAGAAGAGCGTTTGCCAGGCCAAGTGGTACCGGCCGGAAGGGCAGTTTGTGGTCATCGACACAGCCACAGGTGATTGGGCTGCCATGAGCGCCATCACACGCTTCGAAGGCGCTGATTACGCTTACAACTTGTTCACAGGAGTCGACTTTGCTTACCGCGGGCGCAGGCTGGCCCAGGCGGTGAAGGTGCTGGCCCTGCGTTATGCCCGCGATGTGCTCCAGGTGGACACGGTGCGCACGCATCACAACACCAATAACCCGCCGATCATTGCGATTGATTTGAAGTTTGGCTACGGCTACCTGCCGGGATTCTTCACGATGGAGAAGATGGTTGATTGAGAAAAATCACAAATTCTTCCGCAACCGATAAACGGTGGTGCCATCCGGCATGAGGGTGGGGCCGGAAAGGATGCGGTAGCCCATCCGCTGCCAGAACCGCACGGCATGTGGGTTGTTGACCTGAACGCCCGATTCGATCGCCTGAGCTTTGCCTACCCTGCGGATCTCGTCTTCCACGGCCTGAACCACGGCTTCGCCTAATCCCCGACCGCGAAAGGGCGCGGCGATCATCAATAGGGAGAGAAAGGCCACGGTGGGGTCGCCATTGAAGCCGGAAGAGGAAAAATCCACAATGCCCAGCATGGCATCGTTTTGGCGATCATAGATACCGCAAAAGACACAGCCTTCTTCCCGCGAGAGGCGCAGGTCAGCTTGAACCATTTCTAGCGAAGCAATTGCCACAGGGCCCAGAGCCAGGAAATCCTCGCATTGGCGGTAGACTTCCAGGATGGCTTCCAGCTCTCGGGCTTCGTCCACCGGATGAATGATGAATTGATTGGTTTCGAGCAGCATAGGGCTAGCCTTTCAGATCTACGCGCACTTCATAGTGCTGTGAGCGGGCATCATAACGCTTGAGCAGCGCTTGCGCCTGGGGAAGAACCACGGCGGCTTCGTAATCTTCTCCGGCGAACAGGCGCACATCATCCAGGGAGTCGAACCACATCAAGGTGATGAATTCCACTTCTTCGTCCACCTCGCGGCGGTAAAGTTGAATGCCGCGGTAGCCGGGGATATTCTTCCCGGCGATCCAGACAAAAATTTCTTCGCGCAAGAGGGTTTCGTAGGTGTCCGCGTTCGCGGGGGTGGTGAATCCGTGCCAGATGCGACTAATCATAGGTTCTCCTTGAAAAGATCAAAAGTTTACCGGAAGAGAAGCCATCCGGCCAGGCCGCCAAACACCAGGATGATGATGACCGGAATGCGGCGGTTCAGGCCCGCAGCCAGGGCTGCCCCGGCGATGAGCGCGGCGCGCCAATCGGTGACGGAGGCCTGCGCCAGGCTGAAGGTGACTGCCAGGGTGAGGCCGACCACGCCCAAGGACAGCCCACGGGTGAAGTTTTGCACCCCCCGGCGGCCTTCCAGGCGGTTGTAGATGGCCTGCACGCCCAGCACCAACAACGGCGGCAGGGTTAGTGAAAGGAGGGCCAACAGCGCGCCGGGCAGGCCATGAACCAGGTATCCCAGGCTCACACTCCACAGCCCGGTGGGGCCGGGGCTGACCTGCCCGACCGCCAGCGCGGTGAGAAAATCGGTTTCACCGGCCCAGCCTTGGGCGAGCAGGTCCTGATGCAAGAAGGGCAAATTACCCAGCCCTCCGGTGGAGAAGAGAGAGGCTTTGAGGAACAGCCATAGAAATTCAAGCAGGTTCATCGTTCTTCTGGGCCCCGGATGGAAAAGAAAGCAAAGACGAAGGCAGCCGCCAACCCCGAGAATAGGAGCACCAGGAGCGGGGCAAGGCCGAAATACATGACAACCGCGGCGGCGGCCAGGATGACCAGGCTGGCGCTGATGCCGGGTAGGCCCTCGCTGCGAGCCTGCTTGAAGAGCGGCAGGGCCATCTGCGCAGCCATTGCTAACCCCAGGCCAATGGTGGCGGGCAGGATGCCGCGCATGATGGCGGCGATGGTGGGATTATCCTGAATAACGGTGTAACCAGCAGTCAGCAGGATGGTGATTCCGGCGCTGGGCACGAGAAGCCCGGCGACCCCGGCGATCAGTCCCGGCCAGCCCGCCAGGCGGTGGCCGATGAGGATGGTGAATTTGATCAGGTTGATGCCGGGTGAGATTTGCGAAATAGCCCAGGTGCGCACGAATTCATCCTCGCTCAGCCAACCGCGGTTGACGCAAGCCCGGTTGATGAGGGCAAAGGTGGAATTGCCCCCACCGAAGGACTGAAAGCCGATGGTCAGCCAGGTGAGGAATATTGTCGTGGGGCTGGGGCGGATGGTTGTAGGTTCGTTGGGCAAAGAAGCGTCCATGCAAACAGAATAGACCGATTATAATCGCTTTGATGAGCCCTTCACGCGGACACGCCCCGAAACCGAATGACCAGCAAGCAGCCCTCACCCAAGGCAAGGCGGGGTCTTCCCTGGCTGCCAGGGAAGACCTGGATTCTGCCACGGGCAATCTTCGCGATCCCGGACTCTCGGCAGAGCGCCGAAGCGGCGGGAGAGGGTCAGATACTCTTCTCCCTTCTCCCGCCGGGAGATGGGTCGGGGATGAGGGCGAGCAAACGGTCCGATCTTATCCTACACCCTCTTTCGAGGCAAACGCCGCCGTGGAAGCGCTGCTGGATGGCGTCAAGGTGACGCTGGGCGAACAGATGGTGGGGCTGTATTTATACGGCTCGCTGGCCAGCGGGGATTTCGACCCGCAAACCAGCGATATTGATTTTTTGGTTGTTACCCGCGAGGCGCTGGGTGAGTCGCAGGTGGTCGCGCTGGAGGCGATGCACGCCCGGTTGTGGGCCGCGGGTCCGAAGATGACGGCGAAGTTGGAGGGCAAGTATCTGCCGCTGGTCGATTTACCGCGCTTTGAGGCCCAGGCGGGGCCGTTCCCCACGGTGAACGAGGGCCAGTTCTTTCTGGCGCGCCAGGAAAGCGATTGGATCATTCAGCGTTGGGTGCTGCGCGAGCAGGGCGTGGTGGTTGCGGGCCCGCCGCTGAAACCGTTGATCGAGCAGGTCTCTACCGAAGCGCTGCGTGAAGCGGTGATGGGTTATCTGCGCGAGTGGTGGCTGCCGATGTTGGCTTGCCCCGCCAGGCTGGAGAGCAGCGAATACCAGGCGTATGCGATCTTATCGATGTGCCGGGCGTTGTATACTCTACGGTTTGGAAAGATTGCCTCCAAACCAGTCTCGGCGGGCTGGGCTCAGACAGAGTCTGTGGATTGGGCCGGCATGATCGAACAGGCAATGGCCTGGCGGCCGGGATGTGAACTTGGGTTGGCGCGTGAGACGGCGGGTTGGATCGGATTTACGCTGCGGCAAGCCGGAATCGAGGTTGAACATGGATAATCGCGCTTACCTATCTTTTCGAGCGCTGCTGCGGCACGATACGTTCATTTTCGTCAGTTACATGCTGCCGCTGGCTATGAGCATCATTATCCTCCCTGCGTCAATTATCCCTGGGCCGCCGACGGCGTTTTCGATGGGCTTACTGGTCGCCACGATGACCATCGGGGCGGTAGTTCTGGCGGCGCGGGTGGGATTTGTGCGCTCGGTTTACCGCAAGAGCGTCGTGGTGAAAGGTAAGGTTGACAGCCTGTTTTTTGGGGGCCGCGGCTGGGGGCGTATCACTTATTCATACACGCTAGACGGGCAGCGATATACTGCGAGAAATTTGATTGTGATGAACAATGTTACAACCTCATTTTTCCCCAAGCAAGAAGTAATGGTGGTAGTGAACCCGGAAAAGCCCAGGCGGGCTTTTGTAGTGGAGTTGTACCAGGGATAATTACCAGGGCCACTCCTCGTTTTTGTAATCTACCAGGAACAGGCGGTTTTCGTCGGGGCGGGGATTGAGGAAGATGGGCAGGGCGCAGGCCGCGGCTTCTTCGGGTTCCAGGTCCGCTTCCAGGTTCTTCTGTCCGCTCATGTATGAGCGCACCCAGCCCGGATGATACACGCGGAAGGTGTAACCGGCAGGACGCAAGTCGTTGAACAGGATCGAGACGGCCATGTTGAGGGCGGATTTGGACATACAGTAGCCAAACCACGAAGTCCGGTAGCTGCGAGCGATGCTGCCTGCTTCGGAGGAGACGAAGCATAGGCGCTTGAGGTTGCCCTGGTCGAGGAGTGGCAGGAAGGACTCAACCACGCGCAAGGCGCCTAAGGCGTTGACGTCGTACATTTTCTGGATACCTTCGTAGTCCTGACCCTCGCGGATGGTTCGCAGCATGTTGGGGTGGGTGATCCCAGCGTTGCTAATGAGCAGATCCAGGTGACCCGTGAACCCGGCAACCTGCTGGGCAGCCTGACGAACAGACTCGGTTGAGCTGACATCCAGGGGGAGGATGTGCAATTGGCCGGGATGTTGGGCAGAAAGAGCGCTGAGCTCAGTCCAGTCGGGCATGAATTGCCCAGCGAACACGGTCCAACCCTGATCGATCAACCCGGCGCAGAGGGCCAACCCCAGGCCGCGGTCGGCCCCGGTGACGAGAACGGTGGTAGTTTGTGACATGAATGCTCCTTGTCTTGCCTGGCGATTGCGGGTCATTGGGAATTGGCGTGATGAACCCCGCATTGTGGGGTGTGCCCCAAAATGCGGAATCTACCACGGCAACTCCCAGAGAACCTTGATTGGGACTTTCTGGGGGAATCGGGTAGAATTTAAAATACGGCGATCCCACAACGTTATTCTACAGTCATTCTTCGAAGTTGTCATTGCATGGGCCGGTTGGGATAATGGGAGCACGGATGATGATGCAATCAGACCCGGTAATCGCAAAGATGCGGACGCTGGTTCGGACCTGGGAGCAGGCCGCCGATCAGCGCGCGGTTTTCTTGCGCTGCTACAGTATGATGACCGAAAACATGCTGGCGGCAATTCCACAGGGACAATTTCGGGATCCGGTCTGGGTCAACCATCTGCTACAGCGCTTCGCGGATTACTATTTTGTCGCGCTGGAAGCTTATGAACGAGAGCCGCAATCGGCCCCGGTGGTCTGGCAGATGACGCACCAAGCCAGCCGCGAGACGGAGGTTTCGGCGCTGCAAAAAATGCTCTTGGGCGTGAATGCGCACATAAACTACGATCTGGTTTTTACACTGGTGGACGTGCTTCAGCCGGAATGGGCGAGCCTGCCCGAGACCATGCGGGAGGTCCGATATGCCGATCATTGCATGGTTAATTGGGTGATTGGGCAAACCATCGATGCGGTGCAGGACCAGGTGCTGGAACCGGCGATGCCGTGGATGGAGGCGGTAGACCGCCTGTTTGGCAAGGCGGACGAGTGGATGATCTCTAGCTTGATTTCCGGTTGGCGCGAGGGGGTGTGGCAGAACGCGGTGCGGATTTTGGATGCGGCGGATCACCAACAACGAGGGGACATTGGGCTGGATGTTGAGCAGGGCGCGCTGAAGCGGGCTGCTGCAATCACGCGCGGGCATTGGTCTGTCCTCATTGCAGAGTTGTTGTAAATGGTCCAGCGCGCTTCCCAATCACCCAGCCGGGTGGTGATCACTCGTGCCGATCCGCAGGATTACCGCCGCGATTTTGCGGCCCTGCCGCGCGAATATGGCACGCCGGGTTACTTCAACCGGCCGGACATTCGGGCAATCTTTCACGCTTTAGAAGACAACCTCACCGTATTGGATAATGAGACGAATTTTACCCGCAGCATGGCCGGCCGCAAACTTGTGCTCAAGCCCAACCTGGTGACGGTGTATTCCGGCATGGGGCTGGCGGAGCAGGACTACCCCGAGAGCACCGATCCGCGCGTGTTGGATGCGCTGGTGGCAATCCTCCAACCGTATGCCGCCAGCGTGGTCATTGCCGAGTCTTCGGGGCGGGGCGTGCCGACGCGGGGCTCGTTCCGCGTGGCGGGGCTGGACCGGCTGGCGCGATATCGCGGCATCGAGCTGGTAGCCCTTGAAGAGCAGCCCGTAGACCGCTACTTCGTGTCCCAGGCACGCGTGCAGCGGGACACGTACGTGCCGCGATTGTTCAGCGAAATCATTCACGGAGAAGCTTTTTATTGTTCGGTGCCCAAGCTCAAAACGAATTTGTACACAGGCGTGACCCTGGGCTTTAAAAATGCGATGGGGGTGCTGCCTTATAATCTGCGGCAGCGCGGGCATCACTACGCCCTGGAGCAGAAGCTGGTCGATTTGCTGTACCTGTTCCAGCCCAATCTTACCGTCATCGATGGAATTGTGGGCGGGGAGGGCAACTGCCCCGCCCCGGTAGACCCGGTGGACAGCCGGGTGATCATTAGCGGCAACCACCCGGTGGAGACAGACCGGGTGGCGGCGCGCCTGATGGGCTTCGATCCGGGCGAGATTGGCCTGCTGCGCCTGGCGGATGAGGCTGGCTTTGGCGACCCCAGCGTGCAAACCTTCGGAGAGATGGAACCGTTGAAGTTCCGCCCCGCCGATCCTTCTCTGAGCAACGCAGCCTTTCGGAAGGATTTTCCCAACGTTCAGGCCTTCTTCGGACACCCTTTCCAGGCTTCCAACTGCCTGCCGGGTTCCGGATGCGGCGTGGAGGGCGGCTGCCGGGGCGGGTGCCTGGCGACCACGCGCTTCGCCTTTGACATGTTCTTTCGCGAGGGCCAACGGCGGGACTTCCCCCTGGTGTTGTTCATGGGGCGGGCGATGGAGACGGCACAGGGTGACGTTTACCTGGATGGGGACGGGCAGCCCTGGCGGGTGGAGGAGATTCTGCGTCTGCCGGGAAAGAAACTGGCGGTGGGCAGTTGCGCGCGCAGCCTAACCAGGCGCGTGGACCGGCATGTGGACGGCTGCATGCCTTATCCCAATGCGCCGCACGCCGCGCTGCACCGCCTGACCGGCACATTGTGCGCGGTGACCTCGTTGCGCAACCGGCATTTGCTGCCCCTGCTGGTGGATACATTGCGGCAGTGCGAAGCGCGCAAACGCTTGATCCGGGCAGGCCAGCGCCTGGATGTGGAGCGGCCGATGGAAATGGACGCTCTGGGTGAGGATAGAATAGGCGGGCTGGGGGAAGAGGTGATACAACTGAACCTGCCACCGCTGACGCCCGCGGACATGCGCCGCCTGTGCGCCGAAGAAAATCGCGCTGTGCTTTCAACCTTCTCAGGATAAGGAATTTATCTGCGCTTATGACTAACCTGCATGTCCTCCCCGTCCGCACGCCGCGAGAGCGGAATCTTTTTCTCACCTTCCCCTACCAGATTTTTCGGGGAGACCCATTGTGGGTGCCGCCGCTCTTGCCGGATATGCGCGAGCGGATCGATCCGGCCAGAGGGGTGTTCTTTCGGCGCGGTGGCGAGGCGGAGTTTTTCCTGGCCTGGCGCGAGGGTCAGGTGGTGGGCACGATTTGCGCGGCGGAAGACAAAGAGATGAATGGTTGGCGGGAGAAAAAGGAATGCCTGTTTGGTTTCTTTCACTTCATTGAAGATTACTCAGTGATGGAAGCCCTGCTGGCAGAGGCGCGCGCCTGGGCGCAGGGGCGAGGCCTGGATACACTAGCGGGGCCGTTCAACCTGGATTATGAAGATAGCTACGGGATTTTGGTAGAGGGCCGCGAGCGGCGACCGGCGCTGTTGTGCGGGCACACGCCGGTCTATTACCAGTCCTTTGTCGAGCGCTATGGTTTTGAGATTTTGCGCGGCGACAACATTGCCTTTGCGATGGATATCAGCTCCGATACGCCGGCGATTCAAGATTTGAGCCGCATGGCGGAGCGGGTGAAGGCAAAGGGGCGCTTCACGGTGCGGGGCGGGGATGTGGCTCGCTGGGAGGAAGAATTGGAGCGGGTGTATGTGCTGCTCAACCAGGCATTGGCCCACCTGCCCGATTTTCGCCCCTGGCCCCGCGAAGATGTGTTCGCCAGCATGGGGCCGTTTCGCAAAATCGCTGATCCGGAACTGATTCTGTTTGCAATGGAGGGCGACAAGGTGGTGGGATGGCTGCCGGGGCTGCCAAACTTGAACGAAGCTTTTTGCCACGCCAACGGCCTGCGCTATCCGTGGGATTACCTGAAGCTGGCCTGGAATATGCGCCGGAAATATGAATGCCTGTCGGTGAAGAGTGTGCTGGTTCCGCCTGAGCATTGGGGCAGCGGGGTGGTGATTTTGCTGTTCGATGAGATGATCCGGCGAGGACGGTCGCGAGGCTTTCGCTGGATCGACGCGTCGCTGACCTCGGCGGACAACCCGCGCACTCCGGCATTGGGGGAGCGCCTGGGGGCGAAGATCTACAAGCGCTACCGGACGTATAAGATCAGAGTATAGAGAGTGATCCGCGAATATACGCGAATGGAAGAAAAGAGATCTCTCCACGAACCCTGGCACTTGCATCCAGGGCAAGTGTTTCACGAATGACACGAATTGGGAAGAAATGGGATTACACTACGAAAAGTTTTGCTGATCATTGTTAATTCATAGGAGATTTCACCATGACCTTTGAAGATTTGTATGCAGCGGCGAAGGCCGTGTTGAACCCCCGCAAACTTTCCAAAGAAGCAGACGCGGGCGGGGTGGGCGCGGCAATTCTCTCGGATAGCGGCAAGGTGTACACAGGTGTGTGCATCGACACGGCTTGCTCGATGGGCTTTTGCGCTGAACATGCTGCCGCCGCGGCCATGATCACTGCCGGAGAGAACCGGGTGCGAATGATGGTGGCGGTGGGTTGGGAGGGCAATATCATGCCGCCCTGCGGACGCTGCCGTGAATTCATCAGCCAGCTCCACGATGACAACCTGGAGGCTCTGGTGTTGGTGGCGGAAGGTATGGTAGTGACCCTGCGCGAACTGTTGCCTTACGATTGGCGTAGTTGAGGAGGCGGGCATGATCCCTGTTCCACAAACTGTCTTAGAAGCTTTCGCTCCCCGATACGGCACAACGGCTTCACGGTTGATGTATTTCGCGGCTGGAAAAGAGTTCTCCGACGGAATTGTGTACGCCTATCCTTATGAAAATCGGGGCAGGTTGCTGAAGCTGATGGCGATTCCGCTGAGCGAAAGGCAGCGGGGACTGTTTCATCTTGAAGAACGCTTGCGTTTTGTGCGTTACCTGGGTGAAAATGGGGCGCGGATCGTGTTTCCAGAATATTCTTCGGGCGGCAATCTTTACGAGACCGTGGAATGCGAAGGCAACGTGTGGGTGGGGTACAGCATGGAGATTGCGCCCGGCAAGCCTCCCATCAGCAAGTTGTGGGAGCCTAAATTCTTCCGCGGTTGGGGCGCCACCATCGGGCGGCTGCATCGCCTGGCCCAGTCGTATCCTTCTTGGGAGGGAGCCACCGATCCCGCAAGTGGGCAGGTGTTCCTGACCTGGCGAGACGAGTGGGAGAGCTTCATTGGGATGATACCGGACGATGGCGCGAAGGAAAAGTGGCTGGAGATAGGCGATCGGTTGAAGGCGCTTCCCGTAACGCGCGATGCGTTTGGGTTCATCCATAACGACCCGCACATCTGGAATTTGATGACGGATGGAGAGCGGATTACCCTGCTCGATTTCGATGTGGCGAACCACCATTGGTTCATCAACGATATTGCCATTGCCTCGCAAAGCGTTTTGTTCGATCACACCGGCGGGATGGATCGCCCGGTCAAAGACAAAGCCCGGCTGCTGGAGTTTTTTCGCGCCTTCAAAGAAGGGTACGATCAGGAGAACGAGCTGGCAGCGGAGTGGTGGGATCGCATGGACCTGTTCATCGCTTACCGGCGCATCCTGCTGTTCACGGTAATGAACGGCTGGATCAGTTCCAAACCAGCCTGTCTGCGCTCGTGGAAAAAGATGATTGCAGCCGAGCCGCTGGTGGTGGGAAAACTGTAGGCTAGATCGCTTCGCCCTTGAACTGGCTCATGTACAACTGGTGGTAGAAGCCGCGCTGTTCGAGCAGTGAATGGTGCGTGCCGCGCTCCACAATCTCGCCACTGTTGATAACCAATAGCTGGTCGGCGTCGCGGATGGTGCTCAGGCGGTGGGCGATGACAAAACTGGTGCGGCCTTGCATCAAACGCAGCAGGGACTGTTGGATGCGCGCCTCGGTGCGAGTGTCCACGCTGCTGGTGGCTTCATCCAGAATCAAGATGTCAGGGTCGGCCAGGATGGCGCGGGTGATGGCCAAGAGTTGGCGCTGCCCCTGACTGAGATTGCCTGCTCGTTCTGAAAGAACGGTCTGGTACCCTTGAGGCAGTTGGGTGATGAAGTGATCCGCGTCGGCCAGTTTGGCGGCTTCGATGCACTCTGCGTCGGTGGCATCCAGGCGTCCATAGCGGATATTATCCATGACCGAAGCGCCGAACAGGAAGGTGTCTTGTAGGACGATGCCTAACCGGCGGCGCAGATCGGCCTTGGGGATGTGGCGAATATCTTGCTCGTCGATGGTTATCCGGCCAGAATCGATCTCATAGAAGCGGCTGAGCAGGTTAATGAGGGTGGTTTTCCCAGCGCCGGTAGGCCCCACCAGAGCCACGGTCTGGCCGGGCTGGGCTTCGAGGGTCATATTCTTGATGACCGGCGAACCGGGGACGTAACTAAAGTTGACGTTCTCAAAGCGCACATGCCCGCGCAGGCTCCCGGCATGGACGGATTCAGTGGAATGGTCGATCTCGGCGGGAGCATCGATGATCTCAAAGACCCGCTCGGAACCGGCCAGGGCAGCCTGGATGGCGTTGTACATATTGGATAGCTGTCGCAGGGGGTTGATGAAATTGCGCCCGTAACTGATAAAGGTGGCAATCGCGCCCACTGTGACCAGGCCCTGCAGAGCCAGCCACCCGCCCAGCCCAGCCAGGACGATGACAAAGAAGTTGCCCAGCACGTTGGTCAGGGGCATGAGCATCATGGCAAAGGAGTTGGCGTAAACAGCCGAGCGGAAGACTTCCTGGTTGTGTTCGCGGAAGGCGGCGGTGATGGAGTCGTTGCGGCGGAAGGCCTTGACCACCTTCTGTCCGCTGATCGCTTCTTCCATGACACCATTGAGCTTGCCCAGAGATTTTTGCAATTCGCGGAATCCCTTGCGCGTGTAACGGGCGATAAAATTGGTGAACCAAAGCATGATCGGCACTACAATGATCGAAGCCAGAGCCAGCCAGAAATTGAGCACGAACATGGCCACCAGGATGCCGACCAGAGAAAGGCTGCTGGCAAAAATGGCCACCACGTTCTGTGAAACAGCCTGGTTGATGGCATCGATGTCGTTGGTCAGGCGGCTCATCAGTTCACCGGCAGGGTGGTTGTCAAAATAACGCAGGGGAAGGGATTGCATGTGGCGGAACAAGTCACGACGCAAGGCTTTGAGCGCTTTTTGGGAGATGCGAGCCATGATCCAGTTGGAGGCGGTTTCGGAAGCCGCCGAGATCAGGTACAGGGTAATCATCAACAGGGCGATGCGGCCCAGACCAGGAATGTCCTGAGTGGCAATGAACTGGTCGATGGCGCGGCCCATCAGGTACGGCCCGGCCAGGCCCAAGAGTGTGTAAACGATCACCAGGCCCAGAACAAAAATGATTTGGATCTTGAAGGGCAACAGATAAGGTAGCAGACGCAGCAAGGCCCGGCGGGGGTCTCGGGCTTTTTCAACCGTGCGGTGCATGGGGCCACCCGCGCCAGGGCGGAATGGGGCGGCGGGGCGTACGGAGGAGGATTGGGCGGATTGGTGAGTCATGGGCTATGCCTCCACCGGCGATCCGTCCAAAGTCAGGCCGTTGCCCAACTGCGAAGCGTAGATTTCCTGATATACCGGGCTGGTTTCCATCAACTCACGATGCGTGCCGGAGGCGGCGATGCGGCCCTTCTCGATGACGACGATTTTGTCGGCTTTGAGCACGGTGCTGATGCGCTGGGCCACCACAAAGCTGGTGCGGTCGCGCATCCATTCGCTCAGGGCGGCTTGAATTTTGGTTTCGGTTTCCACGTCCACCGAACTGGTGCTGTCGTCGAGAATGAGGATGGCAGGGCGGATGAGCAGGGCGCGGGCAATGGCGATGCGCTGCTTTTGCCCTCCAGAGAGGTTGACACCGCGTTGTTCGACGTGGGTGTCGTAGCCTTCGGGCAAGCTTAGGATGAACTCATGAGCCTGGGCGGCTGTAGCGGCGGCGATGACTTCCGCATCGCTCGCGTCAGGGCGTCCGTAGCGGATGTTGTCGCGGACGGAACCCGAGAACAGGATGGTTTCCTGGGGCACGATGCCGATGTGAGCCAGGAGCGAATCCTGCCGCACGTCGCGCAGATCGGCTCCATTGATAGTTACTTGCCCCTCGGAAACATCGTAAAAGCGGGGGATGAGGTTGACCAGGGTGGACTTGCCCGCGCCGGTGGAGCCGAGGATGGCGATCGTTTGGCCGGGTTGGGCGGCAAGGGTGATGTCGCGCAGCACGGCATGGTCGGAAGAACCGTTGTAGTGGAAGCTGATGTGGTCAAAGGCCACCTGGGTTCGGTCGTTGAGGGGCAGGGACGGCGCGTCGGGCGCGTCTTGTACCTCGGGAATGGCATCCAGAACCTCGTTGATGCGGCGGGCCGAGACCAGGCCGGCGGCCCAGGTGTTGGCCAGCATGACCATGATCATCAGAGGGCCCATCGTGGTTTGCAAATAGTTGATAAATGCTACAATCTGCCCGGTAGATACTTCGCCGCGAATGGCTTGCAATCCGCCAGCCCAAATGACGATGACGATTCCCAGGTTGATGAAGATGCCCAGGCTGGGCGACATGCTGGACATGAACTGCATGACGCGGATGTTGCGGTTGGTGTAATCTTCGTTGGCATCTTCAAAGCGGGCGTCTTCGTGTTCGGCGCGCACAAAGGCCTTAACAACGCGCACCCCGGCGATGTTTTCTTGCAGCACATTAAACAGGCGATCCAGCTTCTCCTGAACGGTCATGAACAGCGGGCCCATTTTAATGCTGAAGAAGGCAATGACCCCGGCGACGAGCAGCAGCAGGGGCAGCATGGTGAGAGCCAGGCGCGAGTCGGTATTGAACATGAGGATCAGGCTGCCGACCATGAGCATGGGCGCGCGTGTGCCGATGCGCAAAGTGACCTGCACCAGGCGTTGGAAGGCCGCTGTGTCGCTGCTCAGGCGCACCATGAGCTGCCCGGTTTTGATGCGGTCGAGGTTGCCGAAGGAAAAGGATTGAATTTTGAGAAAGAGCGCTTCGCGCAGGTCGCGGGCCAGGCTTTCGCTGACCCAGATGGAGAAATTGTTGTTGCCAATGGCGAACAACGTGCTGAGCAGCGAAATGCCCAGCATGATGAGCGCGGTTTGGAGAACGACGGACATGTTTTGCTGGGCGATACCGTCGTCGATGATGCGCTGCACCAGGCGCGGGATGGCCAGGTCCATGATGACCACGGCCACAAGGAGAAGGAAGCTGAGCAGGCTCTTGAACCAATAAGGCTTGACGAAATGCAATAACTGAAAGACAGATTTCATGGCTTTCCTGTTTTTTTGAGAGCGGTCATGCCGTCGATGAAAGTTTGCAGATCATCGTCGGACAGGGGGGCCAGAATTTCGGCCATCCAGCGGCGGGTTTGGCCAAAGATGGCGTCCAGAAGGGCAGACCCGGCGGGGGTGAGGTCCAGAAAAATGTGGCGGCGGTCTTGGTCGTTTTGTTTGCGGCTAACGAGGCCTTTTTCAACCAACGCATCCACGGCCTGGCTGGCCGCGGCGCGGCTGATGTGGCGAGCTTCGGCCAGGGTGCTCACCGAGTCGCAGCCTTTGCGGATGTGGCGAAGGATGTGGAAATGCTCTTCAGACATGCCGAACTGCTCGGCGGCAGTCAGGCGAATTTGGGCGCGGACACGCCCCCAAAAGGGGACGAAGGTTTCCCAAAAGGAGTCCACAGCCTGGCGAACCGCGTCATCGTGAGGAGGAAGGGGTGAATTCATTCCGGCCTTTGGTTAAGAAGGTTAATGGTTAATCGATGGAACTATTTTATCGGGTTTAGGGGGGAGAGTCAATATTTTGTGTTCAGGGCATTTCATGAATTGCCCTTACGTTGATTATCCGTAAAAGAGCGGTGGGGCGGGGAGGTAAACCCCGCCCCGCCAAAACCCAAGCCAGAGCCATGGCCGGCCCCATGGCCTGACCCACGGCCAGACCCACGGCCAGACCCGAGGCCGCAGTGGGGTCAGGGAACTCCTTCCCCGCACCGGCCTTCCTGGGAAAATCCCGAGCAGTCCGGTCCGGCGAATGCTCAGCCCCAGCACCGGCCCGCCTGGGAGGCTCCCCAGCCGCCCAGCCAGGGCAATGGCGAAAACCTGCGCCCAGGGAACAGACCCAGCCCCAACCCGCCCCCGGAGCCGGAAGAGCCCTCCCGGCCGCAGGTCCAGCCGGTGTATCCGCCTCTTCCTGCTGCGCCGGTTCCGGAAACTCCCAGTCCCTTCAGACCCTCGCCGCTGGGCAGACCCGGAGCCTCTGCCGCTGAAGGCCGATAAGCACTTAGCTTATCATATTAATTACTATTGACAACATAGAGCGCATCAAACAAAAAGAGGTGAACCAACCACAATTTGGGGGAGTGCTCATGTTGCCAATCCACGTACTGTCTTCTTTTCTCACTCTTTTCCTGTTCCTTTCAACCGTCAGTCCCGTCTTTGGACAGGATATCTTCGTCATTCCCGTCAAGCCGGACTGCCGGGCTGGGCAGACCCTCTGTTCCGATGAATGCGTTGACAAAAAAATAGACGAAAGGAACTGCGGCGGCTGCGGGAATGCCTGCAACCCCGGGTATCGCTGCGTGAACGGCAATTGCGTCCTGAGTTGCCAATCTGGGATGGAAATCTGCTCGGAAAAATGCGTCGATTTACAGTTTGACTGGCGCAATTGCGGCGAATGCGGAAAAATGTGCGATCCTGGGATGAGATGTTGGGAAGGCGAATGCTATCTGACCTGCCAGTCGGAACTGCACCAATGCCCCGACCGGTGCGTCGACATGCAAAATGACAACAACAACTGCGGCCACTGCGGGCTTGTCTGCCCTTCTGGGTGGACATGCCTGGGGGGCTCCTGCGAACCTTGTTCATAACCCTCTGATCTCCAATTCCATATTTCCCCTCATCCTGAGGGCCGGGCTTTCCCGGCCCGCTCTTTTTCACGTCCCCGTCCT
>CAYOHX010000123.1:0-16041 GCA_964403875.1 uncultured Anaerolinea sp. | reverse complement strand
GTCCGGAGAATCTAAGAGTTGCATCAGAGGCCCGCTGTGACTGCTTTATTCTGTGTGGTTCTCTTCTTCAACAATGCGCGCCGGGCCGCCGGGGCGCGCTGTAAGCACCTGGCGCACGCCGGGGAAGCTCTCTAACCGCGCGCGGACCTGCTCTGCCGCGGCAGATTCGCAGATGATATGTACGTTGGGTCCGGCCTCCAGGCTATCGGCGGCAGGCATGCCCTCTGCGCGCCATGCTGGGATGGCTTTCATCAACGCCAGCGAGGCTGGTTCCCAGTAGAACAGCGCTGGGGTCGAGGTCATCATCACCGCGTGCATCAGGTTGCTGTCTTGCTCGATGATCTCGGCCAGGGCGGCGAAATCGCGGTTCTGAATGGCGCTGCGGCACAGGTCCAGCCGCCGGGCAGTATCGGCCACGCGCGCCTTCTGTAGCGGGCTGCTGCTAGCTACGGCGTGGCCCTCAGTGGAGCCGACCGGCTTGTGACCGGTGGCCAGCACAGCCACGCAGTCCACCAAATCCCAGTGTTCGGGCGGGGCGATCGAGACGGCATAGGACTCGGCCTCGCGCTGGCCGCCCATGCGCCACTCGACGAAGCCGCCCGGCACCGAGCGGCAGGCCGAGCCCGAACCCAGCCGGGCCAGCCGCGAGAGCTCGGCCTCGCTCAACGCCAGCCCGATGGCGGTGGAACTGGCCAGGGCCAGCGCGGCAAAGGCCGCCGCCGACGAGGCGATGCCCGCGCCCATGGGAAAGTTGTTCTGGCTGACCACCCGCGCATAAACCTGCCGCCCCGCCAGCCGCCGCACGTGATCCAGAAAATTGCTCACCCTGCGCAGCGCGGCAGCGTTTTCCACCCGCCCGTTGAGCGTCAGCAGGTCATCGCAGCACAGCGCCGGATCAAAGGTCACCTGCGTGCGCGCGTAGAGACCATCGAGGTTCATCGAGATCGAGCCATTGACGGGCAGTCGCAGCCGCTGGTCGCGGTTGCCCCAGTATTTAATGAATGCGATGTTTGCATTTGCAACCGCTGTTGCGGAAAAATTTGACATACGACGTAAATCACCTTCAATCCGTTTTCTATCGCAAGTGTACCACGAACGTTCAGCAGTTCAATCACTTTTCTTTTCGCTTCGAAAGTTGCATCCCGCAGGCGATTCCGGATTTTCTCGAAGTACTGCTTAAGCTGTTGGATCAAGTCAGACTGTAATGGCGCAGAAGGTTGCTGCTTGACAACAAGCTTTCTTTCATCCTCCAATGTGGCAATGGCTTCCTCAAACTTCATCTTCCGATAAGTGTAGTTATCTTTTGGAATATCTCCGCTGAGGTAGAGGTCAATCAGCCGATCCAACTGCGCCTGAACAGCCGCAATCTGCGCATCAATCGAACGGAGCATTCCCTCAGATCGGGACGCGTTTTTGTTTTGTTCCTCACAATAATAAACCATGCCATTGGCATAATTGTCCGCATGCAGCAGTTTGTTCTTCACCCACTCCCACACGTTTTCATCGACAAGCCGGCCTGAGAAAGTGGGCATATTACACTGGGAGACCATCTGACGGCGTCCATTACACAGGTAATAATAATTCCCACTGCGGCGATACTGACCCCGGTAGCCATAGTTACAGCGCTGGCACTTCAACCGTTTACCCATCAGGTATTGGTGCTCCGGCTTGGGGCCGCGAGCATGACTTTTATTCACCTCAAACTGACGTTGCGTCATTTTATAGGTGGCCAGGTCGATGATCGCCGGAACAGGCACTGAGATCCACTCATCTTTCGAGCGAGCCACTTGCCGGCCCAACCCCCGCTTGGATTTCAGTTTGCGGGTTGACTCTTTGCCATCATTGACCATCTTCGTTTTGCCGAAGTGCCATATTCCGGTGTATGTTTCATTTTTCAGGATGTGCGTGACCATCGCCGGCTGCCAAACACCATGACCAAACTTCTTGGCTACATGCTTCGCTTTATCCCCTCTCGTAGGAATACCCAGCTCGGTTAGTTTTCGCGCAATTCCCCGGATCGTCAATGGCTTTTCGTCACCATTCCCATACACATACCAGTCATACACCATCCGGACTACCTTTGCCTCTTCTTCATCGACAACCAGCCAGTTCTTGTGAGGCTCCGAACGGGATGTGTAACCATACGGAGGGCGGGCTCCAACCAACACAAAGCCGCTTTTTGCCTTTCCCCGTTTTCCCCGTTTGCTGCGCTCAAGGATCTTGGCCTTCTCATATTCCGCGATCGAGGCGCGGATCTGCTTTTGCAACCGGCCCTCATCGGAGTCCTCGTAGCGTCCAATGACATACTCCACTATAATCCCAAGCCGATTTAGCTCTTCCTCCAAAATCATCTGGTGGACGCTTTTCCTGGCCATGCGGTCCAGATCATACACAATCATGGCATTGATCCCACCATCCTCGGCGATAAATTGACGCATCTCGTTCAGCGTGGGACGATCCAGAACAGTACCGGTATAGTCCTCCTGGAATGTGGCCACAACCGAGTAGCCCAACTCAGCCGCGTAACTTTCGCAGCCCTCGATCTGGGTCTTCAAGCTATAGCCTCGCGTCTGCTCATCCGTACTCACCCGAACATAGATAATTGCACGTTTTTCGTTCATGCTTTACTCCTCGATAATTTCCACGCCGTTGCCGTTGCGACGAATGCGGCCATCCTGCTCCAGGCGGCCCAAATAGGTGTAAACCGTCTGCCTGGACATGCTCAATACCCGCGAAGCATCTGTCACACCGATGGTGGGATTGTCACGATACAGTGTCAAAAGATTGTCCATGCGGTTGCCCTGCATGACAGTTTTTGCTTGACGCACCTTGACCAAAGAATTGACTGGATGGACAGCACTGGACGCCGAATTGGACTCAACCTGTTCGGGCAGGCGCTCCGTGCCTGGACGGATAGATTGACGTTCCGCTTTACGATCCGCGCGTTCCTGGGCAATGCCCGCTAGCCGCCGCCGATGTCCAGAGCGCAGCGCCAGGTTGACAGCGCCCACCAGAGCCAACATCGGGAACAGGGCCGGCGCAAAGCGCCCCATTTCCGGGTAGATATCCAACAATACTGTCAGCCCGATGGTAGAAAAGAGGTACACCCCCACTAGTGAGGCAGCCAGAAAGAACGGCGCATCTGGATCGGTTTTGCGTTTGCCGTTGTTGTAATCCCACAACTGCAGGCTGGTGCTGACCGTGGTCAACCCCAGGCTCTCAATGATCGCTGCTGTGATCCAGCCCAAAGCCGGCGTCCAGTGCAAATCCTGGACAACCGCGTTGGCCACCAATGCGGCGCTGGGCAGCGGTGTAATCCAGGGAGCGATGGCGGCAATCCCATCGGTAAAGTTGGTTTCAACCTCCGAGAGGATCTCCCGCAAACGAGTCGTAAATAGAAGATCAGTCAAGTTTCACCTCCTAGAATCTGGTACATCCCCACCGAAGGCGAATCCTGGCTGATCGACTATAATTGGACCAGCCCCTACTGCCGGCTAACTCGGTGGTCGGGGTTAGGTTCGTGTAGGTGCTCGCTACATCTGCACGAACCGTTCTATTTTGTTTGTTCTATTATATACCATAGAACAAAAATCCGAGCAATTATTTCTTCTTGCTGAGCGGGGTTTGCGAGGCAGCCCGGTCAGAGGGACCATAACGCCAGTTGCGATGCGCACTGGGCGGCAGCTTGAAACCGCCATTTGCCCAGGCATTGAAATCATCTTCGAGTATTCCCAGCATCAGGCACCAGTTTAGGCCTTCCTGCCGGAGCCAGGACAGCGCCTCGGCGGCGCACGCAGGGTTGCTGCTGTGTAAATCCACAGCGGCCTGGAGAATGACCGCCAGCATGAGGACATCATAGGGATCACTGCTCCTTTCTTTGGGCATCTTCAGAGTCCTCGGCCTGATCCGGCAGGCGGATGTGGAGGACTTCCCCACCGGTGATAGCCACCAGGCGCTCGTGCAGTTGGCTGATCGAAGATCTGGCGATCTTCTCGACATCCACGACCTTCTCCAAGAAGAAGGACAGCGCCATTGCTAACTGCTCCACGCTGTAGCCGGCCTCGATGCGGCCGTCCGGTAAGCGGCGCATGCACCCCCCAATCGTTGGCATGCTCGAATCGGCAGGCAGACGAATGGCAATCTCGCAGTCTCTCCACGGGGGAACATCCTGTGACATTACGCCATTTGTGACATCAGTGACCTCAATATGGCGGGCCACCTGTTCGGGGAGACGGATTCCGTACACGGCCGACCAGCGCTGCAGTTCCTCCAACGTGATCTGCCACTGCCGAGTCCCCTTCCCGCCTTCGCGTGATCTGCGCAGGCGGAGCTTGCCCAACAGCCGGCCAACTTTTTTAGAAGAGATGGAATCCCCGTCAATATCCGCCTCTAGTCGTTCGGCAACCATCTGGGCTGATTCGCTGATTTGCGCAGTGGCAAAGGTCCAGGTCGCCCGGGAAATGTCACTCACGTCACTCATGCCACTCTTGGCGTCAACCAGCCGGAACAGGCCTTGCAAGACCAGCAGGGTCAGGTCACCGGACTGCTGTTCGGCGCTCTCTTCCTGTTGGTAATACCAGGATAGATCCTCAATGCGGTGGTAAAGCCCGCCCACGGCAGTCTGCTCCTGGCCCTGGTCGCGGATCGTGTACTCGCGCTGCAGGCGGCACCCGAGGTCGAGGCTATCCAGCCAGGCTGCCACGGAGAGATTGGCCTTCCAGGCCTGGAGGTTTCGACCCCGCAGGCGCGCCTTTTGGGAAACGACCTTCTCAAAACTGCGCAAGTGGGGCAGGTTGGCCAACCCAATCGCCCACAATTCGTCGATCAATGCCCGCCGTTCGTGCGGCCACAGAGTATAGTCCAGCGGGTCGTAGTTGGCCTTGTCGCGGTCGGCGGTGCGGATGAGCGGGATCACAATCGTGCGGGAAGCCAGCACCGGGTCCGGCATGCGAATGGCGGAGAACAGGCGCGGGCAGTAGGCGTTCACATAGCGCAACTTCCACTTGTTCGGGCCGTCCGCCTCCTTGAGCGGCACGCTCGTCCCGCGCCGGTTGCCGGCCAACAGTAGGGCGCGTTTATCGGGGTCGGTTTTCCGGGGATCGGTGAGGTTCTCGGCGTCATCGAAGGCCAGGGTCGCCCCATAATCGGCCAAGTCGCGCAGGCTGGCAAAGCTGCCCCCTGCCAAAATGAGTTGGCCCAGATAGGCCAGCTCGGTCACCACGACTAGCAGGTTGGTTTTTCCCGATCCGGCGCTGCCATTGGGCCAGAGAAAACCGATCACGTTGAAGGCGTCCAGCAGGTAAGTTGCCAGAACATAGCAGCCAAGCAGTTCGGCCATCGCCTGCTGGTCGCCCAGCGAGCGGTCGAAGTCCAAAAAGCGATTGATGATATCGACCAACTTGAAAAACGCATCAATCGGATTAGGCCGTTTTCCCTGGACGTACGCGCGCACGCCGCGCGTCGACCAGCGCTTCTCAGCCGGCACGACCTCTCGGAAGATGGTTTGTATTCCCAATTCACTGAGTGGGCTGACGGTGCTGCCATCACCGACTTCCGCAAAAACCTTGCCGTCGCCGCGAACAACAAACATGCAAAGTTTCTCTTCAACAAGAGGTGGGTTGTGCAGGATGACATTGCCTGCTTTGTCCAGGCTTTCGCGGCGGGTAGTGCGTACCGGAAGCCAGGTAACCGCATAGGCAATATTTCCAACCATGCATAGCGGGCGGGTCATGTCGGGCGAAGGTTCGTCCAGCAGTTCGAGCGTGGGCAGGGCGGCCTGGGGCGTAGGATGGGGTAGTTCTGCCAGGGCTTCAAGATCCGCCAGCGTATGCCCTGAAGCAAACCAGTCGTCCACGCCGCATTTGGCCCCGTTGGACTGGTTGGGCAGGTACAGTGCCGACACCGTGGCACCCTTGCGCTGCAGGATCTCCGTCAGGCGCTCCAAGGCCTGGCGCACGGCCGGCTTGTCCATTACGTCCGAGTCGAAGACGATGCGCACGCAACGATCATTCCAGGCAATGAAATCGAAATCCGCCAGGACGGTTGTACCGCCAAACTCGTTGCGGCCTTTGAAGTTCCACACCCCCAGCAGGCTGACGGCAGTCGCGCCGGCGGAGGCCAGCGCGTCCGCTTTTTTCTGGCCTTCGGTGATGTAGAGCGGGATGGCCGGGTTCTTCAGGTTTTCCAGGCAAGCAGGCGGGCAGTCGACACGCACGCTGGCGAACTTGGGGAGTTCGTACTTGAGCACCTTGGCCGGGTGGAGGCCATCCTCGTCGCGCTTTGAGCGGTCCTCGTGGACGCGAGGGTTATCCGGGCGGTAAACATGCAGCCCAATTTTTCCGTCAGTAGTGTGCAAGGGCAGCAATAGACCGGGCACGCGGCGCTGGGCCGGCGAAAACCCATAATCGGCCAGTTCGTTCTGGTGGAGGATGGTGCGGTAGCCGCGCTGACGGATCACATCCTCGGAGATGGCGGATCCCTCAAGCAGCATTTTCAGGTGGCCTTCGGATAAAGGCAAGGCTGTGACGTTCATGGGCTTGGCTCCGGAGCCGACGCCGAAGTTGAGCCGGCCTTTGGCAATTTCGCGGCGCGATTACGTGTTCGGGCCGGCTTTGCCGCGGGTGAAGCCGGTTCTTCCCGCGCTACAACGGTGAACTGGTCGCTGAGGATGAATGCGTACACACGGGCCAACAGGCGGCCCTGCTCATCTGGGGAAAATTGAGGAAGATCAGGCGATTGGCTCACGGGCGGCACCCTCCCCAGTTTGAGTGTGTTGAGTAGTAGCGTTGGGCAGCAGTCCCCGCTGGATCAGCTCCAGGCGAACCAGAAGCCTGACCTGGTCGGCTGGGGAGCGCAGTTCTTGCTCCGCAAGCCGGATCAGGGCCGAGTATTCCGGCTGTTCGAAAAAGACTTTCAAGGGATTGAGCATCAAGGTACCTCCTTCAGGCAAATAAAAATGGCAGCGTTTTTGTTTGACGCTGCCATTCTCCCATCTGATGTATCCCGTGATCAATCCGCCATTATGTCCCGAAATATTCTGAAGATGTCCCACTTATATCCCGACCTGGATCCTCCTGATCATTTTTAGCTTTTTTCGTGGGTTTCGATCTCCGATAGGGGACAATATCGTCCCCATGCTCTTTTCGCAGCAGGCTTATCTTCTTATTGATGGTCTCTTCGTCGCGGTCTACCCGGTCGCCAATTTGTCGATAGGTATACCCTTGGTGGAAGAGGCGAACAATCTCGCGGTTGACGCCCACCTCCGGAATGAGCATCCACTTTCCGACTTCTGGAGCTTGGGGCTGTGCCTGGATTTCTATAGCCGGCTCTGGTTGGGAGGTGGCAGACGTCTTTTGAACTTCGGGCACCTCTGGGAAGGTAAACCAGCCTAGCCTTACCAGTTCGTCCCGTATTTCGTCCCACAGCTTCCACGGATCCTTGCTGCCTTCCATGTGAACATGCAAGCGACTTTCGCCAGAGGGAACCGTGCTCGCTTGCAGAGAATACTGGTTCTTGCCATGCTTGAGATGTATCTCCACTGGATTAGCATCCGAAGGGAGGCTGCCAATGTCCTTTCGCCCACCTGGAAGCGCAAGTTGGATATTCAATTGCTTGAAATCTGGCTGGCGGCGCAGGGACTGAATGAATCCCTGAATCATGACTGCAAATAGCGCCGGAGAGCTCTGGAGTGGTAAATCGAAAGTCTCATCCAGCGACTCTATCATTTCCGGCGCGTACCTCTTGGCGAAAATGTTATAGCCAAAAATGCGCAGCCGAGAATCCAGCCAGTTTTTCACCTCTCCATGACGAGCCAGGCGTATTTCGAGAAGCGTCTGTTCACAAATCTGGGCGGTAAGATCTTTTTCGGAAGACATCTCTGCCATCCTTAACCGAAAGCCAAACTTACTGTTATCGATAAGTTCGCGGAACTCAAGCGCGGTTTCGAGGGGAACAGGCGCAGGGGGAATGATGCGCAAACTGGATTCCTCAGGTTGGCTATCTTTGAATATCAGTTGGCCAATATCGCCCCAGGTGGCACACTTCAACTGGAGTGTGTTGGGCGAGGTAATTTCATAATAGAACGATCCCGGGTTAAAGTAAGGATGGAAGCAGGCCATCACGGCGGACATCCAGCGGCGAGATAGGGAATAAGGGGGGGAAGATTGTGTCATGGTTCTCCTTGTGCAATGTAGGATTTAATTTCTATTTTAACACTAAACTGTTAGGCTACTGTAAAAACAAACTGGGCTAATTTTAAAATAACCACTGTATAATATTTTCAAGGGAAAAAGCCAAGCTTTTAAATAATTATCACCAAAGGAAAAGAATAATGCGTGGTCAGGGATTCATCTTTATTCGTAGATTCTTATTGCTTGTTCTTATGGTAACCACATTGTCCTCTCAGGGGCTTACTAGCATTGCTCCACACACCGCTCAGGCTGGTTCGTTTGGCCCACAAACTCCTGAAGCACCAGTCCAGGCGCCAGAAGGGATTTCTTTACCATCTTCCCAATTACTACAACCAGCCGCTAACGGTTTAGAGAATCTCCCGCCTTTGAAAGCGGTGGTGTTTGTTGGACCGATCGATGGGGACAATGGCGAATGGACTCTATCTGAAATCAATTCCGCTCAGGAAACAGCCTCCGCACTGCGTTCTTACGGGGTGAGTGTGCAGGAGTTTTATCCCAACCAGCCTAATGGAACGTGGGAAAACATAAAAAATGCAGCGAAAGGTGCTCACTTTATTATCTATCGTGGACATGGTGTTTACTGGAGTGAGATGCCCTACCCGGTGGTTGGCGGATTTGCGCTCAAAGATACTTTTGTCTCAAGTGATATGATCCGAAATGAACTAAAACCGGCCCAAAATTTTATTGTGATGTTATATGGGTGCTTTACTGCCGGTTCAGCAGGCAATGATACGATCACGGTTAGCTTGGAGGAAGCCAGGCGCAGAGTCGAAATGTACTCGGATCCATTTTTTGATATCGGCGCTGGTGGTTACTATGCCGACTGGTTTGGTGAAGCGTTTACCAGCTACGTACATTCTCTCATGCAAGGAAAAACACAACAACAGGCTTACGAAGGGTTCTTTGATTACAATTCCAGCAAAATCTGGCGCGGTAACCATCAAGGCCATCCTTCCTCAGCACTCTGGCTGGGTTGGGATAACTGGTATCCTCCGGAACCTAATTGGAATAACGCTTTCGTTGGCGACCCTAACAAGACCATCAAACAACTTTTCGAGCAGACATCAATGATGCTTTCACCAAATGATATTGGTTACTTGGCCGAGGCGGATTTTCCGAAACGCATTTTTCGGGTGCAGATTCAATCCAGTACGACGAAAACATTCAACTGGACGGCGACCGTTTCTTCATCTCAGACCTGGTTAACCTCGGTCACACCACGGCAAGGTACTTCCGGGGGGTATCTGACTCTGGAAATTGATCCCAGCAAGGATGTGGATGGGGGAAGCACCACGATTCATGTCACAACAAGCGATCCCAATATAGTGCAACCAGATCAAGATATTACTGTGACACTGAAGATCGTTCCAGAGGTCAATTTTATCTACCTGCCTGCTGTCGTGAGATAAATATGGCCGATGAGCAACCATAGAGCTTCAGAAAATCGGTCAAGATTTTCCCGCTCTATAACTTGTGGTTTGACGCTAGCCAATCTCTTTTCGGTTTGCCGCCGCTCCCCATCCCCACGGGGGGGCGAGTAGATACCTGGCGCAAAATTAAATAAACAAGCCCCTTCCTCGTGCGGCGAATCAAAGAGAAGTATGTGCTGCGCCCCAAATGTTGCTGGTAAAATCCTCTTAAAGGATGAAACGAACGTCATGGTTCATCCGTGAACCAATCGGCCATGAAATCGGCCGGCTATTCGTTTGTGAAATTCAGCGAGGATAACATGTGGATCATTGACCCAAACGATCTGGACAAAAGAGAGTGGCTACCCGTGCAAGAAGGCGCAATAAAAATCGCCATCGAATTTGACAATTCCGAACCGGGCTACGAAGACAACATCAAAATGGTGTTCACCGAAGATTGCCCGCCTGATTTCGCTTTCTTCAAAGCCGATGAAAGCTCCTTTGGGTTGACCTCCGCCGAGGCTCGCAAGCTGGCGCAGTGGTTGAACGAAGCCGCGGATCAAAACGATCAGTGGCTTGAACGAAATCAACCGAAACCATAGCCTTGTTCTAAGCCGGCAGCCTTGTTTTCAGCAGCGCTGTTCGGCAAATCTCCCTTACAATTCCCGCACACGCCCGCCCTGCCCCTCATTCTTTGCTATACTATACCCGTACCTGCTCGCCGAAGTGGGTGGAAGGGGTCTTCTCCACCACCGGGCGAGACCATCACATCACAGGGGATTGCATGCCAAAACAGAAGAACACAAAAAGCCACAACGGCAACGGCGGCACGCTGGGAATTGAAAACGAACTGTGGGAGGCCGCCGACAAGCTGCGCGGGCACCTCGACGCCGCCGATTACAAATCGGTGGTGCTGGGGCTGATCTTCCTCAAGTACGTCTCGGACATGTTCGAGCAGGTGCGCGCGCGGGTGGAGGCCGAGGGCCTGGACGACCCCGAGGACCGCGATGTGTACCTGGCCGAGCGGGTCTTTTGGGTGCCGCGCGAGGCCCGCTGGAAACTGCTGCAGGACAACGCCAAGCTGGAGTCGATCGGCAATTTGATCGACCAGGCCATGGAGGCCATCGAGCGCGACAACCCCACCCTCAAAGGCATGCTGCCGGGCAACTATGGGCGCGCCACCCTGGACAAGCGCCGCCTGGGCGACCTGGTGGACCTGGTGAGCAACAAGATCAATTTTGCCGACGAGGCCAGCCGCAAGCAGGACACCCTCGGGCGGGTGTACGAGTACTTCCTTTCGCAGTTCGCCAGCCAGGAAGGGCGCAAGGGCGGCGAGTTCTACACGCCGCGCTCGGTGGTGCGCGTGCTGGTCGAGATGCTGGCCCCCTACAAGGGCCGCGTCTTCGACCCCTGCTGCGGCTCGGGCGGCATGTTCGTGCAGAGCGAGAAGTTCGTCGAGGCCCACGGCGGGCGCATCGGCGACCTGTCGGTCTACGGGCAGGAGTCCAACCCCAACACCTTCAAGCTGGCCAAGATGAACCTGGCTATTCGCGGCATCGAGGGCGATTTGGGCAAGCAGCCCGCCGATTCCTTCCACCGCGACCAGCACCCCGACTTGAAAGCCGACTATATTCTGGCCAACCCGCCCTTCAACATGAGCGATTGGGGCGGCGATTCGCTGCGCGAGGACAAGCGCTGGAAGTTCGGCCTGCCCCCTGCCGGCAACGCCAACTTCGCCTGGGTGCAGCACTTCATCCACCACCTCTCCCCCAGCGGCACGGCGGGATTCGTCCTGGCTAACGGCAGCATGTCCAGCAACACCAGCGGCGAGGGCGACATCCGCAAGGCCATCATCGAAGCCGACCTGGTGGACTGCATGGTGGCCCTGCCCGGCCAGTTGTTTTACAGCACCCAGATCCCGGTGTGCTTGTGGTTCCTGACCCGTAATAAAGACCCTAAGGGCCTTCTGAGACCCTTAGGGTCTGAACCGGGGACTCGCGACCGCCGCGGCCAGACCCTCTTCATCGACGCGCGCAAATTGGGCGCCCTCACCGACCGCGTGCACCGCGACCTGACCGAGGCCGACATCGCCCAAATCGCCGGGACGTACCACGCCTGGAAACGGGGGGCTGGTACGGGCGGGTCTGGTACGGGCGGGTCTGAGCCCCGCCCCTACGCCGACATTCCCGGTTTCTGCAAATCGGTGTCGCTGGAAGAAATTCGCGCGCAGGGCTACGTGCTCACCCCGGGGCGCTACGTGGGCGCGGCGGAGGTGGAGGAGGACGGCGAGCCTTTCGAGGAGAAGATCGCCCGGCTGACGAAGGAGTTGGAGGCGCAGTTTGAAGAGAGTGGGAAGTTGGAAAAACAAATACTCTCAAAGCTCAGCAATTTATCGGCGGAATAACAACTGCAATGAAAAACTCTTGGCAGGAAGTCAAACTTGGGCAAGTCTTGGGGAAATCCGGATACATCCGGGGACCTTTTGGCTCTGCTTTACGACGCAATGAATTGCAGTCATCAGGAATTCCGGTTTATGAACAGCAGCACGCTATTTACGATGACCGAACCTTCAGATATTTTATTGATGACAAGAAACACAAAGAACTATCTCGCTTTACCGTAAAACCCAACGACTTAATTATCAGCTGTTCTGGAACTTTGGGAAGAATATCAATTATTCAGGAGAATGATCCTATCGGAATTATCAGTCAGGCTTTGTTGTTATTAAGGCCAGATACGAGGCTAATCCTGCCCAAATTTCTTTATTATTTTTTCAGGTCCCCTAAAGGTTTTCAATCAATAGTTTCTGTCTCAAGTGGAAGTGTCCAAGTAAACATAGCTAAGAGAAGCGACGTAGAGAACGTAACGATAGATCTTCCCCCCCTCCCCGAACAACGCGCCATCGCCGGAGTGCTGGGCGCGCTGGACGACAAGATCGAGCTCAACCGGCGCATGAACCGCACGCTCGAATCCCTGGCACGGGCGGTGTTCCGCCAGTGGTTTGTGGAAAGTGAGGAGGTGCAGGGGTGGGCATCCGGTTTCTTGTGCGATATTGCTAATGTGATTAAGGGAGTGTCTTATAGGAGCGTGGATCTTGTAGATTCCTCTAATACCGCTTTAGTCACTTTGAAAAGCATGGAAAGAGGTGGAGGATATCGCGAGGATGGGTTGAAACCTTACGCAGGCGAATACAAGGCAGAGCAAAAATTATCTCCTGGAGAAGTCGTGGTAGCTCATACAGACTTAACACAAGCTGCTGACGTAATTGGTAAGGCTGCGCGTATAGAACCGAGCGAAAGGCACCCTAATCTTGTTGCATCGCTCGATCTGGCAATTGTTAGACCCAAGAAAAACCCATACACCAATGAGTATTTATACGGATTATTATCTCAATCAGAATTTTCAGACCATGCTTTCGGTTATACAAATGGAACTACAGTTTTACACTTAAGCTCCAAAGCTTTGCCTGAATACCAATTCAAGATCCCTCCAAAAAACAAAGTTGAAGAATATTCTGAATTGGTCAAACCAATTTACCGTTTAATTGATAATAACAAGGGACAATCCCGTACGCTGGCGAGCCTGCGCGACGCGCTGCTGCCGAAGTTGATGCGCGGGGAAGTGAGGGTGAAGGCATGAACCCAGGCAAAGACTGGCAAGGCCAAAATATCCCCCGCGTCCATACTAGAAACGACGGAACCACCGTTTCTGTTCTTCCCGTCCTGGAATTTCTGCTGGACTACGACCAGGATACCCTCGCGGAGCTTCTGCCCAACCCAGAAACCAATGGCTGGGGTGAAGCCTTGAACCAGGCGTACGGATGGATGTGCCAGCCGGATCGGATCGTCTACTTCACCCCCGATTTGAAGCGCTACGGCTGCCTCCCGGCGTGGTTCCCCGAAGAGGATTCTCAAGGGCGAAAACTCACCCCGCAAGGCCAGGTAGACCGGTTTCTATATTTCCTCGACTACCTGTACGGCCATCTTCCCGCTGACCACAGGCAGGCATCCACCCACCTTGTGGTCCAATCGATCATTCGGATGGAAGATAATATGATGAAATATATAGACGTGGAAGAAAACGACGAGATGGAATGGGAGAAAGCGTGATGCGCGATGCGCTGCTGCTGAAGTTGATGCGCGGGAAGATTCGTATCAAAGAATTGTAGGTGGATTATGTACTATTCTGACGATCCAATATCTAAACCTGAAGAAGATGCTTTCGGAAGAGATGTTTTTGTAAACAATCTTGCCAACGATATTAATCATTGGTCTGGGTCGGGGAGCTTAGTATTGGCTTTGTATGGTCCCTGGGGAACGGGAAAAAGCTCTGTTCTTAATTTATTGCAAAAGAAACTTGAAACCGATAAATCAACCGGAATTATCTTGTTTGATCCTTGGTATTTCAATTCTACTGAGCAGCTAATTCAAACTTTCTTTTCGGTAGTAAAAGTTAAAACACTGACTTTTGCAAGCGAAGATACAAAAAAGAATTTAAACGATGCATTTAAGAAATATAGCACATCATTGTCCCAATTTATTTCATGGGAGCCCACAATAGAATTTCCGGGCGGCTTTAAAATTAACTTGGGTGGGTTAGGAAAAAAGAAAGAAGAACTGCAAAGTCCAGAAAAAGTTAGAGAAGACCTCCGAGAGGCATTGGGAAAGATAAATCGCAGATTCGTAGTTATCATCGACAATCTAGACCGCTTAGACTCTCCAGAACTGATGCTGATGTTCAAGTTGGTTCGCCTTTGCAGTGATTTTCCAAATTTCGTGTTTGTATTGGCATTTGATCATAAACAAGTTCGGAAGTTGATTCAATCACAAGGTATTGATCCAGATTTTTTGGAGAAGATTGTTCAGATTGACATTGATCTGCCAATAATTGACCAAAATGATATTGACAGCTTCATAGGCGAGAATCTTCAAAAAATAATCAAAGATCAAAATCTGCGTGTACACCAAGATTCATGGGATCGATTTGCACAAATTTATAAGCAAGTTGTGAGCAGCTCTATTATTAACAACCTAAGAACCGCCAAGAGGTATCTGAATTCTGTAAGTTTCACAGTCACAATTGTTCGCGAAGAAGTTGATTTGGCCGACTTCTTGGTTCTGGAGGTATTAAGAGTCTTCTTTCCAAAAATTTATTCTGGGTTGCCAGGTTATAAACAGGGCTTAACTTCGTTTGAATCAACAATTAGTTTAAGTACTACGCGTACGTTACAACTAGACGCATATAAAAATATAAGAGAGTGGATTGCTAAAGAGTCGCTAGACAAAAGAGAAATTCAAGTTTGTGAACGATTAATAGGTTTCTTATTCCCGACAATGGGTGCTTACCTTCAAAGCCCGGCAAATCCAGCGATGATTACTCGGCAAGATGATTATCTTGCAAACCAAAGGATATGTGTGGCTGAATATTTCGATAGATATTTTAAATTTCGAATACCAAAAGGGGAAATTCCGTCCAGAGTTCTAAACGAAATAGAAGACCGCTTGAATAGCCCTACAAAGGAACACATAGAAGAGGCGGTTTCGCTCATCATCAATGAAAAATGGCGTCTTTCCGAATTACTTTCCAAGCTTAATTTTCGTGTTATTAACTTAAATCCTGATGGAAGAATGGTTCTTATCAGATTATTGGGAGGACTAGGAAAGATTCTTGAATGGGACTGGCCACGTTCATGGGATTCTAGCGGCCCAATTGCAGTTCGTGTCATTATCAAGTGTATAGGATTTGAGCAAAATGTTGAAATGCTGAATGCTCTCAAAGAAGTTGTTTCAACAACCGGGCCCCTTTCCCTTGCTTCTGATCTGATCGCAAGAATATCCTCGACTGACTATCCTATCGAAATTCCTCAATCTGAAAAAGAAGCTGTAAAAGAGATTTTTTTAGACAGATTGCATAGGGAGTTGTTGGAAGAAAAGCTAAATGTCTTTGAAGCTTATCCTACATCTTATTTCTATATTCTGAAAGTGTGGCGTTCAGAACAGTATTTAAACGAACGGGAAATTGCTACTAATTATATTTACGATCAAGTGTCTGTAGACGCAAAAGCACTTCCAAAAATTATTTTGGCAAATGCGACAGTAGAAATTTACACACAAAAGATACATGACTATAAATTTGACCGATTGGAAAGAGATTATGATATAGACAAACTATATAAAATGCTAGTAAGTCAAGAATCGTCGGCTAACTACTCCCAAATTGAACAGGAGGCGATCGACGCGTTTAAGGAGTTCATAGCCGCAAGATCCGCACAGATTGAAGGCAACATTGAATAGTTTTACAGAATCAACGATTGAGTTGGCAACAATAGCCTGGTTTAAAGAACTGAGCTACGAGACCGCCTTCGGGCCTGAGATTGCCCCTGACGGCGCGCGCCCCGAACGCGGCGGCTACCAGGAGCCGCTCCTTCTGGGCCGCCTGCAGGC
>CAYOHX010000122.1:0-16050 GCA_964403875.1 uncultured Anaerolinea sp. | reverse complement strand
CGCGTCCAGGATTCGGCCAAATACGAGCAGCGATGTGCCCAACGTGGCAGCCAGCGCGCCGATGCCGGCATAGTCAGTGAGATAGATCAAGAACAGCCCGGTCATAAATGCGTTGGCCAACTCGTTGACCCAGTTCAACGTGGATAGCCCGAACATGGTCTTGAAATCTTCCGGGTATTGTTTCTTTGTCTTCCGAGTTGTCTTGTTACCCTTCTCCATTTCGGCGGGTACCTTTGCAAGTTCATCTGACTGTATCATCGCCATTCCTCCTTTATTGATTAGAACGAACCTTTGCGTTTATTCGCAGGTGAAAAATCGGGCTGTTTTCGCCTATGCCCGACTCCTTACAATCCGTCTACTACCGCACTGCTGAATATCACCTGCAGGACATTGGCTGCACTGCGCTGAACATCTTGCGGGTCCAACCGCCCGGCTTGCATCGCTGTGCTCAAGGCTTTCCGGGCGGCTTTGTTGCCCGGCATGATCAGGTCATTTCCAGCAGCAGGACAACGTTCGTGCGAACCTTTGTCATCTCCGGTGGCGTTCCAATCGGTCATGACCAGTCCTGCAAAGCCCCATTCATTCCGTAGAACCTTTGTGAGCAAATCGTGGCTGTTGGGGGTATACACGCCATTGACCTTGTTGTAGGAAGTCATCACCGCCCAGGGCTTTGCTTCCGTCACCATATAACGGAAGCCGCGCAGGTAGATCTCGCGGAGTGCGCGTTCGGACACGTTTGCAGAGACGCGCTCGCGGTTGTCTTCCTGATTATTACAGCAAAAATGCTTCATGGTCACACCCACACCTGGGTAGCTTTGCACCCCTTTTGTAACCGCCGCGGCCATTTTGCCCGATACCAGGGGATCTTCGGAGTAGTACTCAAAGTTCCGCCCGCACAGCGGGTTGCGGTGAATATTCATCCCCGGGGCCAGCCAGAGGGTCACGCCTATTTCCAGCATTTCCTTCCCAATGGCTTGCCCAATTTCCTCCAGCAATTCCACATCCCAGGTTTGCGCCTGCAAGGTAACCGCCGGCCAGGCGGTCATATACTGATAAACGGCCCGGCCCTGTTGCGGTTTGCCCTTCAAAAATGGGGCTAGCAGCTTCAAAAAGCCCCAATTCCAGTCCTCCGGCAGGCCGTTCAGGTAGCGCATACTGCCGCTTCTGGTGATGACCAGTTCTGGAATGACATTGAGACCGGCTGGGCCGTCGCTGAAATTGATATTGGGGATGCCTTTTTTCAGCAAGCTGGTGGTTGTTCTCCCGGCGGCGCCCGGCGTATAGTTGTAGCTGATGCCAAATTCCCCGCCGCCCACACACAAAGCTGCTAATTCCTCATTCATTAATCTCGCCAACGCTTCCTGTACTTTGGGGCTAGGGTTGATCGCTGGCATCTGGTAGCGGTGAACCAGACATTCCACGCTGTCCGAGGAGACGCGAAGCCTGGGAAAGGTAGAGTCGTAGCGATTGGGAGTGAATGAGGGTTTTAGGTCGGAGAAATCTCGTTTCAGCGGGCTAATGTTGCCCGCTTTTTCGGTGACGATGTCTTCGTCAAGAACAATGATCGCTGAAAGAGTGTTGTTTCTCGAAGACTGGCCGACAAAAAGCCCGTACTCTCCGGCTTCTAAGAGCCAGGAAGCGGAATCTGAGTCATAAGACGCCTGATCGCGCAAATCAAACGAGAGCGAAATTTGTGTTTGATCACCCGGCTTCAACAGTCGGGTTTTTGCAAAAGCTGCCAGACTTTTCTTTTCGTGATCCAACCGGCTAATTGGTTTTTGAAGGTAGGCCTGGATAACTTCTTTTCCCGCAAAGGAATGGCCGGTGTTGGTTACCGTTACCTGAAGGGTAACCTTGGTCTGGTCGAGCGTGATCTCGGTGACCTGCTGTTCAAAGGTGGTATAGGAGAGGCCGTATCCAAATTCGTAACGAGGGCAAATATCGAACGCATCGAAATAACGGTAGCCGATGTAGATGCCCTCCCGATAGTCCTCGTCGTCAAGATTTCCATTAAGATAGCTGTACGTATCGGCAGAGGGATAATCCGCATACTCCATCCCCCAGGTATCGACCAATTTCCCACAGGGCGATACTTTTCCAGACACAAGATCTGCAAAGGCATTCCCGCCCTCTGTTCCGCCTTGCCCGAAGAAGAGGACCGCGCCAATATTGGGGATGTCATCCAGGCGTGATAAATCAATCAGGCCGCCGCAGTTGATGACCAGAAGCAGCCGCTCGTAGTGCCCAGCCAGGCACTTGATATTCTCATACTCCACATCCGCCAGGAGAAAGTCCCCTTTTTCCAACCTGCGGTCGTTGCTTTCCCCTGCCTGGCGAGCCACAACATAAATAGCGGTGCGGGCCTCGCCGGTCAGCTCGTCTTCCCGGATTCTTTCACCGATCGGGAAGCGAAAGGGAATCCTGTGGATGATGTCAAACATCTTCTGGACTCTGAACGGTCCATACCCCTTGATCTTATGCTCAATTCCCGCTCGCCAGACATCTTTTTCCTTGTGGTACTGTTGGTCGAAGCGGTCCAACCATAAGGGATTGGAAATCTCGTAACCGGCGTTTCGTAAACCCTGTTCGATATTGACACTGTAGCGCTCACGCACATCGCCGCTTCCGCTGCCCCCGCGCACGGTCATTCTGGCTCCGGCTCCGAACAGCGCGATCTTCCGTTCCTTCAGTGGGAGCACGCCTTCATTCTTAAGCAGTACCATACCTTCCGCGGCTGCCCGTCTGGCCAGCGCGCGATGCTCGATCTCTCGCTGCGATTCGGCTGGACTGGAAGAACTAAATATTCGAAACTTTTCCATACACGACTCCACCCGAAGGGTCCAATTTCAACGCTCGACCTGGATTAAATACCAGGGAGTTGCGGGTAAGCTGCTGAGGTTCAAGACATACTCCTCACCTTGCTTTTCCAGTGGCAAAACCTGACCGCTGGGCTGCCCGCTGCCATCCAGCGGTTGCACGGTTACATCTGAGGTATCACGCAAACCGCGCAGAGTAATCGTGCCGGTGACAGGTTCAATCCGCACAGGGGCATGCCCCCAATCGGCGGGTTCGCGGCGGGAGTCGTCCTTCCAGGTCTGGTCGGTGTTGGCGACCCGGGCGCAGGCCAGCAGGAGCAGACGCGAAGCGCTGGCAATCGGACAGTCCTCTAGGCTGGCAAGTTGGATGGCGGCAAAGGGTGTTTCTACAGAGACCTTCAGGTGAGCCGTCTCCCGCTCGCCGGCGCGACCAATGATCGCCTGCTGCCGGGGTGTATCGATCAACACGCGCCCATCCAGTGGGGCGGTTTCCCAGGTCAGTTCGCCGGTGTCGCTGGTGATGGTCCCGTCTGGTATCTCCACTTCTCCCTCGGCAGGTGAGATTTCCGCCGCGTCCAGGCTGGTAATGCGCGTTTTGTGCATCAGCGCCATGCGCCCGGGCAAGTAGGGCAGCCAGTATGGGGAAAATTCCATCGGCTCGCCCCGCATCAGGCGCTGCATGGCCTGCTCGGGCGTCATCCCCTGTGCCAGCGTTTCCAGCACCTGCGCGCGCGGCCAGGTGCGCGCCACCGTCTTGCGCGCAGCCTGCGCGTCACCGCGCAGGAACATCAGCGCGCCCAGGGCGGTCTGCGCCATTTTGACCGGGTTGTCTCCAATATCGAACCAGTAGTGGTTGAAGTTCTCCGCCCAGGTGTCTTCGCGCCAGTAGGGGCCGGGCCAGGGATGGTAATCGTAGAAGAAGATGCCGTCCCAATCTTGCAGGCAGGCGTACGCGGCCAGGATGGGAATAAACTCTTCGGCGGTGTCGTTCGGGAATGGCTGGTTTGTTTCCGAGCAGATGTGCGGGAAACCCTCAACCGCGCTTCGTGAGACGTGCGCAACCACATTATGGTCTGAGGCATCCACCATCGGGCTGTTTTCAATCATCCCGTTGACCGGATGCTGCCAGTAGTAGTGGCTGTCGGTCATATCCAGGACGGTGTTCGCCATAGCAGCCTGCAAGCCGCTGGAGAGGGGGCTGGGGAGGAAATCCGCGCTGCCGAGGATCAACTGCCGCGCGCCCAGCTCGCCGCGGATGTATGCGCCCATTTCGCGGAACATGGATTGCTCCAGTTCGGTGTAGAAGGTAGCTTCATCGCGGAAGCGCGCCATCCCGGCAGAAGCAAATTCCTCGGGGGTCAGCCGCCGCACGGATCCCAAGCGGGGATCTTCGTGCTCGCTCAACGCCCCACCCCAATTGCTCGCCAGGTCTTCGCGCCTGGTGTAGCGTTTGGCCAGCCAGGCATTCCAGCGCCGATCCAGGTCTTCGGCGAATACGGGGTGGATGTCGCCACCGCTGCCCCAGAAGTCGGTGTTCTTCCCGCGCAGATTACCCTGCTGCCAGAATAAACTCAGCCAGTTCTCATTGGTGATCTCGATCATCGCTACGGCTGGTTCATCTACATAACGTGTGCCGGTGAAGGGGTTGAGATGAGTCAAAAGCTGCTGGGCATATTCCTTTTGCAGGGTCATCATCCAGTCATCGAAGTAGACCATCGGCTTGCCCCAACCTACCAGATCGCCCACCTTGACCCCATCTGCCGCGGTAAAGGTGCGGGCAACTTGCAGGTTCATATCCACATAGATGCCCTGCTCTTTCAGGCAGGCGACCATCCAGTCCAGCCGGGCGAGTCCTTCAGGGTCCAGAGAGCGGCTGGAATCGGTCCCACGCATCAGGATGCCATCCGGCCAGTGGAAGTCGATCGCATGCAGGCGGATGCAGTTGACGCCAAACTTGGCCAGGCGGCGGGCGATCACCGGGGCCAGGTGCGAGGGAGCGACCGCCTGGGCGCGAACCAGGTGCTGGCCCCAAATGCGCCAGCGCCGGCCATCCCCGGTGGCCAGGTGGCCGTCGACAACCTGGATGAAGCCCGAAGCGCCGGCTGGTTTTTCGAGTAAGTAGGAAACATCGGTTGGCCCAGGCTGGGTGTCATCCCAGGTGAGAGAGTAGGCGGGCCAGGCGTTGGTATCGGGCATGGGTAAATGACGGTTTATATTCATTGTTCTTCCCGAATAGAAATCATTTGAGCTGAGATTCAGCAGATCTTTTCAGAGCTGACTGGTTTCTTTATAGCATTTTGAGGAGAGCGGGTATATCAAATTTTAAAACTTTATATCAGAAATTAGAAAAGCAGGCCTGTATTCTTATGGCCTGCTTGAAAACAAGGTTTTGTACTGTATCCGATGACGATTTGTTTTACCGGGTGATTCCAGCTGTTTCGCGGTATTGCCCAGGCGTGACGCCGGTCACCTGTTTAAAAGTGGAGGTAAAAAAACTCTGTGTGCTAAAGGAAAGCAGCTCGCTTATTTCCGCGAGCGATAGTTCCGAAAATTTGAGTAGCGACTTCGCCTCCGAAATTTTTGCATCCCGAATATAGTCGCTGATCGACATGCCGGTTTCAGATTTAAACTTTTTCGACACATAGTATGCGCCGAGTCCAGTGTGCGCCGCAACATCGCTGACACGCAGGTTCTCCCGAACATGTTCGTCGATGTAGTTGCAGCAAGCACGCACGAGCGACGAATATTGATGGGTGGGCTTGAGATTGCCAACGCGGGTCGTAAAATCGTACAACATGTTTTCTGTCAGAGTCAAAATCTGCACCACGTCTTTCATTGTTTCAAGCTGCTGAATATACAGATCGCCGAGAGAATATCCCACTTCTGGATTCAGCCCGCCCGCGATGGCCGATCGTACGGCCAGTCCAACAGCAACGATCACGGCGTTTTTCTGCTGGCGAATCGGGTCATGATTGGCAACCGGCCCAATATTGCCGAATGTGCCGGATTTTAACAGATGCCGTTTGAGTTTCTCCAGGCTCCCTTCTCGGACACATTCCCACATGTACTGCTCGAAGGCGTAGGTTCCATGCACAAAGTTCTCATCATACACCCGCTCATTTTGCCGCGTATGGGCCTCGCTCGAGAACACTAGTACTTCTTTAGGTACCCCTGCTGTGGTTAGTAATGAGATATCCATTTCCGTTTCGTAGAGATAATAATAAATCTGGGAGATCAACCGGGTAAATTCAATATACGGGTAGATGGGTGTTTTTTTGAATGCAGATAAAAGTTTTTCGCGGGACTGTGAGGATAGGTGGTTGGTTCGGGCATAATCGATGATCAGGTCCTCCGAGACTTCGGACGTATAGATTGGACCAATCACCACCAATTGAAAAAGCGAGTTTTCATCAACAACAGGCACGCCCGCCCAAACCTGATTAAGCTCGCTGGAGATCACTTGTGGTTTCACGGTTTGTTGGCATAAATGGAAAAGACGCTCGCTGCACTTTGTTATTGAAAACAGTTGTTCGTCCTCTTCGCTATAAGGGGATAACCTGGTCTGAAGCGTCCCTGTTATATCCAAGAGAATCAATGAGATGCGATAAACTTTTGAAATGATTTGGTAGAAAGCGATATCATCCAATCGTTTCGTCATGTCTGCCTACGAAATCCATAATCTAGGGTCGTCGCTCTTGATTTATTTCCACTCTAAAGATCATCTTATCATAAACAATCCGAGGCCTGAACGAAACCTCAAAGGTTTATATAGGATGAACCGGGGTTACCTTGCCTGACGGCCAGTAGTGGTTGTTCCAGGCTTCTTCGATCGATCTAGATTCGCGCCTGCAATGATACAATCGGTGGTGCAATTACAACTTTTGAGATTGCCTTATTCTATCTTTTCTGTTGGAAAACCAGACATTTTCTTGTCAGGGTGAAGCATGTTGATCGACCGAATGCGCTTATTCCCTGATTAGCCTGAATTCCCATACTCAATAATAGGAGAATGTTCATGATCCAGTTTATGGTCGATCCATTTCAAAAAGGCACACCGTTTCCACATTATTGGGAACAGTGCATAGGCAGTTGTCATGCGGTGATGGGGTTACGCGCCGATTGGCGCGAGCAACTGGCTAAAAGCCACCGTGAATTAGGCTTTCAATATGTACGTTTTCATGGTCTGCTGGATGATGCAATGAGTGTGTGCATTAAAGAGAATACATCGTTCCAGCCAGACACGGAAGCTAAACTGCGCTACTCGTTTTTTAATATCGACTCGATCTTCGACTTTTTGCTCAACATCGGCATGAAGCCATTCATCGAGTTGGGTTTTATGCCGACGGCGTTGGCATCCGGAACTACAACCTGTTTCCACTACCGGGCAAACATCACACCCCCGGCAGATTACGGCAAGTGGGAAGCGCTGATTGAATCTTTAACCCGCCATTTGGTTGACCGCTATGGGTTGGATGAAGTTCGCATGTGGTTCTTTGAGGTCTGGAACGAGCCCAACCTAAAGTTCTTTTGGGATGGCAGCCAGGCGGAGTATTTCAAGCTGTATGAGCATTCAGTAAACGCGATCAAACGCGTGGATAGCCAACTGCACGTCGGCGGTCCGGCGACATCCATCAATGCCTGGATCCCGGAGATGATCGCCTTTTGCCGCACCAACCATCTCCCGCTCGATTTCATTTCTACCCACCATTACCCGACCGACGATCCTCTTTGGCGTCGAAGCGATCTTACAATGGAGGAATTTTTCAAGAACTTTTCCCACGAGATGGGCAATTATGAGCGCGGTGTGCTTCGGAAGATGACGGCCAAAGCTCGTGCTGAGGCTGGAGACCTACCACTCTATTACACCGAGTGGAACACATCTGCGATGTTGCCGGATGCCAGGCATGATGAGCCTTATTCCGCAGCGCTGGTGGCCAAAACCATCGCAGACAATGATGGTCTGGTCAATGGTTATTCGTTCTGGACCTTCTCAGACCTGTTCGAAGAAAACGGGCAGTATGCCGAGCCCTTCCACGGAGGATTTGGGCTGCAGAACATCTATGGTGTCCCCAAACCTACCTATCGCGTTTTTCAAATGCTCCACCACCTGGGTGATCAGCGTATCTCGGTGGAAAGCAGTGTACCTTCAACAGTGGAGGCGCTCGCAACCCGCAGCGAGAGCGAGTTCAGCTTGCTAGTCTATAATCACAATATTCCGGGCGGCGAGATCTCCACTGAAGATGTGTCCATCACCCTGAAGGGTTTTCACCCAAACACACCACTTTCGATTACCTGCATTGACTCCGAGCATGCTAATCCGAAACAACAATGGATCGATCAGGGCAGCCCACACTATCCATCCTCCGCGCAATTGGCTGAAATTGAAGTATCTTCTCAATTAGTCATTCAGTCCTTAATTCCTGAGTTCAGAGCAGATGGATGTGTGCTCAACATTTCAATTCCGCCGCATGGCGTGGTCTTGATAAAAATACCACGTTGATCAGGTATGTAATTTGGATGATAGGCACTTTCAACTAGTTCCTTGTTTGCTGTTGATGTAGACTTGCCTTTATGTCCATACTGTTTTTTTGGGCCTTGAGCTTGTTGTTCGAATGGTTATAGACATTTAAAGGCGAATTTTAGGGTGGTCGTAAAGCTCAATATCGACCGCCTTAAGATAGACCTTGCCTGCATTTGTCGTCACAGATATAACAGGTTTATAGAATACCTTACATTGAAAAAGCAGACTGTGTTGTCTCGAATTGCGTGGGAAATTATTCGAAAGTGTGTTAATCCAAATTGCACCCAATACGCCTTGTGCGCAGAGATATTGGCGAAAGCAGCATAAAATACTGGCTTTTAAGCCTGGTATCCCTCTAAAAACACATCGCACAATCCCCCTAATTTTTCGATCCCTTCTTGTCTCTTTATAATAGGTTCAAATGTCCCGCGACTTTGAACCATTCCGCGAATACTTGTTCCAGTTAGGAAGATCCGAGCGAACGATTGCCGGTTACCTGATCGATATCCACACGTTTGCATGCTGGTTTGAGCAGACGAATGGTTATCCTCTCGCTCCTGATAATCTTACCCCAACTGACGTTCGCGAGTATCGACAGTTCTTGCTGAATGTTCGCAAAGCGAAAGCATCCACAATCAACCGCCACCTGGCCGTTCTTCGCGCATACGGTCTTTGGGCCAAGAGTTGTGGCGGCGTCCCATACAATCCAGTCGAAGGCATTAAAAGCATCGCTCAGCAGAAACACGCGCCGAAGTGGCTAGACCGCAGAGATCAGGCAGCAATACTGCGGGAAGCTGAACGACGCATTCAGTCCGCAAAAACGGAACCGGCCAAACGCCAGGCGATTCGGGATCATTGCATTCTGGTCACTTTATTGAATACAGGCCTGAGAGTGAGCGAACTGATCGATCTGGAACTGTCGGATATTGCGATGACCGATCGAAAGGGGGAGGTGATGGTGCGGGCCGGTAAGGGCATAAGGCAAAGAGTAATTCCTCTCAATAACACCGCTCGAAAAGCGCTAAAATCCTGGTTCGACGTTCGTCCTGAAACCGCACTGCCAAAAGTGTTTACCACACAGCGCGGAGCAATCACATCCAGAGCCGTTCAAACGCTGCTGGCGGATATTGGGGAAAGAGCCCGGATTCAAAAAATGACGCCGCATATGGCTCGCCACACGTTTGCTAAGAACCTGGTCAATTCTGGTGTGACGCTGGAGAAGGTGGCAATGCTACTTGGTCATACCAGTTTGGACACAACAATAGTTTACACCACTCCGGGCATGAGTGATTTAGACCAGGCGGTTCGCATTCTTGATGGATAAGGAGAGTAAACACTTTGGCGTTCTCTCGTACCGGGCAACACATTCTTTACTTATATGCTTATATTGTTTATAATAAAAGCATGAATGTAAAAAACGGTGCGAACCCTATCGACAAAGTTCGTTTGATTCTGAAAGATAACAACGGAATCTTGCTCACCTCTGACCTGACAAAGTTAGGCATCGCGAGGACTTATCTTTCGATTCTAGAAAAACAAGGCGAGATTCAACGGACCGCGAGAGGTGTTTACGCAACCCCCGATTCACTGGTGGATGAGATGCTCGAACTGCAAGCCAGATATAAAACCACGATCTTCTCCCATGAGACGGCTCTCTACCTTTGGGATCTCACAGATCGAACTCCTCTTCGGTATTCTGTTACTGTCCCGACAGGGTATAACGCCACGCTGTTAAAGGAAAATGGAACGAAGGTTTTTTTCGTAAAGCAGGATTTGCACCTGCTAGGTTTGGCAATGATGAAATCGCCACACGGGAATGAGGTCAAATCCTATAACCTTGAAAGAACGATCTGCGATGTGGTGCGCAGTAGGAATCAGATAGATGTTCAATTCATGGTCGAAGCCTTAAAGCGGTACGTGGGCAGAAAAGATAAGAATATCGATTTGCTCTACGGCTATGCAGAGCAGTTACGAATCCAAAAGATCATCAGGGCGTACATCGAGGTGCTGTTATGAACAAAGCGATGCAGTTCAAAGCCAGGATAAAAAAACCTGGCTTTGAAAAATCATATCCCCGCGCAAGCAGTGTTGCAGAATTACATGCTTGAGCGCCTCCTAGAAAGGATTTCCCTATCGAGTTACAAAAATAGGATTGTATTGAAAGGGGGAATGCTGATTGCCTCTATCGTTGGGATCAGCAGCAGGACTACTATGGACATGGACGCAACGATGCGGGGGTTCCCACTCACGGAGGAAGCCATCCGAACTGCGTTTTTGGAGATTTGCGAAATATCGCTGGATGATGGCGTGAAGCTGGTCTTCGATCATGTCACGCCGATCCGCGAAGAAGATGAATACGGCGGCTTTCGGATCGCGATCATTGCCTTGTATGAAGGGATAAACACACCGCTGAAAATTGATATCACAACTGGGGATGTTCTTACCCCCGGAGCAGTCCAGTATGCATTCCAATCAAACTTTGAAAACAAAAGGATTGAGGTCTGGGCCTATAACCTTGAAACGATCCTGGCAGAGAAGGTCGAAACGATCTTACGAAGGTCGGTACTTAACACCCGACCGAGAGATTTCTATGATGTCTTTATTCTGATTAAAACGCAACGCCAGGCAATTGGTATGGAAGTCTTCCGGATGGCTTTACAAGCCACATGTGAAAAACGGATGTCGCTTGATGCACTGGAGGACAGAGAAAGAATCGTTCGCACGATCCAATCAGATGGAACGATGAGAGGGCGATGGGATCGATATAGCAAAGAGTATTTTTACGCAAATGGCATTGATTTTGATGAAGTGATCGAGGTATTGGTGGAAATCTTGCGAACATCTTTTGTAGGCTGATTTTTTTTCGTTTCAAAAACCCTCTAATTCTTCTATCGTGAGCCGGATATTTATCTACCGGAAAATTGCCTGGCTCGTTTGATCAGGTCTGCCGGACGGTCACCGGGATAAACCTGCCAGACGATCTCATAGATATGCCGGCCGATCCGCGCGAAGAAAGCATCGATGGTTCCTCAACGTTTTCCTGACTCAAACGCGCGCGTAAGATGTAGCTCTGACGCGCAGGGCGCTAGACAATAATTCTCACCTCCCCACCGCAGACCAAGTCGAATATGCGAATACTCTCTTCAGGACGACCGAAAGGCGTAAGTTTCGGCCGATGATGGCCGGGACATAGTAAGCACTTAATTCAGTCAGATAGTATTGAGAAGCTGGTCGAGAAGTTCCTAAGGATTTGTTTGGGATTGATTGGCCATGGATGTTTGACATTACAAAGTTGAATGTATAATATTTTTAGATTTGTTCTTGCAATTGCTTGAGGTAATCAAGCATACTATCGGCTACTACTTAAAAAATATTAAGCAAGGTGAATTATGGCCAAGTCAATGACGCACTTGATTGAGTATCCAGATGACGGTTCATTTTTCCCTGATTGGATGAAAACAGTTTCCTATGGAAAATGTCAAACATCACCATATGCAGAAAGTGGGCTTTGGTTTGTATCACTTCCTCACGGAAAATATAATGAATGGAAAGCCGATGGAAGGGAAATCGATGAACTATTAGCAGGTCCTTATGGGAATCGAGATAATAAATACCAAAAGATTTTTCCCGAACAGGACACAACCTTTTTGGTAACAGAAAATCATGCTCGAATAGAAATATTCAATGAATTCAGACGAGATGTGAAAGCGTGGGAAAAAGTTGCGCACAAAGTTTTTGTTGGCAAGTGGTGCGCCAAATTTGAAAAACTTTGGCAAGATGTCCAATTACAGGAATATTATTTACCTGGGGCAGTAGGCAGTTCGATAATCGTTAAATATGGTTATTGCAGAACAACCAAAACACACAGGGATTTATGGTTTGTGTCGTTCCAAGATGAAGGGGGGGGCGATGACCATACATTTATTGTCGATGAAGTTTGCGCTTCTCCAAGTTTTATTAAACATCTTAAAACACAACCGAGAAAATGGATACCACTTTGTTGGTGTTATTTAAGGCATGAAGTGAAATGGGATGAATTGAAAACAGGGTTAGACGCGAAAGATTTAGACCGATTTCAACTTGACAGCCCATATTCAGCAGAAGATATTGAGACGCAAATCAAAATTTATCAGGACGAAATAAGTAGTAGTACAAGTTTCGAATCACAAAAACCCCCAAAAAAGGGCTGGTTCTCTTAAAACTGTAGCCCAATATTATGGGCAGGCGGACGGGTGAAGGCGTTGCCCTGTTCAAAGGGATTCAGGCCCCGTGTCAATTGTTTTCTACCTCGGCTTTTTTCCAACAAATCCCCTGCCCGCCGCTAACGCCTGCAGTTGAGTGATCCGTTCCGGATATACATCAAATCGTAAGTGGAGGTTGTTATGCCAGTATGTGATGGTTGCGGTGCAAGTTATGACAATTCGTTCAAATTTTGTCCTCATTGCGGACGGGTAAAGCCAGAACCGACAAAGATAATTGTTGAGCATGTAGTTCAAGAAAGTGATAGGTTGAGCAGAAAAGATGTTATAGCGATATTAAGTGGAAATGGAGCCTATAAGCTAAAATTGGTCTCGAAAAATTGGTTGGGTGACGAATCTTATGACCCCGTATTTCGTGCTAACCTTGCTGGAGCAAACTTATCCGGATTAGATTTATCGGGTTTGGATTTATCAGGCGTAAAGTTCAAAGGTGCTAACTTCGAAGAAGCAAATCTGAGTAACACCAACATGAGAAACGCCCTGGTTTCTTGCTCTAACTTGACAAGAGCAATAATCAGGGAGGCAGATTTATCTGAAACAAACTTTATAGAATCTGTCTTAATCGGTGCAGATTTATCCAAATCTGAATTAAGTGGAACTGTTTTTAATGACGCTAATCTAACAGGTGCAAATTTAAGTGACACATATTTTGTCGATACAAGACCTCGATTCGGAAACGCCGTTGTTGAACAAATGCAAATTAGCCAGGTTAGAAATATGAGCAAGAATTGGCTCAATAAACTTTTCGGGTAATCCATTGCTGTAAAGAAACGCCAATATTCTGCGCAACAGATTGGGCGGGGCATTCGCCCTACCCAAAGGGATTCAGCCCATTGAGTGTTTACTAAATTCAGCTCTTGTTCACCAAATTTCCAATCCGCCGGTGAAACCAGCTGTTAGGTGGATTTGTTCATAATATCAAGGAAAGGTTAATGTTATGAAAATAATCGAGCAAACAAGGATATTCAACCCTGATGAATGGGGGTCGCGTAGTATTTTCTCTGCTTTTTCTCATGATGGTCAACTAATATCTATTCGTGTTCCCAACAACATCTGGCATAACGAAAAAAAGCAAGACAATCTTTTTGTTTATGATATTTATGGCAACAAGAAATGGTCTGGATATAGCCTTGATGGTGGTACTAATAATGAAGCGGGCATTGTTTTTTATCCTGACAAATATAGTCTATTAGTACCAGGTGCGGATGACAATCACGGGGATTTAGATGGATTAAAGCAATACCAGATTGGCGGAAATGGTTATACGCTTCCATTTGCTGGCACAAGCCTAAAAGGCATAAACACAACCGTTTATGCAGCATCCGATAATGGCGAAGCAATTCTGGGGAAAAAAGATGGACTGTTTTGCATCATTGGTAATAAGGAATTGCCCATAAAACATGATGGATTTAGTGAAGCATACTTTTCTCCAGATGTTGAGCACCTGGTTTTTGCATCATTTCTCAATTGGGAATTCTGGCTTTATAAATTGTCAGAAAGTGAAAAAAAGATACAGTTGTCTGGGCAATTTGTATGTTCTCTCCCAAACAGGCAACTGTTAGCATACGACAAAGATAGTTTTGTCATTTGGAATATGGACAATTGGAAAGAAAAACAAAGAAACAAGGTGAACTTATCGCATTTTATTTTTTCCGGCGCGTCAACGAATGATGGTAAACAGTTCGCCTTATGTGACCTGGACGGCCAAATAAGTCTATGGGATCGTGAAAGTTTTACGATGTTGGATAAAGTAAACTTACCATCAAATTATGGCATTTCAAGAATGAAGTTTTCGTCCGACAGTCAACATTTGTTAACTGTCTTAATGGATGGTGATCGGCAACGAAAAGAAATTATTGTCTGGAAAATTGATCACTAAGAAATCACCTAATACCTGCGTGTGGGCGGGCGTGAACTCTGTTTGGGAGCCGGCTTAATTCCGTGTCAGTAATCGCTCTCACCTGATTTATCGCGCTACAACATCAATTATGCAAAACGCGAGAATCTACACGCAACAAAAAGCGCCCTCCCACCTCTGGAAGGCGCTTCTTCGTGTTTTAAATGCGGATCTTACTGCGCAGTGGCAATCACGGGCCTAAACTTATACCCGTACACGCGACTCGGTCCGGGCGGGGGAGGTAAAGATTGTTGCCTCAATAACAGTATGCGTTAGCGCAAAAGCGGGCATTGGTGGGAAAGCCCAAAAGACAAAAATGCCAAAGGTGGAGAACCATCCCGCTTTTGCCCGAGTGCTAGCAGTGTTGGGCCGGTTTTTGTAAGGTGGTTTGAATTATGGTTTTTGTTATCCTAGAAAATGACTATTCTTGATGATTACGGTTCAATGTCCATTCTTTCAACAGGTTCCAAGTACAACTTAGCACTGTATTTTGTGTTCGCTAATTTGGTAATATTTCCAGATACATCCGAAAAACATACTTCAAACCCGCCATTACCATCAGTTTGAGTAAAAACGAACCCCGTCGCATCGGGTAACCATACAATATAGGGCATATCACCTTGGATTTTTATTTTAACAAGAACGGTCGATGTAAATGTTTCTATATTTAGAGAATACATTGTTTTTTCATTGTAATGATAATAATATAGGAATTTGCTATCGGATGACCATTGCGAGTATTTATGATTAATATAACCGGGTATTTCTGTTTTTCTCGAGCCATCAGAGCTTATGAGAGTTGCACTTTGATTCAAATCAAAAAAATATTTTCCATCCGGAGATGGAAAAGGCCCAATATGCATAGTAACGCCATGCACTCTTCTAGAATCTGCATGAAAAATTTCACCATTCGGTTTCAAGGTTTTTAAATCAATTCCTTGATCTCCAATAAAAACCGTATTATTATCCTTACCCCATGATATTACATTAGCAATGTTAGGACATTTAACGTTAAGCAAATTTGAACCATCAGCGTCAATAACATAATACCCCACGGTAGAACAGTCTTGAGAAGTAGTAGATAACTCGACAACAAGCTTGCTTCCATCTGGCGACCAGAGAATGCCACTTGCAAGCGGGTTTTCATAAACTAGTTTATAAACAGATGTTTTAACATCAACAATATATACTCCCCTTGTCTCTTTAATTTTTCCAACAAAAGCAATCTGGGTATTGTCAGGCGAGAATGCCATAACATCTAGTAACTCACCCGTAAGTGTATCTTCGTCCCCCATGTTCTCACCATCGAAGAAAGATTTTACAATTCTTTTGGTTTTCATATCAATAAGAGTGATGCCATAGGTACCGGGAGACCCAGCATTGTCATACTTAAACTCACTACAAGCAATATAATGTCCATCCGACGAGAAGGCCATATTCCAAACGCAATTATCGGCTATTTTTACTGCGTTCTTCTCCAATAAATTATAAGAATAAACCGCCCAACCTTCAGTGTAGATGATATTTCCACTACCGCCACCAAAAGGAGTTGGAGAA
>CAYOHX010000121.1:0-16145 GCA_964403875.1 uncultured Anaerolinea sp. | reverse complement strand
GGGGTCTGACGTCTTGGTGGGGTGTGGGGGGGGGGGGTGGGGGGGGGGGGGTGGGGGGGTGACGGTGGAAGTGGGCAAAGCCTGCTGGGTGAGTTCCAAGCCGGCGGCCACAGTGGCGGCAGCCTGAGTATAGATGGCGTTTGCGTCCAGTGTGGGGGCTTCAGGCGTGGCCTGGTTGGAGCAGGCCGTGAGCATTAGCATGCCAACCAGGATGGCGCTGAAGGCGCTCAATACGGATTTCTTAATCATCAGATTATCTTTCCTCCATAATTTTGCCAGCGGGGAGGTGTTCCCGGCTAACAGGATTGTCAAGTTTAAAAGCTTACACCCCCCATTGTAAAGGATGAAACGTACCTTGTCACGGGTAACAGCGTGGACTATAATAGAACTTCGTGTAAAGGTTCTCCAGGATGCGGGGCTACGCCGGCGAATCCAGAGATATCGGGTAAATTCTTAAACAGTAAGAGGCAATTGGTTATGATCGATGTAAATGATCTGCGCAAAGGTGTGATTTTCGAACTCGATGGCAACTTGATGCGGGTTTTGGAATACAGCCACCACAAGCCGGGCCGCGGAAATGCAGTCATCCGCATTAAGGCGCGCAATATGCGCACCGGCTCGACGATTGAAAAAACGTTCAGCTCGGGCGACCGGGTTCAGGATATTCGCCTGGACCATTCGATGGTTTCCTATCTGTACAATGACGATGATTTCTTCCACTTCATGGACCTGGAAACTTTCGAACAGATTCCGGTGCCCAAGGACCTGGTTGGCGATTACGCCGGGTTCTTGAAAGAAAACATGGAAGTCAAGCTGACCTTCTATCAGGATCAGCCGATGGACATTGAACTGCCTCTGACGGTGGACTTGAAGGTTGTGTATGCTGAAGCCGCTGTGCGCGGCGATACGGCGACGGGTGTTACGAAGAAAGTGAAGACGGAAACCGGGGCGGAAGTTTCGGTGCCCATGTTTGTCACCGAAGGGGATGTCATTCGGGTTGACACGCGCACCGGCGCGTATATCACGCGGGCGTAAGTTCTTTTAGATCGCATCTTCAGCACCCTGCCTCTATCTGGGGCGGGGTGCTTTAGTAGAGGAAGGTAACTATGCGGACTCCCAGCGGAATTGAATGCGCGTATTTCTACGGGAACTATTTTCGCGGGCGCAGCGTGGAAGAATGCCGCTTGATCGGTCGGCAAGACCCGCCGCGTAATTGGACGCCGCAGCTCTGCAAAACCTGTCCGGTTCCGGGAATTTTGCGGGCCAACGCCTGCCAAAACATGACCCTGCGGGCCGTTGTCCAATCCAGGTTGTTGGGCCTCTCGAAGGTCGTAAAAGTGACCGCCTATTGTACTTTGAGCAAGCAAACGGTGGGCGAGCCGCACGTTGGCTGCGGGCAGTGTCATCCACTGCCGCCAGCCTTCACTGGGGAGGAATCATGAGTTTGATCATTCTGTTCGATCTGGACGATACGTTGTTGGATAACGATATCGACCGCTTCCTGCCTGGTTATCTCAAGTCCTTGAGCGGTCATTTGGGCGGCGTCATCGAACCGCAGCAAACGATTCAGCATTTGTTGGCGGGAACCCGCGCCATGATGGCTAACCTGGACCCTGCGCGAACCCTGGAAGACGCTTTCGACGCACATTTTTACCCGGCCTTGGGGGTGCGCAAAGCCGAATTGGGCGGCCAGATCGCCGAATTTTATGAGAAGGTGTTCCCTTCGCTGCGTTCGCTCACAGGCACACGCCCCGAAGCAGCGCCGGTGGTGGAGCGCTTGCTGGAGCGCGGACACCGGGTGGTGATTGCCACCAACCCGCTCTTCCCGCGGCGGGCCATTACCCACCGCCTGGATTGGGCTGGGCTGCCGGTCGAACAATTTCCCTTTGACCTGGTCACTTCCTACGAGTCTTTTCATTTTGCCAAGCCCAATCCGGCTTACTATGCTGAAATCCTGGCGCAATTGGGCTGCCCGGCCCAGGCGGTGGTCATGGTGGGCAATAGCCTGTCCGACGACTTGCTTCCGGCGGCCCGGTTGGGCATCCCGGGTTTTTGGGTTCGCAACGGGCAAGCGGGGACCCTGGCGGGGCTGCCCGCCAACAGCGCTGAGGGTAGTTTGGCGGATGTGCCTGGCTGGATCGAACAGATCGAAGCGGAGGGGCGTGAGTTTGCCCTGTCCGAAACCCCCGATGCGCTGCTGGCCACGCTGCGAGCCGTTCCGGCGGCGTTAGAGACGTTCTCCAGAAATCTAAGCGATGGCCAGTGGAATCGCCGGACTGCGCCCCAGGAATGGTGCTTTACCGAGATCCTCTGCCACTTGCGCGACTCGGATCGCGAAATCAACTTGCCGAGAGTGGAAAAGATCCTGTCTGAGACAGCGCCTTTCATCTCTCCCGTCGATGCGGATGCCTGGTCGATGGAAAGAGGGTACTGCGGCGAGGACGGCCCGGCTGCGTTGCGCGGTTTTTTGGAATCGCGTGTCCGCCTGTTGGACCAATTGGCCCAACTTTCTCCAGAAGATTGGGATCGGCCGGCCCGCCATGCGATTTTTGGTCCCACCACACTGCGCGAACTGTTGGCTTTCTCGGCAGTCCATGACCGAAGCCATGTGGCTCAGGCGCTGGCCGCTTTGCGGGCTGCTGTATAAGAATTTGATTAGATTCGTTATAAATATCATGTTTTTGTTTGATATGCTGTGTTGAGATTGGTATAATCTCAATCAACAGCCGCTGAGATACAGCAGGCTGCATTGGAGGTAATGTGAATCCGCGAAATCAATCGTATGTCATCTATGTGCTGCTCTTCATTGCGATTATTGCGATGTTGATCTATAACTTCACATCGCAGGGTAACAGCCAGGATGCGCTGACCATCAATGAGCTGGCCGCCGATATTCAAGCTGGAGAAGTGGCCCGCGTTACCGAGAACGAAAACCGGTTGACGGTGGTGTATAGCGACGGGGCTGAGCGAGAAGTGGTCATTGAGCCAGACGCTACCCTGGTCGAGCAGCTATTGAACTTGGGCGTGACCACCGAGCAGTTGGCCCCCAGCCGCGTCAAGATTGAAATCCGCGCTCCAAGCGCGTGGCTTGACGTGTTGACTTTGTTGGGCTATATCTTGCCCTTCATCATCCTGGGCGCTGTGTTCTTCTTCATTTTCCGGCAGGCTCAGGGCAGCAACAATGCGGCCATGTCGTTTGGAAAATCGCGCGCGCGCATGTTCACGGGTGATCATCCCACCGTGACCTTTGAAGACGTGGCCGGCGAAGACGAGGCCAAGGAAGAGTTGAAAGAGGTGGTGGAGTTCCTGCGCGAACCGCAGAAGTTCATCCAATTGGGAGCGCGAATCCCGAAAGGCGTTTTGCTGGTGGGCCCTCCTGGCACGGGTAAAACTTTGATTGCCAAGGCGGTATCCGGCGAAGCGGGCGTGCCGTTCTTCTCGATCTCCGGCTCTGAGTTCGTAGAAATGTTTGTTGGTGTGGGCGCCAGCCGCGTTCGGGATATGTTCGATCAGGCCAAGCGTCATTCGCCCTGCATCATCTTCGTCGATGAAATCGACGCGGTTGGCCGTCATCGCGGCGCGGGTCTGGGCGGCAGCCACGATGAGCGTGAGCAAACCCTCAACCAGTTGTTGGTAGAAATGGACGGTTTCGACACCGATACCAATATCATTATCATGGCGGCCACCAACCGCCCCGACATTTTGGACCCAGCTTTGCTGCGCCCCGGTCGCTTTGACCGCCGCGTGACGCTGGACCGGCCAGATGTGCGCGGGCGCGAGGCCATCCTCAAGGTGCATTCCAAGGGCAAGCCCCTGGCTCCTGATGTCGATTTGAGCGTTTTGGCCCGTTCCACCCCTGGTTTTGTGGGCGCCGACCTGGAAAGCCTGGTGAACGAGGGCGCCATTTTGGCCGCCCGCCGCAACAAGAAGGTCATTACGCAAGCGGAGTTTGAGGAAGCCATCGAGCGGGTGATGATGGGGCCGGAGCGCAAGAGCCGCCTGATCAGCCCGGAAGAAAAACGGGTGGTGGCTTATCACGAGGCTGGACATGCCGTGGTGATGAATGCTATCCCTGAGTCCGACCCTGTGCAAAAGGTGTCGATCATTGCGCGCGGCATGGCGGGTGGCTTCACCCTGGCTTTGCCCGAGCAGGATATGACGTTGATGCCTAAGAAGAAGATGCTGGCAGACATGGTGGGTCTGTTGGGTGGGCGAGCGGCGGAAGAACTTGCTTTTGATGATATTACTTCAGGCGCTTCCAATGATATTGAGCGCGTGACACGCCTGGCCCGCACAATGGTTACGCGCCTGGGGATGAGTGATGCGCTTGGCCCGATGGTTTATGGACAGAAGGAAGAGTTGATCTTCCTGGGTCGTGAGATTTCGGAACAGCGCGATTACTCGGAAGCGGTGGCAGAACAGATCGACCGTGAAGTGCGCCGTCTGGTGAACGAGGCCTATGCCAGGGCCCGTGAAATCCTGACCACTCACCGGGAAAAACTGGATGCGGTGGCCGAGCGCCTGCTGGAAGTGGAGACGCTCTCGAAGGAAGATTTCCTCAAGATCTTCCCGCCTCCAGATGGAAAACGGGTCGCCACCCCGGTCGTGGTGCCGTCCAACAACTAAGACGAAAAGAAGCCCTCCAATCGAAATGTTTGGAGGGCTTCTTTGTGGTTATTTCGCGAGAGCAAAGGAAGGAGCGGGCAGAGGATTAATCCGCTGCGTGAGCTTTCCACACACAATCTTCAAACTTGATGTTGTCAAAGACTACCTCGAAAGAGGAATGGATGGGACTGCAAGCATATAACCCGAAGCGCGCCGGCTTTTCGGCTGGGGCGGGCGGATTGAGCTTGCCCATCTCGAGGGTGGTTTCACCCAGGCAGTGCAGGTGGAAGACTCGCATCTGGGCGAATTCGATCCCGGTGGGAGAAGATTCGATGAGGAAGTCGGGGCCGCGGCGGCTGAGTCGGTACCACATGCAGGTGGGCGTGACGATGTCGGTGGTGGCCCAATCCGAATAGCCCAGGTTGGTGACCACGCTGCCCAGGCGAGCAACGCGCTCGTTTTCGTACTCGATGGAAGCCTTGAACCAGTTTTCGCTGTCCAGGTAGAGGATGACGCCGCACTGATCGAACAAGCCGCGATATTGGAAGGTGGCGCGGACGGTGAAGGAGAAGTTTTGCTGTGTTTCCATCAGCAAGGCGGGGGCGTTGTCGTTGCGGAAGCCGTAATAGCTGCGTTGCCAAAAGTCGGTGTGGGGATCGGTGGTGATGCGCACCGAGTCGGGGGTGATTTGGAAGGATTGGGGCGGGTTGATCCAGGTGGCGGTAGAAAAATCGATGGTCATGGGAGTGAGTCCTTTTGAGGCGCGGATCGGTTTGCGCGGGCCTCAAGCGTCTGGGTTGTGCCAATCGGGAGGGAAAACCGAAATCAGGAGGATGTTGGGTTTCGGGCGGTGATTGGGGCCTGCCTGTTGCTTTGTGCATTGGCTTTGCTCGAAGGCCGCCCTCAACCCAACCTACGGGATTAGGCTCGCAACGACATGGATTGAACGCCCCAGGCCGGTCTATAAGCCGCATTTTGTGCCATCTTGCGATGGCGGCGATCATCTCTCTAGGCAGCCTACCCGGGACTTATGAGGCGAGCAACCTGCTGTCCCTGTTTGGCCTTGCTCCGGATGGGGGTTGCCTGGCCGCCGCATTGCTGCGGTCGCCGGTGGTCTCTTACACCGCCGTTTCACCCTTGCGTCTCCAGGAGACGCGGTTTGTTTCTGTGGCCCGATCCCGCACCTTTCGGCGCGCCGGGATTTCCCCGGCATCCTGCTCTATGGAGTACGGACTTTCCTCGACCTCGGCAAGCGAGGCCGCGATCACCCGACCGACCTGGGGCACCTTGATCTTACCACATTATTCGGTGGGACCGGGCCACCCTGCCAGGCGGGCCATGAGCCACCAGAAGGCTTGCGCTTTGAGCTTGCACTGCAAGCCGTGAGAGTGGTCACAATCGGAGGGTAATGAGGCGCAATCTGTTGGGTGGTAGGCGCACCAGGTACTGCACCACGGGCAAGAGTCGGTGGCGTCTGGATAGAAGGTTCCCTTTGGATCGTAACTCTCGATATCGGCAAAATCGAAAAGGATTTTGGCGTTGGCCTGGACATAGTCGCGGACCTGGTTGTTGTTTTCCCACAGCGCGCTCCCGCTGGCTTGGGTGGAGCCATCGGTGTGCCCGGTGTAGTAGATGAAGCGTGTGCCGGGGTAATCCCTTTCGAGCTGGGTCAGCACGTTGAGATAACCGGTTACGTTGGTGGATGAATCGGACATTTGCCCACACCAGGTCCACAAAGAGTAGTCGAACTGGCCGGGCGAGCCCACGCTGCGGGTGTGGGTAATGCCATCGTTGGTCGCCCAATACAACTCAGGCGTGATGTATGTTGTTCCGGAATAGTTATTCCCATCATAAAATCGGAGGGCGGTGGTGTCGGTGGGATAGGCCAAAGTATAACTTGCCTTGATATCCACGTTGTATTTGCTATTCCGACCTTCTAACCATTTCAGACCACTGAGAACTTGCCCGCCGTGAGAGGTGTGGGCGTAATGAACCATGAGTTTCTTGGCTTCGGTCAGCCAGTTATCCGGGATTTTGGTGATATCGGTGTGGCGGTGATCCACAATGATGGCTAATTGGACCACGTTGCTGATGGCGGGTAAGTAGATAAACTTATCCAGCACGGGTGGGGGCTCATCGGCGGCGAATGCCGGGCGAGGGGCGGCAGGGGCGGAAGACAGAAACAACGCCAGCAGCAAAAATGTGAACCCTGCGCAAAAGAAACGTTTTGCGTTCATACAATGACTCCTATTGGGTTGAAAAAAAGATGAGGTCACTGCTCAGTGAGTGGGGAAATCCCCTCGTCCACCATTCGCTGAGTAGATCCGAAAAAGAAAATAACGCTAAAGATTAAGTTTAAAGAACTGGTTCGGGTTATTAAACAGCCAGTCGGTGGCAGCTTGACGGGCTTCATCCAGGTGAAGATATTCCATCTCCACCAGGTCCGCCAATGCGATGGCAATGTTGTCGCGGGCCAGATCGGCATGAGCCCAGGATTGGATCAACCATTCACCATTGAGGTCCGAGCCGTAACCGTGAACCTTGCCGTGGGGGACGGAAGAAATGATGCGGCGGAAGAGGTCCTGCGAGTAGAGTGGATCGACCATGTTCGCCCAGCAAAAATCGATAGCCACGTTGGGATAATTCTTGGCCAGAAAGAGCAGGTCGCCGTCATAAGGCCAGTTGGCGTGAAACAGGTCAAAGCGTGTGTCGCGGTGCAGCTCGATGAGCGGGGTGAGCAGGGCGGCGTTGGTTTTTCCCAGGCTGTTGCGGATGCCCGCCATGTGCCCTGTGTGAATCTGGACGGGCAGGTCCAGGTCACGGGCCATGCGCATGAACTCGTGGAAGAGGAAGTCGCCCAGCGGACGGTTGCCTTCGGGATATGAAAGGCGGCGGCGAGGGTCTTCCATGAACCAGTTGAAGGCAGCTTCGGCCTGGGCCCGAGTAGGATTGCCGTAATCGAGCGGTCGGTCGTAGGCGGATTGGTCTTTGAACGCCACCGCGCCCACTGTTTTCAGGCGGGTGAATATATCGCGGCAGGCAGCTATGTACTCGTCCAGGCTGGTGATGTTCCTGCGCAATGGAGCGGTGTTGGCGCGCACCTGCTCATAGCTGCACACAGCGTGGAACGATGGCAGCGAGATCACCGGGCGGGAGCGCGGTGGTGGGGTGTAGGAGCCGTTGAGCAGGCCGGGGATGTTGCCGATGTCTTCCAGGCGGATGAGGATGCGGGCTTCCTCCAGTACCGATTGGTAGGTGGCAGGGTCGGAAAAATCGATCAAGTGATCCCGAATGCGCAGCAGGGCCGCCAGAGAAAGATCCTGCTCGCCATAAAAGCGGCGCAAGGCGCGGCGAACCACCTGCGCATAGCCGGTTAAGCAGGTGCGCTTCCAGGCGCGTTCTAACACAGGCCAACGGTCTTCCAGGCTGCGTTTCTCGTCCAAGATGAACTCGATTTCATCATCCGACGAAGCGCTGTGCAGATCGCTGCGCACGTACCAATCCAGAACGGCATTGATGGGGTCCGTGGGGCGGGGGCCCGCGATATCGGAATGGTCGTGGCAGTCAATGAGCGGGATGCGATCCAATTCGGCGCGCAGTTCATCATAGCATTTGGCGTTCGAGCGCATGAGGGTTCTCCTGGCGGTCAGGATTTCAATATTGTAAGGATTTTGGCAGGCTGAAACTGGCAGGTATTTTGTATCATTATACAAGATGTTTCCTTTGGCAAGCTGTGAAATTTTTCTCAACCCCCATTCCAGAAAAACGCCAAGCGAAAAATCGAACACCTATTACTCAGGAGCATGTATGAACGAATCGATGATTACCAAGGCTGTACGCCGCTCGAACACGACCCTGTTGGTGGTTTGTGTAATTGGGCTGCTGATTGTAGGCGCACTGGCGGTGCTGAACTTACGATATTTCTATAATTTCGCAATGGGTCCGTTTGACGTGACTGCCGATGAATTGATCGCGATTACCGATCCGAAAGCTCCCCAAGAATATTGGGTCAGGGTGACAGGGGATGAAATCTATGATACTGGCATTCAATATGTGGAAACCAGTGATTCGGGCCGTGAAACCGTAGAGTTCTCCTACCAGGCCTTGGCGCTGGGTGATCGCTTGCTGTTGGTCAAGCAGCCCGGCGAGCCGGTGGAAGACTTGACTCTGCGCGGATCATTGGAGAAGATCAATGCTGAAGAGCAAAGTGAAATCATCGACGACCTGGTGGCTGAAGAACCCCTTTTGGAAGGTGTCTTCCTGCCATACCTGTTGAACACCGGCGGCTTCCGCACGGGCGGTGTGATCGGATTGCTGTTGGGTGGGTTGGTTGCTCTGGGCTGCGTTATCGGCCTGGTGGTCGCCATGCGGCGCAGCGCCGACCCCTCCACGCACCCCATCTTCAAGTCATTGCAACGCTTCGGCCCGATCGAATTTACCACCAGCCGGATCGACGCTGAGTTGGGCGGCGAACATACCACATTGGCGAAGAATTTCCATTTGACTAAGAGCTGGCTGGTCTACAACCCACCGGGAAAATTCGAAGTCATGCGCTTCGAGGACGTGGTTTGGTTATATATGCATGTGACCACGCACAAAAGCTATGGGATCACGGTTGGCAAGACTTTTGCGGTCATGGTTTCCGACAAATTCGGAATGAGGTCCCAGATGGTGGTGGGCAATAAGGAAGAGCCCGCGCAGGAGGTGATCCAGGAGATTGGCCGGCGCGCGCCTTGGGCCGTGGGAGGCTTCTCGCCTGAGCTGGACAAGGCCTGGAAGAAGGATCGGGCGAACTTCCTGGCGGAAGTGGAGAAGCGCAAAGCGCAGATGGCAGGATAAAACAATCAGAAAAACAGCCGGATAAGATACGGCAGGAATTTGCTGTGTCCTATCCGGCTGTTTTTGTTTTAAAGTCGAATGGATTTTTCGGGAGCACGGAGAGGCTGGAAATTGAGGCTCAAACCAATCAGGAGCGCGGCAGCGCCTAGGCCCGCCAGTGTGCTCCCCAGGACGCCCCAGGTGGGCGCTGCCAGCCACAAGGTGAGGGTATAAGCCATCAATGCCCACAAGCCGCGCGGGATATGCTTGACCACTGCCTGAGCCGGGCCGGGGCCATACGAATAGGTTAAGATGAGCAGCAGAGGGAAGACCGTTACTGGGAAGGAGGTCAACAGCCCCGCCCAGACCGGGCCGACGGCCTTGGCCGCGCCAGTAATGCACAGCACAGCCGCCGCCGCGACCAGCGCGCGAAAGGCCAGCGCGCCCCACCCCAGGCGAGTCCGGCGCTGGATGGTCGATTCGGGTATTTGATGAAACAGGCGTTGGAACAAAAGCACCAGCCCGGCGGAGAGGATCAACGCCGCCGTAGGGGGCAGATCTAGCGCGTGTAGGAGGGCGGCCACCAGGAGGAAGCCCAGGCAGGCGCACAAGGGGGCCAGGATGAGGGCTGGTTTGGGCCAGCGCGCGGATGCCAGCCAGAAGATCAGGAGGAAGGCGAGCATTGCGGGCATCCCAGCCAGGTTGTGGAGCGCGCTCTTGGACGCGAAATCCGGACCGAGCTCCAGGCCGATGAAAGTGAGAGTGATGGCGGAGCCGGTGGGGAAGCCCGAGAGCAGACCCGCCAGGCGCGGACTGCCATATTCGGCGATGAGAGCCAGGCTGCTGACGATGATGACGGTGACGAAGAGCTTGGTGAGGATCACAATTTGGGCTGAGGATTAGTTTTCTTGATACGCTGAAAACTTGTTTTGCTCAGTGATGTTGGCCCAGGAGCGGATGGCTCCGTACAAACGTGGAGAACCGCAGGCGAACCCAGTCAGGTTGATGTGTTTGTCTTTTCCGGCGGCGGGATCATGATAGTTAACGCGGACAAGCAGGGTGCGGCTGCGCCCGCCCGTCACCGTCAGGACTACATCCAGAATGGAGTTGCGCAGGACTTCTTGTTTGCCCAGCATGGATTTAACCAGCATCCGATCGTGCTCAAACAGGATTCTCGTCGGTCGGAAAAAGACAAAAGCAACCAGGACAACCACCAGGATGCCAAGAAAGAGGAGCCCCGTCCAGGAAGTTTCGGCGCTTTCTGGGTTGAGGCCAACGAACAAGAACAAAAGGAAAAGGAAGATAAAGAAAACAACTTGCAGCCAACGCAACGCCCCCGCGCCGAATTCCTGCCCAGGAGAAACAGCAAACAGATCGGGGCGGCGCTGGTATACTGCATCTACCAATTGCTGGAACCCGTTGAGCATCAGACTGAAGGAAATTTTTCGCTCACGCATTGCGTCCTGGAGGCGAACTTCTGTGTCCGTCCAATTGCTGGAGACGGAAGCGACCTCTTGCCATTGTAAGCGCACTTCCGCGCGAAGAAGGCGGGCCATGCTCACCCCGGTAGGTTCCAGACGGACCGTTCCGGTCATTTTGAAGAGCACAAACAGCAACAGCAGTACAAAGATCCCGGCGAGCACCAGTCCAAGGATGGGGTCTTCATCCGATGACAGCAGGACGGCGATGACCATGATTGGGATGATGACCAGCAGGGCAATCTTGAGCAATGCTGGATATTTGAATTCACGAGAGGAAGAGGGGCTGTTGTTCATGGGATCTCGTAAGGAAAAAGAAAAGAGGCGAAGCCTTTTTTGAGCGTTTCGCCTCTGGTTGATTGGGTCAATCTTGGAGGATTACTTCGATCTGGTCCAGTTCATCGGAGGTGAAGTCCAGGCGCGCGACCGTCCCGGCAGCGTCTTCGATCTGGGAGACCTTGCTGGCGCCGATGAGCGCGGAGGTGACCTGGGGCAGGCGCAGCACCCAGGCCAGGGCCAATTGGGCCATGCTCTGTCCGCGGGACTGGGCGATTTCGTTCAACTTGCGCACTTTCGCAACTTTTTCTTCGGTGATCGCGTCGGGGTTCAGGAAGCGCCCATCCGCCACGGCCCGCGAATCGGCGGGAATGCCGTTCAGATAGCGACTGGTGAGCAGGCCCTGGGCCAGCGGTGAGAAGGCAATGCTGCCCATGCCCTGTTCGTCCAATACCTCGGTCAGCCCGTCTTCGATCCAGCGGCCAAACATATTGTAGTAGGGTTGGTGGATGAGGCAGGGCGTGCCCAGGTCGCGCAGTATCTGCGCGGCGCGACGGGTCATGTCGGCGGGGTAGTTGGAGATGCCCACATAGAGCGCGCGCCCGCTGCGGACGGCGAAATCCAACGCTCCCATCGTCTCTTCCAGCGGGGTTTCAGGGTCGGGCCGGTGGGAGTAGAAAATGTCCACGTAGTCCAGGTTCATGCGCTTAAGGCTTTGGTCCAGACTGGAGATCAAATACTTGCGCGAGCCCCATTCACCATAGGGTCCTGGCCACATATAGTAACCGGCCTTGGTGGAGATGATCAACTCATCCCGGTAAGGCGCGAGGTCTTTCTTGAGGATTTCGCGGAAGGTCTCTTCCGCGGAGCCGGCGGGCGGGCCGTAGTTGTTGGCCAGGTCGAAATGGGTGATGCCGAGGTCGAAGGCGCGGGTGGCCATAGCTCGAGCATTCTCAAAGGTGTTGACCCCCGAAAAGTTGTGCCACAACCCTAGAGAAATGGCGGGTAGCTTCAACCCGCTCTTTCCACAGCGGTTGTAGCGCATGGCTTCGTAGCGGTTTTCGGCGGCAGTATACGGCATGGTTCCTCCTGTTATTCTGGCAATCCGACGGCAGAACGCACCTCGCGCATGGTCTGTTCGGCAATTGCTCCGGCGCGTTTGGCTCCATCATGCAGCACATCCCAAATATAGTCAGGCTGTTCAGCCAGGGCAGTTCGCTTTTCGCGGAAGGGGGCCAGATGGGCGTTGAGATTGCGCGCGAACAGCTTTTTGCAATCTACGCAGCCAATGCCCGCCTTGCGGCACTCGCTGTTAATGTTGTCCACCTCTTCGGTAGAGGAAAATACCTTGTGCAGGCTGAACACATTGCACACGTCCGGGTTGCCGGGATCGGTGCGGCGGGCACGCTGCGGATCAGTGACCATCGTCATGACGATTTTTTGGGTTTCTTCGGCGGTCAGGGCCAATTCGATATGGTTATTGAGACTCTTGCCCATCTTCTGTTGCCCGTCGGTGCCCAGCACCTTGGGCACTTCGGTGACCTTCATGCCCGGCTCAACCAGCACCGTGGTGTTGTAGCGGTAGTTAAAGGAGCGCACGGTTTCACGAGTGAACTCGATATGAGGAGCCTGATCGATTCCTACCGGCACCAGGTCGGCCTTATACAGGGCGATGTCGGCAGCCATAAGGACGGGATAGCCGACCAGTCCCAGGTTGACATTGTGGGGCTGCTGGCGAACCTTTTCTTTAAATGTGGGCAGGTCGGTGAGCTTGCCAAGCGGAGAAACCATGCTGAAGACCAAGAACAGCTCGTTGATTTGGGGCACGTGGGATTGAACAAAAACGATCGATTGTTGCGGATCGATTCCCGCCGCCAGCCAATCCAGGGCCATCTCGTAGGTATTATTCTTCAGATCGCGGGTGGTTTCCATGGTGGTCAGCGCGTGCAAATCCACCACGCAATAGACGCAGTCGTAATCGGCCTGCAGGGCCACATAGTTGCGAATGGCTCCCAGGTAGTTGCCGAGATGTTGGCGTCCGGTGGGACGCGCGCCCGAAAAAACACGGCCTTTCTTAGTCATAATTTGCCTTTCTGTAAGTAAGATTGTAATAGGCTGGAGACTTCTCCAGGGTTGGCATGTCGTCCGCTGGAAAGCTTGGAGAAGAGAATTTCTTCATTGACGATCACTTCGAACCGGCCGCTGTCGGAGGGGATGAGGGTTAGGCTTTCAATTTCCGCTTCAAACTGCTTGATGAGGTCGGCTGCCAAACTGACAGCGCGGGGAGTGTAGCGTCAAACAGCGCAGTAGGTGATGGAAATTCTCAACATGCATCCTCCGAGTGAAACGGGTAGGGTTCTTGGAAGGGAATCCTCAAAAAGATCTTTTACCAGAGGGTCAAAAGGCCCGAATTTGAGGTGTTCCCTGCAAATTCGGGTTTCTCGATCCTCTGGGCGTAGCCATATTTATTATATCATTGGAAATGTGCTAAACTGGAAGCGGAGACCCTTAGGGTGATGCCCTGGCAAGTTCCGCATTTTGGAGTGCCCGCACCCCAAAATTGCGGGTTTCACCCTAGCGATTCCCAATGAGCTGATGAGAAGCATTCCCTTACCGGCACGAAGGGGCGAAAGAGGTGTGTATGGAATCGGATCGAATGGCATCCATCTACGAGACAATCTTTGAAATTTCCCCATCCCCGCTGCTCGTGGCCGATTACGGTCCGGCCTTACGCCGCCTGGAAGAGCTGCGCGCCAATGGAATTTCCGATCTGGGAAATTATCTGGATCGCCACCCGACTGAGATTGCCGCGCACTTGAAGCGAATCAAGGTGCAGCGGGCCAACCGCCAAGCCTTGGAGCTGCTTGAAGAGCCTTCGGTGGAAGCCCTGGCGGGCCACTTCGCCAACTTCTTGCGAGAGGAGGAAGGGGGGATGGTGCGGCAGGAGTTGGTGGCCTTGTGGAGTGGAGAACGAGAACAATCCTGGGATGTGCTCCTGGTTTCGGCCAACGGCCAAAAGATTCCAGCGGTGTGGTCATTCTCCTGTCTATTACCGGATTCGCCCGACCTGGTATTGATTGCGTTGGATGACTGCCGCGAAAAACAAGGCTATCGGGATGCGCTGGCTGAAAGTGAGCGCCATTTTCGCGGTCTGTTCGAGCATTCACCCAACTCATTGTGGGAACAAGATTATTCAAGCGTCAAGCAGCGCCTGGACGGGTTACGCAAGAAAGGGGTCAGTGATTTTCGCGATTACCTCAACCAACACCCCGAGTTTGTGGATGAGTGCATGAAGCTGATCGGGGTGATGGATGTCAACCGCAAGACGTTGGAACTATACGGCGCGGCGTCGAAGGCTGAACTGGTGGCGAACCTGGGCAAAGTCTTCCGCGACGAGATGCGGGTTCACTTCCGCGATGAACTCATCGACATGTTCGATGGTAAGTTGGAATCTGAGCGCGAGGGGATCAATTACTCGCTGCGCGGAGAGCCAATTTACATTACCCTGCGCTGGTCGGTTATGCCGGGGTACGAAAGTAGTTTTGGTAGGGTGTTGGTGGCAGTCAATGACATCACCGCTCGCAAGCGAGCGGAAGAGTACTTGCAATACCTGGGCACGCATGATGCCTTGACCGGTTTGTTCAACCGGACTTATTTTGAAGAAGAGCGCAGCCGCTTGCAGGTCAGCCGCCGCTTCCCGGTGAGTATTGTGCTGGCGGAAGTAGATGGGCTCAAAGAGGTGAACGAAACACAGGGACACGAAGCTGGAGACAACCTGCTGCGGAGGGCCAGCGAGGTGCTCAAGGCCAGCTTCCGCGGTGAAGATGTGGTGGCGCGCCTGGGCAGCGCGGAATTCGCGGTCATTTTGCCAGAAACCGACACCAATGCCATCGAATCAGCCGTACAGCGCATTCGTAAGCTGCTCGAGATGAACAATAATTTCTACCAGGGCGCGCGGCTGACGCTGGCTATAGGCGCCGCTACGGCTGAAAAAGGCACCTTCCTGGTGGAAGTTCAGCGCACGGCCTCGGATCGTATGGCGCAAGAAAAGCAATTGCGGCGGAGAGGATCGCGACTTTAGGGCTGGACGCTTTCCGGCATGACTTGCCCAGAGGCCAAGGCTTTCAGAGCGTCGTTGACCAACTCCTGGCGACCTGGGCTGAATAGGGCTGAGTTGATGTTGGTGACGCTGACCGGGACGTTGATTGTTCCACCCGCCTGTCCGGCCAAGACGCTCGGCAGGAGCGATTCGAGCGCCGCGGGCACGTCAAAGCGCACGGAGGCAGCCCATTGGCCTTCCATTCCAGGAACCGGGTCTCCCGTCCCAATAATTTTCACGATTTCCGTGAATTGGTTCAGTCCGGTGAGGTAAGCCAATACATCGGTTGTGGCTGCTTCGCCGCTCAGGTAGAAAACTTCGGCCTTGCCGTTGTCAAAGAGGTCGGCAGCGGCGGCGCTCCATCCAGCGGCGTCTGCTGGCGCGGCAGGGGCAACGAGGGGATATTTCATCAGGAGTGGCCAACCGGGGGAGCAGTTGCCGCAGAAGTAGCGCCCGCCGTTCTGGAAGGCTTGTTGTACTTCGGGTGTCTCAGCGGGGATGAGACCGGCAGCGCGCCAATCGGTGGAAAGCAGCACACCGATCAACCCGGCAATGAAGGCCTGATGGGTGGGCTGTACACGCAGTACGGTCAGGTTGGCAGCGGTAGGCTGGTCGGCGCCCGAGACGACCACGAACTGCGTGGCTGGCGCGGCGTTTACCAACCCGGCCAGATCCGCGGGCAGAGAGAGAAAGATCACGGCCCGCACATCGTCGGTCAAGTCCGCGGCCTGGATGACCTCGCGTTCCTCGAGGATGAAACCGGCTGAGGCAGCGGCGGAAGCTGCCAGTGGGCGGGTGCTTTCGAGCAGGGACTGACCAGCCGCGCTAGCTGTGGAAAGCAGCAGCCGCGGCGGCACGGGGGTGGCGGT
>CAYOHX010000120.1:0-16405 GCA_964403875.1 uncultured Anaerolinea sp. | reverse complement strand
GGCAAGGGTCTGCAAAACCCTGATCATGGGTTCAAATCCCATCGTCGCCTCTTTCGTTTTAAAGACCCTGAAGGTTTTCCTGAACCTTTAGTGTCTTCTTATCGGCCAACCAGAAGATCATGGGTTTCCCCACGGGGGGACAATGCAAATCCCATCGTCGCCTCTTTCGTTTTAAAGACCCTGAAGGTTTTCCTGACCTTTAGGGTCTTCTTATCGGCCAACCAGAAGATCATGGGTTTCCCCACGGGGGGACAATGCAAATCCCATCGTCGCCTCTTTCGTTTTAAAGACACTAAAGGTTTTCCTGAACCTTTAGTGTCTTCTTATCGGCCAGCCGGAGGATCGTGGGTTTTACCAGAAAGCCCCTTCTGATGTCCAACAAGGTATACTTGGTTCAGATGGACCGGTATTTGGACAAGGAAAACCTTTTATGGCACAGTCTGACGAGTTGAGCAACCGCGAGAAGGAAGTGGTCAATCTGCTGTTGGAGGGGAAAAGCAACAAGCAAATTGCGAGCGCTCTTCATATTACCGAGAGCACCGTTGAATTTCATCTGAAAAATATCTACGCCAAGTGCGGGGTAAGCTCTAGAACCGAGTTGATCCTAAAACTGGGGCAATCCACAGTTGCGGGCAAGGGGGATGTTGTGGAGAATAGGGATAGGCTTAGTCAGAAAAACTGGGCCGCACGTTTGAAAGACTTAATCTCATACAACATGAAGGAGTTAGGCATGAGCGAAATGGCGAATTCAACGACCCGCGGCGCGGTGGACCCTACAACATTTTTTGGGGCGATCCGTGTTTGTCTCACCAAGTACGCGGAATTTCAGGGTCGAGCGTCGCGACCTGAGTTTTGGTGGTTTACGCTGTTTGTCACACTGGTTGCTTCGGCTTTGGCTTTGTTGAACGAGTATGTAAGCCAATTTTTCCTGGTCGCGGTGCTGCTGCCATTCCTGGCGGTAGGAACCCGCCGGCTGCGGGATATCGGCCAGAACCCCTGGTATCAGTTATTCCTGCTCGTTCCGGTGGGGGGGATTATTGTGCTGGGATATTATTGGGCACAAGCGTCGGCCAATTCGCATACCGAAGATAACCTTCCCGCGTAAACTTCGGACAATCCAAAGCCTAAACACCTGTTTTAGAGCTTGATGAAACCCTTTGGTCAATTAAGAACAGCATGGGTTTCTGCTCTGTGGGCCTGATGTGCAACGATCGATGCGTAAAGCGTTGTCCATTTGTTGGCCTCCCCCTTTTTGCCGGGCACGAACGGTGAAGGTGGGAACCAGTCGAGGATAACACGGCCGTCGGGGTTGGTTTTGTTTGCTAAGGCTCGCCATGCCGGTTCCAGGGCTGGATGATCGGCGTAGCCCATCTGGCTGAGAGCATACAACGGCTCGAGAAGGCTTCCCGAGATAATGAAGGGGAAAATGTTCGCTACCAGTTCGCTCCGGATCACCTCGGTTAGGTCGCCGGAGCGATGGTAAATCCGCCGCCGAAGGAAGTAATCGACCAGCGCTAGGCAGCGAGGGTGATCCCAGTATTCAGGTAGTTCGGCAAAGGCCATCAGCGCCTTAATGCTGCCGCGAATGCAGCTTTTGGTTTGATTGCTGAATGTCGGACGATGGCAAAGGTAGCCGCCATCCAATCGTTCTTCGGCCAACAGGGTAGCAATCCGAGGACGCAGACGAGGATCATCGCGATACCCGAGCATGATAAAAGTACGGATATTATAGGCATACAGGCAGGACTGGCGCGTCTGGAAATCAGGGACTTGTACGGAGCCTCCCGTTGCTTTCAGTTTCTCTTCAGTGAGGTCCAAATACCGTTCAGCGGCGCGAGCAACGCGTTCATCGCTGCGATCCAGACCCAGTTCTGCCAAATAGGCAAGAATGAAGTGGGTAGATGAGGACATGGCATAATCGATGCCGTCCCCAACGCCGCGGAACAGCCAGTAGCCATCAGGGTGCATTTTTTCGAAGATCTTCTGCACAGGGCGGCTGCACGCGATTCTAGAGCGGGCGTCACGCAAGCGCTCGTCGTCTGACGCTACGCCCAACAAGTCCTTCCATGTTCGATATTGGACTGAAGGGTTCTCATCTTCGAGAAGCCAATGGAGGACTGAAGGGGTTGTCATCGTCTGTCGATTGAACCTTGCCACAACTTAGGGTCTAAGTAGCTGATAAATACGGGAAACCATTTAACTTTAGCATATTTGCAACTGCTCTGCCAGAAGGGGGAGACCCCCAATTATGGTTTTTCAAAAGTCACTTGACTTTTGCAAAAGCCTCGCTCTTTCGTATGGGGGTGGGGTTGACTTTGGAAAAGCCATATCTCAGAAGCCCCTTTGGGTTTTTAGTTGCGAAAGTGCGATATAATTCCCTCGCCCGGTCTATTCCTATTAACATCTAGTAACCTCCAAAGGGGTTTGTCCCCTTTGTATAAACGATCCCCAAAAATTTTTGCAGAGGAGTTTCTATGCGTACTCGTTTTGTGGCTGGTAACTGGAAGATGAACAAGACCGGAGAAGAAGCCCGGGTGTTGGTGGCGGAGATGCTGCCGGAATTATCGGCGATCAGCGGCGCGGATAAAGCCGTATGCCCGCCGGCTCCTTACCTGATGTCCCTGGCCAACTTGCTGGCCGGCTCGGGCGTTGGCCTGGGCGCGCAGAACATGCACTGGGAGGCCTCGGGGGCCTTCACTGGTGAAATTGCCCCCAAGATGGTGGCTGAGTTCTGCCAATATGTCATCCTGGGCCACTCCGAGCGCCGGGCGTACTTTGGCGAGACCGATGAAATGGTTAACAAGAAAGTCAAGGCTGCTCTGGCTGTGGGCCTGACTCCCATCATGTGCGTGGGTGAGACCCTGGACGAAAATGAGTCCGGGCAGACTGCCGCGGTCGTTTCGCGCCAGACCAAGGGCGGCCTGGCCGGGCTGACCCCCGAGGAAGCCGTGAAAGTGGTGGTCGCTTACGAACCCGTGTGGGCCATTGGCACCGGCCGCGCCGCCACCTCGCAGCAGGCGCAGGACGTGCATGCCAACGTGGTGCGCAAATCCCTGGCCGACTTGTTCGGCAAAGACGCCGCCGAAGCCATCCGCATTCAGTACGGCGGCTCGGTGAACGCCAAGAACGCCGCTGAGTTGTTCGGCATGCCCGACATCGACGGCGCTCTGGTGGGCGGGGCCAGCCTGAAAGCCCCCGATTTCATCGCCATCGTCAAAGCCGCCGCAGGGTAAATTGACCGAGTTTCTCTCCCGGGGGGACGGGCTGATCTGGCTGATTGTCTTGATCGGCCCGCTCCTCCTGGTACAGCGCCGCCTGCATTTTGAATTGCAGGCGGTTTTTCTCCTCATCACCCGCCGTCCTGGGTTGGCCTTGGGGCTGTTTTCGCTGTTGTTTTTACCGGGCGTGTTGATTCATGAGACCAGTCATTACCTGATGGCTCGCCTGCTGGGGGTGCGCACAGGGCGCTTTTCGCTGCTGCCGCAGTTGCTTCCCAACGGCAAGCTGCAATTAGGTTTTGTGGAGACGGCGCAGAGTGACTTCCTGCGCGATGCGCTCATCGGACTGGCTCCGCTCATCACGGGCGGGCTGGCGATAGCCTTCATGGGCCTGGACCGGCTGGGATTGGCTCCACTGGCGGCGGCTTTCAGCGCTTCGGATTGGCCCCTATTTTGGGATCTGTTGGGCGGGCTGCCTGCTCAACCGGATTTCTGGCTTTGGTTCTACCTGGCTTTCGCCATCAGCACCACCATGCTGCCTTCCGAGTCGGACCGGCGGGCCTGGCTGCCGCTGGGTTTGACCTTGCTGGGGCTGCTGGGATTGTCGTTGTTGGCGGGGGCAGGGCCTTGGATGTTGGAGAATATGGCTCCCTGGCTGAACCGGGGGCTGCGGGCCCTGTCGGCGGTGTTTGGTATCTCGCTGGGCATTCACGCGGTGCTGTGGGTTCCACTTCGCTTGTTGCGCGAGCTGATCTGCCGCGTCACCGGGATGCGTTTGAGCGTCTAGACGGAACGGCCAATTCTTGGGTTATGTTACAATTCCTTCTACAGGGATGATCGATATGCTCATTGATCGGTACGGACGGCAAATCACATATTTACGGGTATCGGTGACGGATCGCTGCAACTTTCGCTGCGTGTATTGTATGCCGCCGGATGGAATCGAGCGCCATTCTCACGAGTCGATCATGCGCTACGAGGAGATCGCGGCGGTGGCCCGAGTGGCTGCCGAAGCGGGGGTGCGCGAAGTGCGCCTGACCGGCGGGGAGCCGCTGGCCCGCCTGGGATTGCCCGGATTGGTGAAAATGCTTGCGGAAATCCCCGGTATTGAAGATATCAGTCTGACCAGCAATGGGGCCTTGCTCGAAGAGAACGCCCCAGCGTTGGCCGAGGCGGGACTCAAGCGCATCAACATCAGCCTGGATACACTGCGCCCCGAGCGTTTTACACGCATCACCCGCGGAGGGAGTCTGGACATGGTTTGGCGGGGGATTGAAACCGCCGAAGCTGCCGGGTTGTCGCCCATCAAGCTCAATGTGGTGGCCATGCGCGGGGTGAACGACGACGAATTGGTGGACATGGCCCGCCTGACTCAAACGCGGGCCTGGCACATTCGCTTCATAGAAATCATGCCGGTCAACAACCAGCAGATATGGGGCGCGGGCTTCCCCAACCCAGCCGATACGTTTATGTCCATTGCCGATATTCAACAACAACTCCAGCCGTTAGGGCTGGAGCCTTGTAATGGAAAATCGGGCAGCGGCCCGGCCCGCGAGTTCGCCATTCCGGGGGCGAAGGGCCGCGTGGGATTCATCTCACCCATTAGCGACCACTTCTGCGGCGAGTGCAACCGCCTGCGCCTGACCGCCGACGGCAACTTGCGACCCTGTCTGCTCAGCGACCTGGAAATTCCTTTGCTGCCTGCGCTGCGACGCGGCGAGCCGTTGCTGCCTTTGTTGCAGCAGGCGGTGGGAATGAAGCCGCTCGGTCATGAGCTGGCCCACAACCACCGCCCTGAAGGTCGTTGTATGATTCAGATCGGGGGGTAGATCGGTTTTAGCCGGTGCCGAACTGACGGTCGCCGGCGTCACCCAGGCCGGGCACGATGTATCCCTTCTCATTCAAGTGATCGTCGATGGCGGCCAGGTAGATGGGCACGTCAGGATGGGCCTGCTGCATGGCAGCAATACCTTCGGGCGCGCCGATGAGGCCGACGAACTTGATTTTCTTCACGCCCCAGTTTTTGAGGATTTGCGTGCAAGCCACGGCTGAGCCACCTGTGGCCAGCATGGGGTCCAGGATCAAGCAGACCTGCACGGTGGGGTCCACGGGCAGCTTGTTGTAATACTGCACGGGTTTGAGGGTCTTCTCATCGCGGTATACGCCGATGTGCCAGACCTCGGAGGAAGGCATGAGCTCCCATACGCCTTCGACCATGCCCAAGCCGGCCCGCAGGATGGGCACCAGGCCGATCTTTTCGAGCAGCTCGCGGCAGTGGGCCGTGGTGAGGGGGGTGGGTACGTTGACCGGGGCCGTGGTGAGGTCCTGAGTGGCTTCGTAGGTTAACAAAGCCGCCAGCTCTCGGACTAGCTGGCGGAATTTTTTCGGTTCGGTGTCGACATGGCGCAAAATGCTTAATTTATGTTGTACCAGGGGGTGGTTGGATACATATACTTGGGCCATTGAGTTCTCCTAATATTTCAGCTTTCGTTATTTTAATCCAAAGTTCGTTTTGTGGGGTAATCCTGTTGATCTCCAAATTCCGCCTATTATACAGGATTAATGTGATTTTCTGTCCAAATTTTTACCTGGTTTCTGCCGAAGTTTTTGGCTTGATAGAGGGCCTGGTCGGCATGCCCGAGCAGCCGATCCAGTTCGATGGTGTCTTTGAGGGTTGCCACGCCGATACTGATGGTGACACACAGCGGTTTGTCGATATCGGGGAATTGGAGGGCTCCTATGGATTCGCGCAGGCGCTCGGCGGCTTGCAGGGCGGCCTCCTGGCTGGTTTCGGGCATGAGCACCACAATCTCTTCCCCGCCGTAACGACCAATGATATCCACCTGGCGCAAGGCCTTGCGGCAGGTCTCGGCGACTTGCTTCAACACCAGGTCGCCAACCTGGTGGCCGTGTTCATCGTTAACGAGTTTGAAGTGGTCCACGTCAATCATCAGGATAGAAAGAGGGTGGTCATAACGCAAGGAGCGCTCATATTCTTCCTGAGCCTTGACGAAGAAGTGGCGACGATTATACAGCCCGGTGAGGCCGTCGCTGATGGCCAGCCTTTGGGTGTGATCAAACAGGCGCGCGCGTTCTACGGCGCCCCCAAATTGATCGCCAAAGGCAGCCAGCAAGCGCATCTCGGCGGCGTCGAATTTGCGTTTGCCGGGCACCACCAGGTTGAGCATACCCACCGGGCGACCGCTGGCCTGCACGGGGATGCTGACGTGGTACTGCAAGTCGGTGGGCAGTTCGCCGGCCTCTTCCAGGCGCTGGCAGCCCAGAATTTCGGCATCGGAACTCTTTAATTCGCCCACCAACATGCGCTCGAGGCAGCGGCACAGCCCCCAGGGGCGGCCTTCGGCTTTGAGGGTGGCCAGGCTGGGGGGCAAGTTGTAAGAGGCCGAGAGCAAGGCCTCGCCGGAGGGTTCGAGGATGAGAAACCAACCGGCCGTGGCTTGCATCTGCTCGGCCACCATTTTCAAGCTGACCTCCAGCGCGCGCGTGGGCGGGAGAACTTGATTGAGCGTCTCGGCGACTTGTTTGAGGATTTCCATCTCGCGGGTGCGGGCTTCGAGTAGTTCCCGGTAGGCCTGTTCGGCGCGCTCGGCGCGTTTGCGCTCGCTGATATCGCGGAAGTTCCACAGCCGCCCGACGATTTCGTTATCCATCCGGTAAGGCACGCTGCGCCGTTCGAGGATGCGACCGTCGATCAGTTCCACAATATCCAGGGTTTGCATCTCGGGGTTTGCGTTCAGTTCCCGGACCTGGCTGAGGAAGGGTTCGGGGTCGCGCACCTGCCGGGTTTGCAGGTTCAACCACTCGGTCTGGGGATAGTGCTGCCAGTCGGCGGGCAGGTTCCACAGGCTGACGAACTGGCTGTTATAGGTGACCACGCTGCCGTCCAGGCTGACCACCAGGAAGCCGTCGGCGGCGGCCTCCAACGTGGCGGATTGGAGCGCATACAGGCGTTTGTGCTCGCTGGCGTCCATTTGGGCGCGATAGTACAGTTCGCGATACTGCTCGCGGCTTTCTTCAAGGAGTTTGGCGGTTTTCACCTGTTCGGTGACATCGCGGGCGAAGAACAGGACGGCCGGCTGGCCTTCAATGTACATCACCCGGGCGCTGAGGTCGAGGGTGAGGCGCTGGCCGGATTTGTGGACCACTTCAAGCATATACTGAAAAGGCACCGACTCGCCGCGCAGGCGCTTTTGATGAAAACCAGCAACTTCTTCCCGTCGTTCTGGGATGATAAAATCTTCGAAGGGGCTCCCTTCCATTTCCTGCACAGAATAGCCCATGAGTTGAGCCAGTTGGGGGTTGACGAAGCGGAGACGCTGATCCTGCACCAGGCCGATACCGTCGTTGCCATTTTCCACCAGCAGCCGGTAGCGCTCTTCGCTGGTTTGCAGGGCGGCCTGGAGCGATTTTTGAGCGGTGATGTCGTGCAGCACCAGGAGCTGGCCCCGGTTTCTGCCCAGCAGGGAGCGGGTGATTTCGTAGGTGAGAGGCGGGCTTCCCAAAACCACCTCGGTTCGTTCCTCGTCGCCGCGGGCAAAACTGAGCAGTCCGGCCAGACCGAGAGGAATGGTTTGGTCAAAAGAATTGCCAAAGGCGCGCTCAAGATTGGTGCCCAGCAATCTCTGAGCGGGTTGGTTCAGGTCGATGATGCGCATCTGGTTGTCCAACACCAGCACCGGGTCGGACATGCGTTCAAGGATGGCGGCGCGGGCCACGGGAGATAGGTCAAACAAGCGGTAGCGCAGCAGAGCCCAACCACTGATCAAGGTGCTGAGGGGGAAGGTGAGTGGGAACAGGCTGAGGATGGGGATCTCGGGGAAGCGGGTGCTGAGGAGGAGGTTGACCGCGAAAGGCAGCAGAATGCCCAGGATGAGGCTGATGATTTGCATACGGTAGATCTTTGCGCCGAACAGCAAGCGTTCGACCAACAGCCCCAGGCCGACGACCATGACCAGGGTAGAAAAGATCATGGCGATGATGGACCAGGGGCCGTACTCGAAGGTCATCAGAGGGAGCGCGGCAGCGGCTTCATCGAGGTGGGGAGCGGCGCGCGTCCATCCGGGCGGAAAATTCAAAAACGCGCTCAGAACGGTGAAGAGTGGCGGAAGCAGAAGTAGAAGGATGAACCTGGGTTTGAGCCAGCCACCACGATCGATGTATTCGAGCGCAAAAAACAGGAACAAGGGCGGCACAAAGCCGCCGATGGTTTGCAGGTCGTTCCAGACCATTTTCCCGGGCAGTGTGGGGGTGAGGATTTCGCCCAGCAAGAACAACGCCCAAATTCCGCCCACCATTGAAACCCAACCAAACCGCCTGGCCCCGCGTGAAGAGCGCCGCGCCCAGATGAAGGTTGCCAGGAGGATGGAGGTCACCCCGGTCAGGAGCAGCCAAACGAGTAGTTCCAGGTGGTCGCCAATATTCATCGCCCTAAGTATACCCAAATTATCCATTGACAGGCGATGACAAATGGGTGGTCTTCCAGATGTAGTGGCGCCTACCGCGGCAAATTCCCAGAGAACCACCTCGCGAGCTGCTCCCGAAAAGGTGTTTCATGGGTATAATCAGCTTCATGACCGACGCGCAAAACCGCCTAGTGAATCCTCAAACCCGGGCAGACGAACCCATCGATCCTGCTTTACGCCCTGTGCGCCTGGCAGATTACATCGGGCAGACGCAAATCAAGGAAAACCTGTCGATCTTGATTGCCGCGGCGCGCCAGCGCGGCGAGCCGCTGGAGCATGTGCTCTTTTACGGGCCGCCCGGGTTGGGTAAGACGACCCTGGCGCACATCCTGGCCAACGAGATGGGCGTAAATATCAAAACCTCGGCGGGCCCGGCCATCGAGCGAGCCGGCGACCTGGCGGCCATTTTGACCAATCTGCGCGCCGGGGATATTCTGTTCATCGATGAGATTCACCGCTTGGGACGGGCGGTGGAAGAGGTGATGTACCCGGCGATGGAAGATTTCGCCCTGGATATCATGATCGGCAAGGGCCCGGCGGCGCGTTCCATTCGCCTCAAGCTGCCGCGCTTCACGGTGATCGGGGCCACCACTCGCCTGGCGCTGGTTTCAGCGCCGCTGCGGGCGCGTTTTGGGGCGGTGTACCGCCTGGATTACTACGACCCGGCTGCCATTCAGGAGATTCTGCGGCGAGCCGCCGGACGGCTGGGCATGACGGTGGCCGAGGACGGCTATGATGAAGTTGCCCGGCGGGCGCGGGGAACTCCGCGCGTGGCGCTGCGGCTGCTGCGGCGGGTGCGCGACTTTGCCCAGGTGAGAGCGAAGGGCAGTGTGAGCCGCGAGGTGGCTTCGGAGGCGTTGAACTTGCTCAACGTGGATCCGCTGGGATTGGACGAAGTCGATCGCCGCGTGCTGCTGACCATCATCGAGAAGTACAACGGCGGGCCGGTGGGCTTGAATACCATCGCCGCTTCGATTGGCGAAGAACCGGACACCATCATGGATGTGGTTGAACCGTATTTGTTGCAACTTGGCTTCTTGGATCGCACCCCTCAAGGACGCGTGGCTACCCGGGGGGCTTACGAGCACCTGAAAATCAACTTCCCTGAACAACCCGCCCAACCGCGACTTTTGTAGTATTTTTCGCATGAAAACGACCGATTTCGATTATCACCTTCCCGCGGAGCGGATTGCGCAGACGCCGGTAGAGCCGCGCCACAATTCGCGTCTGCTGGTGTTGCGCCGCGACGCGCCTGAGCTGGAACATACCACTTTCTGGCACATCCGTGATTACCTGCGTCCCGGCGACCTGCTGGTGGTCAACCAGACACGCGTCATTCCCGCGCGCATCTTTGCGCGCAAACCCACCGGCGGACAGGTGGAATTGCTGCTTCTGCGCCGCCAGGACGCCCTGACCTGGGAAGCTCTGGTGGGGGGCAAGCGCCTGACCGTGGGCAAGCGGCTGGATGTGGACGGCGGGCGCACGGCGGAGATCATTGGAACGTTGGAGGGGGCGCGGCGGTTGGTGCGGTTTGACGCGCCCGTGGAGCCAGCCCTGGAGGCCGCCGGGCACATGCCCCTGCCGCCGTATATCCACGAGCCGCTCAAGGACCCCGAGCGTTACCAGACGGTGTATGCGCGCCAGCCGGGTTCGGCGGCGGCCCCGACCGCCGGATTGCATTTCACCCATGAGTTGATCGACCATCTTCAACGCGAGCGGGGGGTGAGTTTTGCTTCCGTGACTCTACACGTAGGGCTGGATACCTTCGCGCCGGTGACGGAGGATGACCCCCGCGAACATAAGATTCACTCGGAGTGGTGCGAAGTGACGCCAGAGGCGGCGGAAGCTATCAACCAGACACGCAGTAAAGGCGGGCGGATCATTGCCGTGGGCACCACCAGTGCGCGCACCCTCGAGTCGGCGGCGCAGGCAGCCGGACCGGGACAGACGGTGGCAGCTTTTGCCGGGCCTACCCAGCTATTCATCCTGCCGGGATATTCGTTCCGCGCGGTGGATGCGCTGGTGACCAATTTTCACCTGCCCAAATCCAGCCTGATCATGCTGGTGAGCGCGCTGGTGGGCCGGGAGCGAATTCTGGAGGCTTACCGCACGGCGGTGGAGATGGAGTACCGCTTTTATTCGTTTGGCGATGCGATGCTAATTGTGTAGGAAGCTATAAGCCATTAGCGGTCAGCTATTAGCCAGAGGAAGAAGGCGGATACGAGGGTAGACGTGGGAAAGGGAAGAGGAACCGCAGAGGGCGCAAAGGGCGCAGAGAAAGAGTGCGGGCAGCGGGTCTTTTCTTCAAGCTTACGGCTCATGGCTTATAGCTGACAGCTTTCTTACGGCGCGAAGAGGACGAACTGCTGCAGGAAACGCTCGAACTCGTTGTAGTAATCGACGATGGTTTCGGATTTGCGCCAGCCGTGGCCTTCTCCTTCGTAGACTTTATACTTGTGAGGCAGGCCGCTCTTGCGCAGCGCAGCCACGATCTCTTCGGATTGGCTGGGCGGCACCACTTTGTCATCGGCGCCCTGGAACACATACAGCGGGTCGCGGATGGCATCGGCATGGAACACCGGCGACCAGGCGTGGTAGCGGGCAGCAGCTTCGGGCAATGCGCCCACCAGCGAGTGGGTGTAATGGGCTTCAAACTTGTGGGTGTCCTGGTCGAGGGTGAACAGGTTGCTTACGCCAAACAGGCACACACCGGCCTTGAATTGGCCCGGATAGCGGATGAGGGCGTTGAGCACCGTGTAGCCGCCCGCGCTGCCCCCGGTGATGACCAGTTGCTTGGGGTCGGCCAGGCCCAGCTCTACCAATGCCTGCGCGGCAGTGGCCTCGTCCTCGGTGTCGTAATCACCCCAGCGCTGGCGCAGCGCTTCGCGGTAGGAGCGTCCGTAGCCGGTGCTGCCACGATAATTTACATAGAAGAATCCGTAACCGCGCGAGGTGAAGTAGACAGCCTCGGGAGAATAGGTGAGGCCCACAGCCCCGGTTGGCCCGCCGTGAATGCTGACGATGACCGGTGGCTTACCTTGGGCGGTGAAATTGGGATGGGTAGGTGGATAATACAGGCCGTGAACGGGTGTGCCGTTGGCTGCGCGCCAACTAATGGCTTGCGGCTCGACCGTATAGCCGGGGGGCAAGGATTCGGAGTCGCTGCGAGCCATGACCTGTGCTTTGCCGTTTTCCCAAACCACCACGCGCGGAGGGGTGTGAGGCGAGGAAGCCAGGCAGGCAAGCTTGTCGCCCACGGGGGAAATGGTGAGTTGTGTCAGCCAGGTGTAGGGCGTCGTGTCCAGTTGGGTGGCGCGGCCTTGCAGGTCGATGCGCCAGAGCTGCACGCGACCGGCCAAATTGGTCAAGTTGTAGAGGGCCTGCCCATCGGCGGCCCAGCCCAATGAGCGGTTGCCCTGCACCCAGGCTGGCAGCATCAGGTGACGGTCGCCTGGGTTCCACAGCACCCGCCGCTCGCGCGTATTCACATCAACCAGAACCAATTGCTCATACTCGCCGACGGCTTCGATGAAGCACAACCATTGGCCATTGGGCGAGAAGACCGGCTGGGCAGCGGCGTGCTGCTCGTCGCCGCCAAGAGTGAACGTTTCCAGGGCGCGGGGGGGAGCGCCTTGCAGGCGGGACAGCCTGACCAGGCCGCCATCCCAGGGCATGTTAGGGTGGTTCCACTCGGCCCAGGCCAGCCAATTTCCATCCGGGCTCCAGGCGGGTTGGCTGTAAAAGTCAGCGCCGCGGGCCACCTGGATGGGCCAGTCCTGGCCGCTGCTATCCACCAGGGCCAGCAAGTCGGTGTTCCCGTCACTGAACACGTAGGCCAGCCAGCGCCCGTCGGGCGACAGGGTGGGCGAGGCACAGGCCCCAAAGGGCGGTGTGACCGGGCGCGGCGATCCGTTTTCTAACCCACGGGTGAAGATTGGCCCGCTGCGATCGACGAAGAAGACCCGCCCTTGGGCCACGCAGAACTCGCCGCCGCCGTAGCCGACCCCGCCGCGCACCGAGTGGGTAACGGTCAGGTCGCGGCGAGCTGCGGGGCCGGTTTGGGCCACCAGCACGCCCCGGTCCGAGCGGCCTTCCAGCCAAACCAGGGTCTGGCCGTCGCTGTCCCAGCCGATTTCGTCGAGGCGAGTGCGCTGCCCCAGCATTTGCGCGCTCAGCGGGCTGGGCCACAATCCAAAGGGTTTGGGGGTTTTTTCGCTCATGGGCTCCTCACTTAAAAACTACGAGCGATGAAACGCCGGCAGGTGGAGTGCTGACCGGGACGCCCATCGCTCAGTGAAAAAACGGCGGAGTCATTACCCCAGGTGGGGGTTGATTTTTTGCAACAGGCGCTCGCGGGGCATGAAGCCGGACATGCGCTCAACCGGCTGGCCTTTGACGAATAAGATCAGGGTGGGGATGCCCATGACCTGCATGCGTCCGGGCACATCGGGGTTGGCGTCTACGTCGATGCGAGCGATAATGAGCTTGCCTTGCAGTTCCTGGGCCAGCTTATCCAAAACGGGTTCCAGTTGGCGGCAAGGGCCGCACCATTCGGCGCTGAAATCGAGCAAGACAGGCAGAGAAGCGTTGGCTACCTGAGCCTGAAAGGATTGATCGGTGACGGGCAAAAGAGTCATGAATGGGTCCTATTTTTTCTTCTTGTCTTTTTTGTCTTTTTCGTGTTCTTCTTTATGCTTGTCTTTCTTGTGCTCTTCTTTGTGCTTCTCTTTCTCTCTCTCTTTTTCTTTTTCTTTGGTTTTCTCTTTGTCGGCTTGTTCGGCCATTTCTTGCAAATCTTCCGGGGTCCAGAAGTCGACCAGCTCGCCTTCGGTTTCCTGGGTCAACTCGGCCCAGGTTTGGATGGGCAGGACAAGATGAGCCAGGGAAGCCGTGGGCATGGCTTCAATGCGCCGTCCGAGCGTGAGCAAGAGAGCTTCGAGGCCAGGGTTGTGGCCAATCACCATCACGCGCTCGATGCCTTCGGGTAGGGTGTGGAGTACATCCAGATAAGCGGCGGGTTCGGCCAGGTAGAGTTCGTCCAGTAAATGCACGGGGCCTATCTCGCGGCATTCTTCGCACAAAACTTCGGCGGTTTGGGCTGTGCGCTTGGAGGAGGAGGAAAGAACGACCTGGGGAACCAGTTCTCGATCCAGGAGGAGCTGGCCCATGGCGTGCGAGTCGCGCTGACCGCGCTTGGAAAGGGGCCGGTCTTGATCAGCGAGATGGGTTTCTTTCCAACTGGATTTTCCGTGGCGCAAAAGGAGTAGGGTTTTCATGGGGCCTGTCTACCTCCGGGCATGACTGGATATTGGGTGCAAGAAAATGACTACTCAGCCATAGATGTGGAAAAGGGTTTTCCTGCCTTCTGAGCAGTGACAAAAAAAGTATATCACAATTCAGGGGCTGCCCAGAAGGTGGGATCAATGGGAATCGGCGTGGGGAACCTGGCGAAAAAACAGATGCCGCGGTGGGGCGGCATCTGTAAGGGGTTCGTCTGGGTCGATGGATTAATCCGAAGGGGTTGGGGTAGGCAAGACGTATACCTCGTTGGTGGGCACGGCGGGCGGGTAGGTGGCCAGGGCGGTTTCTTCGCGCAAGGTCACAAAGTAAAGAGCCGCCAGTGAAAGCCCCACAAACACCACCGCTGCGGGGATGAAGAAAGTCATCCGCTTGCGGTAGGTGGCTTTGTCGGGAGGCGCCTGGACGGCCTTGCCGGCGCTTATTTTTTCCAACTCGTGGCCGTGTTCTTCTTCCATTTCGTGGTGCGTCAGCTTGCCGGTGAACATGGCTTTGCTGAAGTGTTTGATGTGCACGTTGTAGAAGTGCCACAAGAGGATGGCCAGCACCGCCAGAACGGCTTCGGCGCCGTGAGCGGCCTTGGCGGCTGGAATGAACTGGCCGGGGAGCACGTTGGCGACGCCGATGGGGTTCCACAGCATGTAACCGGTCAGGCCCATCAGGACGGTGCCCCAGATCATAGCCCAATACTCGATTTTTTCCGAGAAGTTGTAGCGCGGCATCTTAGGCTTGACCTTGGTCAGACGCAGGTTATAGCGCACAAAGTCCCAGATGTCGGTGGCGTCTTTGATGCCGGGGAGCATGGAAGCTTCGATGCGCAGGACGAAGAGGCGATAGCCCAAAACCACGGCATGGTAGACGGCCTCGAGGGTGAAGATGATGGCGGCGGTGCGGTGGATGATGCGCGTGGCTTCAATTCCACCCAGCGCGGCGATGAAGCTCTGAGAGATGGGCCAGAGCGAGTATTTTTGGGCCAGGCCGGTGAGTCCCAGCGTGGTAAAAGTGAGGATCAGGACGAGGTGTTCGATCCGTTGAGCAACACTAAAGCGCAAGTATTGTTTCTTTTCGGTGCTCATGATCTAGCCCTCCTTCTTTTCTTCAGACGCTGGCGCAGGCGGAGTGTCTGTTTTGGGCTTGCGAACCACCTTGTCGGTGATTCGGCGGTACACATCTGTGGCGATGATGAGCGCCATGAAGCCCAAAGCGCCGGGGATAAGGATCTTATAGAACAGATCGACGTAGTAGACGACGGGATATTTATCTTTGTTGGGGATGTAATGGCTCAGCCAGGTGTCGGGGAAGTTTTGGGTAGCATCGGGGTGGCAGCGCTGGCAGGCCTGCAAGATGTTGGTTTTGACTTGCAACCCACGAATGGGGTCGTCGGTGGCGGCAATGGCATGCACGCCGTGGCAGTCGTAGCAGACGGCTTTGTTGGTGTCTTGATCGGGGGACTGCTTCTCGAACAGGGTGACGGTGGTGCCGTGGAAATCGGCGACGTAGGTATCCATCACCTGGGTCGAAATGCCGTATTTGTCCATGATGTCGGCGCGGGTGTGGCATTCGGCGCACATGTTGGGTGAGTTCAGACGGAACTCGATGGTTCGGGCTTGCTTGAGGTTGTGGATGCCGTGGCATTCATCGCAGGCAGGGACATCGGGGTTGGATTCCTCGAAGACGGCCTCACCATGCACGCTGTAGCGGTACTGCTCGACGATGGTGCTGTGGCAGTTGGAGCAGATGAGGGCGATGTTGGCGTTTTCGGAGGGAGCCGGGTCACCGTTGGCGTCTTTGGCGATGGGGGCGGTGGCGTGCGGGCTGTGGCAGTCGGCGCAACTGGGAGTGTTGGGGTTGCCCTCGGCGGCCAACTTGGCATGGGCGTTATCCATGGTTGCCTTGGCCTCATTCGGGTGGCACTGCGTGCAGTTGACCTCGTACTGTTTCTTGTACTCTCGAGCAGATTGAGCTTTGAGGGTTGGGTGGGGGTACGAGGCAATGTTCGGGTGGCACGTCTGGCAGGCGTGGTTGGCGTGAACACCGCTGCTGTAGGCTTCCATGTCGATATAGATGGAAAGCTTATCTCCGTTCGATAATTCCATTTCGGCTTCTGGGTTTGAGTGGCAGCTCAAACACAGGGAGTTGTCCGGCTGTTGGACCGGGGGGAGCGGCTCGGGCGCTGCCTGAACCAGGTTTGGCGATTGGGTCGCGGATACCGCTCCAGCGGTGAGCAGGAGGGCGGCGACGAGGGCCAGTATACGGATGGATTGGGAGAGAGTTTTTCCCTTCATTCCATTCTCCTCACGATAGGAATATGGGGCGCAAGAATTTTGGTTATTGCTCAGCCCTTTGGTGAAAGAGGCCGAATTTGAGGTGTTTGGTGAGGCGAAGCCCCGCCAAACACCTCAAATT